>QHBM01000052.1 GCA_003244145.1 Chthoniobacterales bacterium
TCGGCGAAAACCGGGAGGAGTGCCGTCGCTCCACCGAGAAAGACGGCGAACATGTCGAGCGTGATCGTCGCCAGAACGACTTTCTTGCTCAGGACAAACCGGAGGCCTTCCTTCAAGCTGCGCCAGGCGTTGCGCTCGCTGCTGCTCCCGCGATCGCTGCTGCGAATCGGGAGGACCAACAGAAAAAATGAAAACGCGCAGAAAGCATCGAGCGCGTAGATGAACGGGAACCCCGCCCCCACGATAAGCAGACCGCCGAGCGCCGGCCCGATCACCGATCCGATTTGAAAGACGCTGCTGTTCCAAGTCACCGCGTTCGCGAAGACATCACGCGGAACGAGCTGCGGAAAATACGAACTGCGCGCCGCCCAACCGAAAGTGCGTCCGGTCGCGGAAATAAACAGGATCAGATAGATCAGCGGGATCGAGAGATCGTCGAAATGGAAATAGGAGGTGTGTCGTTCGAAGATTGAGGCGATGGAAAAAAGGAAATGATTTCCCGCGCGCAACGCCGCCCAGTTCGGAATGGCGAGGTGTTGCCACGAGACGAAGGCGAGACCTAACGAACAAATCCCGCTCAACGCCTGCGTCACCAGCACGATGCGCTTGCGCGGAAACCGATCGGCGATGTGGCCCGCAGGCAACGACAGCAACACCACTGGCAACGCGATCATCAGCCCCACCAATCCGAGCGCAGTGGCGGAATGGGTGCGTCCGTACATTTCCCATTCGACCGCCACGATGAACATCAATCGGCCGACGACGGAAATCAGATTACCCGCTGTATAAAATCGGAAGGCTGGAAAACGAAAGGCCGCGTAAGGATCATGTTTTCCCGGCGGCCGATCGAGCGTGCCTTCCGCGGTCGCCGGTCGCTCGGCGTGCGCGGCCTCGTAAGGGGGTTGCGACGCGTGCGGATCGGGATCGGGCATGTTTGAACGCGTCTGCGTTCACATCCGCGCAGGAGATATTAGATTCGGACGACGGTGTCGCAAGTTAGCGATGCAACCCGGCGGCTTATGTGACTTCCGGCTCGATTGCGACGACCGCGCTCGTTACAACTTTTCCATGAACAAACGCACCCTTGTAGTGGGACTGCTGACAATAGGAGTGGTATTGTCAGCGACCGAACGATTTTCCGGCGCCCAGCAGACCGATTTGCTCAACGATTACGACACCGGGCTAAAATATTTCCGCCGCGGCGGAGAGCTGCTCATCGATCACACCAAGGCCTATGAGCATTTTCGACGGGCGGCAGAAATGAAAATCAGCGGCAGAGTTCACACTCAGAGTTTCTCGTTCTAAAGCCATGCCGGATTCCGTTCCGCCCTCAACGCCTTCGCCAAAGGCGGGGCGCCCCATTTTTGGCGACTACCAGGTCGAAGGTGAGCTGGGACGTGGCGGCATGGGCGTTGTCTTTCGCGCGCGACAAAGAAAACTGAATCGCCTGGTCGCCCTCAAAATGCTCAGCGGTCATTACGGACCGGACGAGCTGACACGGTTTCGGGCGGAGGCGGAGACGGCGGCAAATCTGCATCACACAAACATCGTCCAGATCTATGAGGTGGGAGAGGACCTGGGCGTGCCGTTTTATTCCATGGAATATGTCGAGACGGGTTCGCTCGCCGACCGGCTCCGCGCCGGAGTGCTGCCGGCGCGCGAAGCGGCGCAATTGTTAATCAGCGTCGCGCGCGCGCTGGAGTTTGCGCATCAGAACGGAGTGGTTCACCGCGACATGAAACCGGCGAATGTGCTGCTGAGTCCCGACGGCGTGCCGAAGGTGACCGATTTCGGCATTGCGAAACGCCTGAGCGGCGACAGTTCCCTCACCGTCTCGGGAGCAGTTATCGGCACTCCAACCTACATGGCCCCGGAGCAAGCCAAAGGAACAAGCCGCGAGGCTGGCGCCGCGGCGGATATCTACTCGTTAGGCGCGATCCTTTACGAAATGCTCGCGGGCCGGCCGCCCTTCCTTCCGGAAGAGAGCGACACCGCAATCATGCTGCGCGTGATCACGGAAGATCCGATTTCTCCGGCCTGGCATCGGCCGGGCATTCCGCGCGATCTCGAGACGATTTGCCTAAAATGCCTGGAGAAGGAACCGCGCGACCGCTATGCGAGTGCGGCGGCGTTCGCGGAAGATTTGCGCCGGTATCTCGAGGACGAGTCGATCCTGGCCCGGCCACCGACTACCGCTGTGCGCACAGTGAAATGGATCAAGCGCAATCCGTGGCGATTCGTCGCGGGGGCTGCGCTTGCTCTCCTGTTGGGCGCGGCGGGTCAGCGCCTGTGGCAATGGGAATTCCATGAGCGACCGCACGTGGAATACGCCCTCGCGGTCGATTACTTGAGGGGCGGGTTGGAACCCACGTTAAAGATTGCAGAAAACGAAGTCTCGCAACACGGGATCAGCCTGCGTTTGACACGACGTGGGAGAACCGGGCCGGTCATCCTGGTCGAGGTCTTGAATTCGCGCGGAAATCCGGCAGTCATTCGCCGCATCAATGCCGAGGTGATTCCGATTTACCTCGAAGGCCTGATGGGCATTCAGCCCGACTACGAGAAAACGCCCGAGAGCTCGCGGATCGAGTTCGCCTACGATGGCGATACCGCGACCAGAGCGACTGCCTTGGATCGCAATGGCAGCGCGATCTGGCGCATCAACTACGAGCGCCCGGAGCGTCTAGGGAACTCAGCCAGCTCGGTGATGGCCCGTTTCTCCAATCTCAGGGGCTTCGCGAAGGCCAGCGCGGGTGGCGCCTCGCAAATGGATCTCGAACGCGACGCAAACGGCCGTGACGTGAAGGTGAGTTTCTTCGACAGCGTGGGCCAGCCGGCAAAAAACGGCGAGGGTGTTTACGGTTACAAAATGGAACGAGACGCCGCCGGGCGGATTGCGCGCCTCTTCAATCTCGGCCCGGATGGAACCCCGGCGCCAAACCGCGAGGGCCAGATAGCGTTCGCGTTTGCGTGGGACGGCGGCGGCCGCCTCCTGCGAATAGATATGTGCGATGGAGCGGGAAAACCGGCGGCGTGGAGCGGAGTCTCCGCGAAGACAATCGAATACGACGCCAAGGACAACTCTACGCGCGTGGTCCAGCTCGGCCCGGACGGAAAGCCAGCCAGGGGAATCGATTGGACGGTCCTGGAAATTATTCGGACCGATCGCGGCGAGATTGCCGGACTCAAATTTTTGAAGATCGCCTCGGACGGCACCACGTCTCCGTTTTTCGAATGGAAAGTCGCGTACGATGAATTCGGTCACCCCGCTGACCTTCAATTCGCAGGCACGATCAAATGGCGCACAGCCATGCTTCATGACGCGAGCGGCAACCTGACGGAGGAAAAATACCTCGATGCTGAAGGGAAGCCGACGACCGGAGAATTTGGTTACGCGATCAAGCGCCTCGCCTATAAGTCCGGCCCGGAAGGGTTTCGCTGGGAAGAGACCTACTTCGACGCAGCGGGAAAGAAGACCTACTCCAAGGGTGGCTATCACCGAACGATCAATGAATTCGATCAAAACCGTGTGCTCCGGCGGCAGACGCGAGAGGACCAGGACCCGGCGCGATTCCGCCATTATCGCGACGTGAGCATGCCCGAGTTCGATTCGCAAGGCCGCCTGCGCAGAAGCGTGTTTCGTTTCGAAGACGAGAAAGGACAACTCGCTCGCGATGCCGGCTATCCCTATGCGTCCACCGACGAGACTTATGATGAGAATGGCCGCGCGATCCTTACCTGGCACCTGGAGTGCCCGGAATCCGCGGGCGCGCCTAATTTCCGCATAGAGGCGGAATGGCATAAGACGGGCGCGCGCAGACGTCAGGTTACCCAGGCATGTGACGCAAATCGCAAACCAATAGAGTCCGTTACCACCGGGGTTTTCTGCGCGCGAAAGGAGGAAGAGTTCGATGAGCTCGACCGGCCGCAACGGATTTATGAAACCGGATTTAACGAAAAGCTCATGGGCTTCAGCACGCGCGAAGCGAAATTTTCGGAAGGCAAACTACAAAGCGTCACGCACAAACGCAGCGACGGATCTGTCGTCGAGGCGGTGCGGGTAATCATAACGGCCGTGGAGCGGGAACAACCAAAAGCCGCCGAGCTAGAAATAGGTGATCAAGTTCTTTCCGCGAATGGAAACCCCCTGCGAAGTGCATACGACTGGATCTTCCATGCCTTTCAAGGCGGCTGGATTGAAGTTCTCCGCGATGGCAAAACAATCCGCATCGATGGTTTTGATGGCGGGAAAGTTGGAATGACTCTCGAAGATCGTTCGCCCGAGATGGCACAATACTTTTCCGAGGAAAACAAACTCCTGCTACAGATCAACGCGCTTTACCGCGCGGGTAAATACGCCGAGGCGATTACTCCTGCTTCGCAACTGCTTAGCCTTCACGAGAAAGTGCTCGGAGTGGAAGATATCAATACGGCGATTAGCGCCAACACCCTGGCAAACCTTTATAGTAAAGCGGGCGAATACGCCAAGGCCGAGCCGCTGCTGCTACGATCTCTTAAGATCCGCGAGAAAGTGCTCGATCCGGAAGATCAGAAAACCGCAATCAGCCTCAACGATTTGGCCGGCCTCTATGTAAGCATGGGCGACTACGCCAAGGCCGAGCCGCTCTATCAACGCTCCCTGAACATTCGTGAGAAGGCGTTCGGCCCCGAAGGCGAACAAATCGCGACAGCTCTCAACAACCTGGCCGCCCTTTACGTTACCACCGGCGCCTACGCCAAGGCCGAACCGCTCTATCAGCGCGCACTGGCAATAAACGAGAAAGCGCTCGGTCCAGAACATTCAACTACCGCAACAACTCTAAATAATCTGGCGGAGCTTTATGATTGGATGGGTGCCTTCACCAAGGCTGAGCTGCTTTATCAACGCTCACTCAAAATCCGCGAGAAGACGCTTGGCCTCGAACATCCAGACACCGCCACCAGCCTCAACAATCTGGCGGAGCTTTATACGGAGATGGGCGACTACGCCAGGGCCGAACCGCTCTACCAACGCTCGCTCAAAATCTTCGAGAACTTGCTTGGGCCGGACCATCCGAACACCGCGACCAGTCTTCACAATCTGGCATTGCTTTACGATAATATGGCTGACTATGCCAAAGCCGAACCGCTCTATCAGCGCGGCCTGGCAATAAACGAGAAGGCGCTCGGTCCGGAACATCCACAAACCGCGACCAGCCTCAACAGCCTGGCGGCACTTTATGTTAGCATGGGCGACTACGCTAAGGCTGAGTTACTTTACCAGCGTTCACTTAAGATTCGCGAGAAGACGCTTGGTCCCGAACACGCCAGCACCGCGTTATGCCTAAACAATCTGGCCGAGCTTTATCGAGAGTTGGGCGATTATGCCAAGGCCGAGCCACTCTATCAGCGCGCACTTACAATCCTGGAGAAGGCGCTCGGTCCAGAGCACGCCAGCACCGCAGTAAGTCTTAACAACCTGGGAGAGCTTTATACCAAAATGGGCGACTACGCCAAGGCGGAACCGTTCTATCAGCGCTCCCTCAAAATCCGCGAGAAGGCGCTCGGTTCCGAACACCCAGACACCGCGCTAGGCCTTAACAACCTGGCCGGCCTTTATCGTCGCATGGGCGACTACGCCAAGGCTGAACCACTCTATCAGCGTTCACTGAAGATCATTGAGAAAACGCTCGGACCGGAACACCCAAACACCGCCAACAGCCTTAACAACCTGGCGTTGTTATATGGCGACATGGGCAACGCTAAGGAACAGATACGCCTGGCCGGGTTAGCTCAACGGGCTGAGGAGAAGATCCTATCGAATATGTTGTCCTTTACCTCAGAGCAACAGCGCCTTGCCTTTCAAAAAACTACCCGTCCCTATACTTTACCTGCCCTCCTTGGAAACGGCCCGGAACTCGCCGAGCTGATTCTGAGACGGAAAGGCGTGGTCCTCGATTCACTACTCGAAGACCGCCTGGTGGCCGAATCCAGCGCCGATCCCCGGCAACGCGAAATAGTTACCAAGCTTCGCACAACCAAACAGGAGCTAATGCAATTGTTATTTGGAGTGCCGAAAGATCTTTCCGAAGCGGCGGCTAGTAAACGTGAGACGGAAAAGAAAGAGCTTTCCCAGAGCGTAGAGGAACTCGAGGGAAGCCTGGCCAGACAGGTGGCCGGCCTTGGGCGTACTCGGCGAGCGTTGAGTGTAACTGTGCCCCAGGTGCAAGCTACCCTGGGCAAGAATGAAGCATTGATCGAATTTCTGCGCTACGATCACTACCTCGGTAAAGGTAAATTCGAGCCACGATACGGTGCGGTGGTAATCACCCAAATCGGCGAGCCTAAATGGGTTCAACTAGGCGCCGCCTCGGAAATCGAAAAGAGCATTCGGCTTTACCAGAAATCCGCACGCGGCAAGACCAACGAGCGAATGCTCAGCAACGTGCTTCACGCTCTCGACACTCAAGTGTGGGCGCCGATTGAGAAGGCACTTCCTGCCGAAGCCACAAATATTGTCATTAGTCCCGATAGCGATTTGAGCTTTGTTTCCTTTGCCACGCTACTTGGAACGAATGATAAATTCGTCGCCGAACAATACTCAGTGCGATATGCCGCGAGCGGACGCGACCTGCTTACTCAAAACAAATCTTCGCAAAGTCCTTTTACCATTGTCTACGCGAACCCAGACTTTGGAGGTACGGAAGCGGTTCCAATAAGTCAGCCATCGGGTCTTACTTCACTTCGCTCGATGGAGATGCGCGACTTGCAGAGTCTCGCCTTACCTCCTTTGCCTGGCACTGAAAAGGAAGCGAAAGCGCTTGAGGCACGAGGTAACAAGCCGGTGAAAGTCTTTCTAGGCGCGAACGCAACCGAAGCCGAACTTCGGCAAGTTCAGGCACCGGAAGTTCTTCACCTTGCTACTCATGGCTTCTTCTTGTCGGAGATGGGTTCGGAAAATAAAAAGGTCGATCCCGCCCCGTCCGCGCTAACTCTCAAAGGAAAGCTCATAAATCCGATGCATCGCAGTGGTCTCGCCCTGGCGGGGGCGCAAACAACCCTGCAGGCCTGGGCGCGTGGGGAAGTGCCGTCAACAGAGAATGACGGCATCGTCACCGCTGAGGAAGTCGGTGGACTAAGGCTGGAAGGAACCGATCTAGTGGTGCTCTCCGCTTGTGAAACTGGCTCGGGTGAAGCGCGCGCCGGTGAAGGTGTAATGGGTCTGCGGCGCGGCTTCATCCAGGCTGGCGCAAAGAATTTGCTGATGACGCTTTGGCCGATCAGTGATGAGACGACCGTGCAGATCATTCTCGATTTCTATGACGCCAGGGACAAAACAAAAAGCGCACCGCGGGCGTTGGCCGACGTGCAGCGCGATTGGCTGGTGAAGCTGCGCAAGGAACGAGGGCTCCTCAAAGCTGTCCAATTGGCTGGACCTTTCATTATGTCCTCTCAGGGCGGTCACTAAGATTACTATCGATCGATCGCGTTGATCGCGGTCAGAACGTCGTCGTAGCTCTTGGTCGTCGGATGGTTGGGACCGAGAATTTTGCGGGCGCCGGCGAGAGCGCGTTCTGCGTAAGGCCTCGCCTCCTTCATCTTCAGTCGGCGCTCGAATGACAAGCCGATCAGGAAACACGAGTGAATCGTTTCCGGACCATCCGGCCCCGCCGTCTTTTCAAAGAATTTCAAGACCTCCAGGTAAATCGGCTCGGCTTCGGCCCACCTGTTTTGCCGGTCCACGATAATCGCCAGCGCGCGGCGCGCTTTGACGGTATCGGGATGATCCGGCCCGAGGACCTTGGTTCGGATTCTGATCACTTCGCGAATCTCCGTCTCCGCCTCGGGATATTTTCCCAATTTGCTGAGCACGGCCGCGATGTTGTGGCGGGCCAGCAGAGTGTCGGGATGCTCGGGACCGAGAACCTTTTCGTCGATCTTCGCCAGCTCCCGAAATTCCATCAGCGCTTCCTCATTGTTGCCGCGGTTCATCATGGCGACGGCGAGATTGTTCCGGGTCATCAGGGTGGCTGGGTCCTGCGGTCCGAGAATTTTTTCGTCGAGCCTAACGAGTTCACGAAATTCCGCCTCCGCCTGCGAATACTTGCCCTGTCTGGTCAGGGTCGTGATCAAACCCTGGCGGCACCAGAGAGTATTCGTGTCCTCCGGGCCAAAGACTTTTTCGTCGAGCTTGGTCAGCTCGCGGAATTCGGTTTCCGCTTCGACATATTTTCCGCCTTCGGATTTCGCCCAGGCCAGGGAAGCGCGCGCTTCGAGCGTTTGCGCGTGTTCAGGTCCTAATTTCTCCGCGCGGAGGTCGACCACTTTGCGAAAAACTATTTCGGCATCCGCATTATGCCCTTGCTGGAGCAGGACCCGCCCGATCCCTTCCTGCACGAGCGCCCATTCCGCGGGATCCTCTTTTTGATTCGTCAGTTTCTCCGCTTCGCGGAATGCTGCAGAGCGCGATCGTATTGAAGATTCCGCTGCGCGGACAAACCAGCCAGTTGGAAGGCGCGGACGCTCTCCGCTCGTTTGCCGGCAGAAGATTTTCCGGCCGCTTGCAAAGCCAGGCGTTCGGCCTCCGGATAATCCTTCGCGATGAAAGCAGCCGTGGCTTTTTCCAGATCAGTCGCGCCGGCGGAATGCTTCCAGTTTTCCAACAGGCGCGGCATCGTTTCTTTCAGGACGTTGACGCTGAGACCAAGCTGTTTGCTGAGGGCGGCGTATATCCGTTCCTGCTCACGCGCGGGATTCTTGCCCGTTTCGGTCTGCCGGACTTTGGTCTCCACCTGGGGATATTCGAGGAGGCCTTGGCGAAGTTTCGACATTTCGCTCGCAACCGTGCTCATGGCCTGCGCCGTCTCGTCCATTTTTTGCGTGGCCTGTTTTTGCCCGCGCACCAGCCAGAGAACCGAGCCGGCGATGATGAGAAGCAGGATCGCGACGCCCGCCGCCCATTGTTTCACGCCCCGGCGCAAGGTCGTGAGATCGTCGCGCAGTTTTAGCACGCCCGCCTCGAGCGCTTCCCGGTTCGTCAGGGCGTGAAACAGATGAGCATCGCTCTTAACGCGACGCCGATACGCCGCCTGGAGTTCGGTGATCTCGGCCGGCTCGTCGCCGTCGGCATCGACGGGAAAACTTTCGTCGATGAAGAGATACCAGACTTTTTTCCCACGCTGACGGGCATAGAGCGCCTCGTACTGCGTGTAACTGACGCGGCCGAATTGTTCGTCGGACGCCGCCGGTTCCGCGCCATAAGATTTGCCTACCAATTGCACGACGCCTTTGCACTGGTCGATCCTGCGCCGCAGCACTTCGCACAGATCACCGCTTTCGGTGCCGAAGATGTCCTGCCACACCGCCTCGTAGCCAAGAAAGGTAAGCGTGTTCGCCACCAATTGCCGCGCGCTCCGCAGTTCGCGGCTGACCGCGGAAATAAAAATGAGCGGTCGCGGTGACAATTCGGGTTAGGGCACGTTGTAAACTTCGAACAGCCCGATGCCGCTCTCGCCGTTCCGCTCGCGAATGATCGCGGTATAGGGGCCGGATGGGAGTGTGGTGATGATGGCGGACTCGAGATCGTTCGAGGGCGCGAGCTTCGTCCCTTCGATCTCGGCCTGGGGCCCGTCTTTCCAGTTATCGTTCGCGGCGATCAAGGTGCCGTAAACGTCGCGCAGCTCGAGCGTCGGATCGGGCATGGCGTTCGTTAGGCCAGCGGAAACGAGCGAGGGCGCTATGGACCGCACCAGCACTCTCGTGCTGCCCGTGGTCCCGCTGATGATGAAGCCGCCGATCAGGACGTCGCTTTGCCCGCCGACCGGGCCGCGCGTGCTGATGTTGCCCAGAGTTGATGCGGAGGTCGGGCTCAGATCGTAAACTTCAACCAACGCCGTTCCCGAATCGCCATCGTTTTTTCCGCCGACGATTGCGGTGTAAGCGCCGGGGTTGAGAGTCCGGACGATGGCGGATTCCAATTCGTTAACTGGCGAAAGACCGGTCCCTTCGATTTCAGCCTGTTGCGAATCCTTCCAGTTGTCGTTCGTGGCGATGATCGCGCCGGTCTTGTCGTGTAATTCCAAGGTCGGATCGGCCAGGACCGAGTTGACGCCGTACTGTCCGAGCGACGGTCCGGTCGCGCGCACGATCACTCTCTTCGGCGCCGTACCCGAGATAATGAATCCGCCGATAAGGCGGTTGTCGCCTGTCCCCGCGCTGACACGGCTCGAGATATTTGCGAGCTTCTCCGCGGGGACGGTGAACAACGACCCACCGAGCGAAGGGTCGGCGCCGTCGGGATCGCGCGGGAATTTCGCGTAGGGCAGGCGCGCGCCGAGATACGCGAACTGGTCCGCGCGAATTGATGTGGGCGCGAGAAAATCGTGAGTGCCTGATGCGCCCACGATGTCGTCCTGATCGACGCCATCACCGCTGACGCCGATGGCGCCGATTAATTGCCCGTTGCGATAGAGCGGAAAACCACCGGGGAAAATCGTGATGCCGTTCGGGAAACGGGCGTCGAGTCCGGAAGCATCGAGAACGAAATTCGGGAGCGCGGCGCGATTGAATCCGGAGAATTGTTCCTGCAATCCGAAGTAAGGACCGGGGTCCTGCACGTCGAGACCCGGCGGATACTTCGTCTCGGCAAGAAATCCGACCGTGCGCGTGGACATGGCGAGGGAGTTATTCGAAAAGCCGACGGCGGTGCGGCCTTTCTGCACGGCGACGTCCCAACTGAACAACGTGGCTTCACCGGTGCGGAACGCGCCGAGGACTGTCGGATTTACCGCGGGATTGTTCGGATTATTTTCGACGGTGATGAACACTTCCATTGGGATTCCCACCGGAAGACGAATTCCGGCGCGCGTCGTCCGGGCGCGATCCGCGGCGAAGTTGATGATGCTCGCGACTTCGGCAGCGGTCAGGCGCTGCTGGCCGTTGATCGGCGTCGAAATTGGATCGCTGATGATCGGCTGGCGGATTTGGCCCTGCACGCCGCCAAAGGTTGCGATCGGATAAGGAAACGGTGGCGGGGCACCTTGGACAGGAAAACCGGGTGCAGCCGCGCCCTGCAACATTCCGGCGACGCTGCGCGTCGGCGACCGAACGTACGCGAGCGCGATGCCGTTAATGTAAACGTTGTCGGCCGTAATCGAGCGATCCGGGCGAAATCCAGTCTGACCCGCGAGCGCGACCTCTTCGTCCACGTCGTAATCGGGAATAAACGTGAATGGATTCTGGGAACGAAACACGAGCGGACCCGGCACGCCATCGCCGGTGACGCCAATGCCGCCGACGTGGATCCCGTTCTTGTAAAGCGGCACGCCGCCCGGCGAACCATCGAGCGACGTTCCGAAAACCGGGACGATCGTCAGGCCGGGAGTTGAACTGAAGCTGATCACGCTGCCCGGCGCGCGGAATTTGTTGATGTCGGAGGAAAAGAGATTCGAAAGGCCGACCCCGACGAGCGGGCCGGGCGCGGTGTTGCGGACACCGGGCGGAAAGTGTTGCTGAATGATGAACCCGGCGGTGCGTGAGGTAAACGCATTCTGGTTGCTGCTGAGATAGGAGGCAGTCCCGGCCTTCGAAACGCAGCTCGAGATTTCCAAGGCGGTCGGCGGTGCGCCGCTGACACTCCAGACCGCGAGCACATCGCCTTCGCGATCGGTTACCGCGATGACGCTGTTCGGCGAAATCTGAACGGCGCGCGTGACGGCCTGGTTGATGATGGTCTGGACGTCCACGGCCGTGAGCTGCGCCTTGGCCACGGCCGGCCAGGCGAGTAGAGCGATCGCAAAAAGAGACAATGATGCGCGGAATCTCACGGGCTCGGTTTAATACTAAATTTGCGTCGGTTCGGCTATGAAAATCCCCTCCGGGGAAACCCCCCTTTTTCCGTCCGGGCCTTAAGCTTGCCAAGGGGAAGCGATTTCCGTCATCCTTCGCCTCCCTATGCCCTCGTCTCGCCCAATGGCCGGAGCACGAAGCAGACGCCTGCTTCTTGCGGTCGCAGCTTTGGTATTAGCGGCCGGCAATTCGCGGATCGCGAGCGGGGATGACCCGGCGCCGGGCGAGGGGGCGCAGGTGGAGGTGAATGGCAATCAGAGCAAGACCGCTCGCGTTGAGACCAACCGGCGGAAGAAGCATCACATCGAGATCGATCTGGGCGACAGCAAGGACGCCACGGTGGAAATCGTCCGCGAGCGCCCGGGAACTGAAGTCGAAACAAACGGCTTCCGTGTCCGGTCCCGTTTGAAGCCGGAGAGAAAATATCTTTTCGCGCAGGAACAGGCGCAGTTGGAGGATCCGCCTCTGCCGCCTTCGCGATTCAATCCCGATCCCGGGGGCGGCAATCTCCTGGTCGAACCACCGGAGCCGCCCGATTTGTTTCCGCCGATCCTTCCGCAACCGCCGGAGTACGGAGACGAACCGTTGCCGCGCTCGTTAGGTTTGCCGCGGCGATGCGTGCGCGAACTCGCGCCCGACCGCCGCAAGCTCGATTACGAACAATATCCCGATTCGGAAAACGGCGTCGGTCTTTTGCCGGGATCGGAGCCGGTCCCGAATCGCTGGTTCATCGGATTCGGCCGCTGGCAACGCTACGCCGATCCCGCCAACGAAACTCCTTATCAAACCGGCCGGTTGCGCTTCTGGCATCCATATCTGCAAAGCACGCTCAAAGGCGACGCCCCGATCATCGGCCAGGACATTTTCCTTAACCTGACCCTCAACGATTTTTTCCAATTCGAGGGACGCACGCTTCCGACGCCGAGCGGCGTGAGCACCGCGCGCCCGAACAGCTCGGAATTTTTCGGCCGAAGCGAACAACTGTTTTTCTCCAACGATTTCTCGATCGGCATCGATCTCTTCAAAGGCGAGACCGCATTCAAGCCAGTGGTCTGGGCTCTCCGTCTTCTTTTTGTCGCGAACCAAAACTACATCAGGGTCAAGGAGAACAATGCGCTTGATCCCGATCCGCGCGGTCCAGGATTCACTGGTCCCCCGCCCGTCCCGACCTTTCCGCCATTCGGCGATCCGACTTCGGGTCTGGGTCCGGGGTTGACGCGGCTGCCGGGCAATCTCGAAGGGACGAGGTACACCACGCGCGCCAAACAGTGGTTCGCGCTCCAGGAAGCGTTTGGTGAAATCCACATTCGCGACCTCACGAACAATTACGATTTCATTTCGTCGCGCTTCGGGATCCAGCCGTTCGTGAGCGATTTTCGCGGCTTCATTTTTAACGACTCGAATCTCGGCATTCGCATCTTCGGCAACTACGACAACAATCTCTGGCAATACAACGCCATCGCCTTCGACATGCGCGAGAAGGACACCTATTCGGACCTGAACAAATTCGACGCGCGCGATCAGCGCATCTTCATCGCGAATGTTTTCCGCCAGGATTTTTTCGCCAAGGGCTACACCGCGCAGTTGAGTTTCCACGCCAATTTCGATGAAGGCACGCGGCACTTCGACCAGAACGATTTCATCACGCGGCCCGCACCGATCGGCGCCGTGCGCGACCATTACGTGCAGGCGTATTATCTCGGCTGGACGGGCGACGGCCACATCGGGCGATTGAATATCACGCACGCGCTTTACGAGGCGTTCGGCGAAGATGGATTCAACGGCATCGCGCAACGGCGCGTTTCCATTAACGCCCAGATGGCGGCGCTAGAGCTTTCAATCGACAAGGATTGGCTGCGCTTCAAGCTCTCCGGCTTCTACGCCAGCGGCGATCACAATCCGCGCAACTCGCACGCGACCGGGTTCGACACGATTTTCGACCGGCCTTTTTTTGTGGGCGGGCAGTTTAGTTATTTTGTGCACCAGGGGTTCAATCTTGGCGGCACGTCAGTGAACTTTAAGCAGCGCGACAGTCTCGTGATCGATCTGCGCACGAGTAAGAGCGAAGGCCAATCGAACTTCGTGAACCCGGGCACGATCATTCTCGGTTACGGGAACGATGCCGACATCACGCCGAAACTAAAGGCGTTCATGAACGTGAATTACATCTGGATGGCCGACACGGAAACGATCCGGCAGGTGCTTTTCACGAACCACACCAGCAACGCGCTCGGGCTCGATTGCAGCCTGGGGGTTCAGTACCGGCCACTCCTGACGAACAACATCATCCTCACGGCGGGCGCGGGCTTTTTGGTTCCGGGCCAAGGTTACAAGGACATTTACCGGGCGAATACGAATCCGGTTTTTGGTTATCCCGGCCCGGCGCCGGCGAAGGTGGACGATTTTCTGTATAGCGGAATTTTTACGGTAACGCTGACGTACTGATGAAGAAGAACGGGGCTAAGGGAAGTGGACGAGTGAAGGAGGAGCCGAGCGTGGACTACGGCGACGGATCAAAAGGCAGAACGTCCAACGTCCAACGCCCAACGCCCAACGCCCAACGAAGAGAAGTTAGCGCCGGGCCGGTTACGGGATCGCGGTATGACCTTGAGGAAAGGCTGCTGGAATATGCGGCTCGTATCATCCGATTAGTGGACGCACTTCCGTCGACCAGAGCGGGAAGGCACGTAGCGGACCAACTGCTTCGTTCCGCAACGTCCCCGCTCGGGAATCATGGCGAACTTCAAGGCGCAGAATCGCGGAAAGACTTTATTCACAAACTCGGTCTTTGTTTGAAAGAGATTGAGGAAACATGGCGCTGGCTCCGCCTCGTTCACAGTGTCCCAATGCTTCCGCCAGCGAAAGTCGAACCGCTCATGGCTGAGACAAAAGCACTGGCCAAGATCTTCTCCGCTAGTATCCGCACCGCCGAGAAGAAACGACCATGACCGTCTTTTTGTTCCAGTTAGGCGTTGGGCGTTGGGCGTTGGGCGTTGGGCGTTTCTTTTTCTTCGTGTTCATCGCCGCCACCACATTCGCTCAAAATCCCGACCCGCCCACCTTCGGCTACGGCCCACCAACCGCCCTCCCTCCGAACTACTCGACCACCACGCCTTCCGCCCGTCCGCGCCAAAACTGGATCGATCAATCCCAGGCCGAAGCCGATGCCAAAAGTGCCGGCTGCAACCAGTGCCACAGCGGCGTCGAGCCGATGCATCAGGCGTCGCACGTCGTCCTAGGTTGCACCGATTGTCATGGCGGAAATCCCGCGCGCGGTTTGAAAAAAGAGCAGGCTCACATCCTTCCCCGGAACAAAGAATTCTGGAAGACCTCTGCGAACCCGCCCAACTCCAACGTCTGGCTCAACCACGAATCGCCGGAGTTCATCCGCTTCATCAACCCCGGCGATTTGCGCGTGGCCAAACAGGCCTGCGGACTTTGCCACGACGAAATCATCCGCAACGTCGATCACAGCATGATGAACCACGGCGCGACGCTTTGGGGCGCCGCGCTCTACAACAACAGCGGCTTCTACCTGAAGAATTATCGCTTCGGCCAGGCCTACGGGGCTGATGGCGCGCCGCTCCGGCTCATCAACTACACGCCGGTCACGCCGGAGGATACGAAGTTTCACGGCATCCTCCCGTTCCTCGATCCGCTCCCGCGTTTTAACCTGAGCAATCCCGGAAACATTCTGCGCATTTTCGAGAAGGGCGGCGAAAAACAATTGCAGCTCGGCATTCCCACCACCGAAGAGCCAAACGGCAAACCGCTCCGCCGTTTATCCGAGCGCGGCCTTGGCACGCTCAACCGCACCGATCCCGTTTTCCTCGGTCTGCAAAAAACGCGGCTGCACGATCCGCTCCTCGGCTTTCTCGGCTCGAACGATCATGCGGGCGATTATCGCTCGAGCGGCTGCTCGGCGTGTCACGTAATTTACGCGAACGACCGGTCGCCTACCAACTCCGGCTGGTGGAGCAAATACGGGCACCAGGGTCTCAGCTTCACCGCCGACAA
>QHBM01000103.1 GCA_003244145.1 Chthoniobacterales bacterium
CGCGCGGAATCGCTCAGCCGTTTCATGCAGGCCTACGCGCGACTGGCGCGCCTGCCGCCCCCGCAAAAAGAGAGCGTCGATCTCGGTGAACTCGTTAGGCGCGTCGCGAGCCTGGAGACGCGGATCGCCGTCCGCGTTGTTCCCGGACCGGAGGTCACTATCGAAGCCGACGCCGCTCAATTGGAACAATTGCTCATCAATATTCTGCATAACGGGGCGGAAGCGTCGCTCGAAACGGCGGGCACCGTGACGACGGGATGGCGCGACATGGCGGAATGCGTGGAGGTGTTCGTCCGCGACACGGGGCCCGGCATCATGAATCCCACAAATTTATTCGTCCCTTTCTTCACGACGAAACCAGGCGGGTCTGGAATCGGGCTCGCCTTGAGCCGGCAAATCGCCGAGGCACATGGGGGGTCGTTGACTCTCGCCAATCGCGCGGGTCCCGGTTGCGAAGCGCTTCTGCGCCTGCCGAAATAAGCCCTCCAGATTCGTCCCACAAACGGGACATCGAAATCCCACAACCGAATCTTTTCGGAGCTAATGCGTTTTTGACGCGTCGATTCAACCAACTAACTCCGAGCGGGTTAAGACTTTGTTTTAACCCGTGGCACGGGCATTGCAATAGGGGGCGAGCAGTAACAGAAGATTTTGAATCCAACCGGGGCGCGAACCGCATCCCACCAGAAGACAAAGAATATGATATCGACCAACCCATTGAACACACGCAGGAGCCCGAAGTTGCCGAAAACGGACTATTGTTATCAGGCGCCGACGTTAGCCGGCAACGGCGGACGTTGCTTCGGCACGCGCCGGACTTCCTTCCGCGCCATCAGCCAGGATTATTTCAAGAACGAAGCGCCCCAGAGTTTCGTAACGGAAGCAGCTTTGTTTTGCGTGATCGTGATGACGGCCGCGGTGCCTGTAATCAATAGTGCCAGCGCGCTTCTCCATCTGGTTCGCGCTTTCGCGATCCTCTAACCGCGAAAGCAAACCGCGATGAGACAAAGCTCGGAAGTGAAAGCTGAAACTACTATCGTTCGCCCGAGCGGTTTTACTCAGACTACCTCTGCCATGGATGTTCCGCGCCCACACGTCGCCAAACAGAAACGCAAGAAGCGGATCATTATCATCGCGGCCTCGGTCCTGGCGCTCATCGCTATCACCTTCGCGCTCTCCCGGCTCAAACCCGCCGTCCCGAGTATCGAGCGCTCAACGGTTTGGATCGATACGGTGAAACGCGGCCCAATGGTTCGCCAGGTCCGCGGCCTCGGCACGCTCGTCCCCGTCGACATCCGTTGGGTGGCAGCGAACACCGAAGGCCGAGTGGATAAAATCATCGTTTGGCCCGGCACGCAGGTGCAGGCCGACACCGTCATTTTGGAATTGACCAGCCCGGAGCTTGAACAGACAGCCGGCGACGCCGAGTCAAAAGCGAAGGCGGCGGAAGCAGAGCTGACCACCTTGCGGGCAACGCTCCAGCGCGAGCTGCTCGATCAGGAATCCATTACGGCGCGGGTCCATTCCGAATATGAACAGGCGAAGATGGAACGGCAGACCAACGACCAGTTGGCGAAGAACGGCTTAGTTTCCGAGCTGGTTTACAAAACGTCGAAGGTGAAAGAGGCCGAGCTGGCCAACCGCGATGAGATCGAAAACAAGCGCCTGGCATTTTCGCGCGACTCGATCGAGCCGCAGATCGCCTCGAAACAGGCCGCGGTGGATCAAGCCAAGCAGTTAGCGAAATTGAAAATGGATCAGGTTGAACAGCTGCACGTGAAGGCCAGCATGGCCGGCGTCCTGCAGCAGTTGCCGGTGCAAATTGGGCAACGCGTCAAACCGGGAGATAACCTGGCGCGCGTGGCTGACCCGACGAAGCTCAAGGCGCAGGTCAAGATCGCGGAGACGCAAGCGAAGGATATCCAGAACGCACAGGTCGCGTCCATTGATACGCGCAACGGGATCGTGGCGGGACATGTGATTCGGGTCGATCCCGCCGTGGAGCAGGGGACCGTAACGGTGGACGTGGCGCTCGACGGCGACCTGCCGAAAGGTGCCCGGCCCGATCTTAGCGTAGACGGAACGATCGAGCTGGAACGTCTAGATAATGTGATCTACGTCGGTCGGCCGGCCTTTGGCCAGGAAAATAATACCGTCGGCATTTTCAAACTGGTCGCCGGAACTTCCGAAGCGGTCCGGACGCCGGTCAAACTCGGCCGCAGCTCGGTCAACACGATCGAGATCATCAGCGGCCTCGAGCCGGGCGATCAGGTAATTCTTTCCGACACCAGCTCAATGGACGCGCACGAGCGTATTCGCCTTAATTAAGACATAACTAACACACGATACCCTAACCCAACATCATGGCCTCAACCGAAACCATCAACGAACAACCCGTCCGCGCGCCCGGCGCGAACGGGAACAACATCCTCATTCATCTCGACGGCGTCACGAAAGTGTTCCTGACCGACGAAGTGGAAACGCACGCCCTCTCCGGCATCCATCTGGATATCCGCACGGGCGAATACGTCTCGATCGCCGGACCATCTGGTTGCGGCAAATCCACCTTGCTCTCCATCCTCGGCCTCCTCGACACTCCATCGGGCGGCAGCTACTCGCTCAAAGGGACCGAAGTCGCGAACCTTTCGTTTCCCGAACGCGCCCGCATCCGCAATCGCGAGATCGGATTCATCTTCCAAAGCTTCAATCTCATCGGCGACCTGACTGTGTTTGAGAACGTGGAGCTGCCTTTGACCTACCGCGGCATGGGCGCGAGCGATCGCAAAGGTTTCGTGCTCGAAGCGCTGGAGCGCGTCGGCATGGGGCATCGCGCGAAGCATCTGCCCAGCCAGCTCTCGGGTGGCCAGCAACAGCGCGTGGCCGTGGCGCGCGCTCTCGCGGGCAAGCCTGCCATCCTCCTGGCCGACGAACCGACCGGTAACCTCGATTCCCGTAATGGCGACGCCGTTATGGCGCTGTTGAAGGAGTTGCACGCCGGTGGCGCGACGATTTGCATGGTCACGCACGACACCCGTTTTGCCGAGCATGCCGATCGCACCATCCATCTTTTTGACGGCCGCGTGGTCGAAGATAGGATGGCTGCTTAATCAAGACGGAGTTAGTTATTTCTTAGACATGTAAACGCAATCCGGAGTCTTATGTTACGAGATCTTAGATATGCCTGTCGGATGCTCGTAAAGACTCCGGGGTTTACAATTATTTCAATCCTGGCGGTCGCGCTCGGGATTGGCGCTTCGACGACGATGTTCTCGTCGATCAACGCGCTTCTTCTCCGGCCGATGCCGCTGATCCAGGATCAGGATCGGCTCGTAGCGGTCTCGGAGTTCTTCCAAAAGAACGCCGACCAGAATGCCGGCACCGCGTTTCCCGACTATCTCGAGTGGAAGAAGAGCATAACGACGCTGGATGGAATCGCCGCGATCCAGGAAGCGACGTTCATCATTACGGGCGGCGACAAACCGGAGCGTTACCTCGGTGGGCAAATCTCGGCGGACGCTTTCACCTTCATGGGAGTGCAGCCGATTCTCGGCCGGCAGTTTCGCCCTGAAGAAGATGAGCTGAACGCTCCGCTGGTTGCGCTCATCGGTTACGAGGTCTGGCAAAATCATTTTGCCGGCGATCGCGGAGTTGTCGGCAAAACCATTCCGATCAACGGCAAGCAGGTGACGATCATCGGTGTCATGCCCAAGGGCTGGCGTTTCCCCGAAATTTGCGACATCTGGATGCCGCTGCAGATGAATGAGAAGGATCAACCTCGCGGCAATTTTTTCCTCGATTGCATCGGTAAAGTGAAGAAGGGCGTCTCGATCGAACAGGCGCGCGCGGAACTGGAGGCAATCACGGCGCGCTTCGCGGTGCAACATCCGGACACTAACACCGGCGTCGGTGTGCACGTCACGCCATTCCGCGAAGAGATGGTGCGAAATTTCAAGACGCTCACGCTGCTCGTTATGGGCGCGGTGCTTTTCGTCCATCTCATCGCCTGCGCCAACGTGGCGAATCTCCTCCTGGCGCGTGGCGCCACCCGGGCCAAGGAAATTGGGATTCGTCTCGCGTTAGGCGCGAGCCGGCGCCAGATCGTGCGGCAACTCCTGGCCGAGAGCGTTGTGATTGGGATGGTCGGCAGCGCGCTCGGATTGCTCTTTGCCGTGTGGGGCGTGGACCTAATGCTGACGGCGCTTCCGAATGAAGTGCCTTACTGGATTCACTTCGATTTCGACTGGAGAGTTTTCTCGTTCGCGCTCGGCATCGGCGCTGTCTCGAGCGTTCTCTTCGGATTGTTGCCCGCTCTTCAAGCCTCGCATCCGCACCTGGTCGACGCTCTGAAGGAAGGCGGCCGGACCGGCGGCGGTGGAGTCAAGGGTCAACGCGTTCGCAATTCCCTCGTCGTCGCGGAAGTCGCCCTCGCGCTGGTTTTATTGATCGGCGCGGGACTCATGATGCGGAGCTTCATGAATCTCCAGAAGACCGATATCGGAATGGATCCTTCGCGCACTTTGACTTTCCGAGTCGGATTACCGGAAGCGCAATTCCCGGAGAAAGAATCTCCCGCGCGTTTCTTCGATCAGCTCATTCCGAAGCTGGCGAGCTTGCCTGGCGTGGAATCGGCGGGCGCGACCACTTCGTTGCCGGCGTCGGGGAATATCGGAGTGAGCGCCTTTATCCTCGAAGGCGAACCCGAACCGAAACAACTCCAGGACGCGCGGACTTTGCGCCAGCTAACGGTCACGCCTGGTTATTTTCAGACCGCGCGCGTCCCGTTTCTGCGCGGTCGTGATTTCACCGCGGCCGATACCAAGGACGCGCCGCGCGTGGTTGTGATCGACGAAGATGCGGGCCGCGCCTGGTTCCCAAATCAGGATCCGATCGGGCATCAACTGCGAATGTTGGACAAGCAGGGCGAGCCACCGAGATGGGCGACGATCGTGGGAATCGTGAAGCCGGTTATTTATGATCGCCTGACGAATCGGCGTCCGATGCCGGCCGCGTACTTCGCGCAGAGTCAGGCGGCGGAGCGGTTTCTCTCCGTTATGGTCCGGACGAAAACGGACCCGGCTAAGTTTGCGAACCTTGCCCGCACCACTGTGCTCACGGTCAACAAGGATTTGCCGATCTACCGTGTGATGACGATGGATGAAGTGCTCGCGCAATCATTCTGGGACCGGAGATTTTTCGGGACGCTCTTCACCATCTTTGCGGGGCTGGCGCTCTTCCTCGCCTCGCTCGGCCTCTACGGCGTGATGTCTTATTCGGTCCGCCAACGCACGCAGGAAATTGGCGTGCGCATGGCGCTCGGCGCTCAAACAGGCGACGTCTTGCGGCTCGTGACCGGCCAGGGGCTGCGGCTCGTCCTGCTTGGTCTCGCGATCGGATTCGTCAGCGCCTACTTCCTGACCAAGCTCCTGGCGGGAAGTCTGCATGGAATTTCAGCGCATGATCCGCCGAGCTTCGCTCTGGTGCCGTTGCTCCTGTTCGTCGTGGGCCTGGCCGCCTGCTACTTGCCGGCCCGTGCTGCCATGCGTCTGGATCCGATGGAAGCGCTTCGTTACGAGTAGTCACTCATCACAATGCTTCGGGACCTTCGCCTAGCTTTTCGCAGCCTTCTCAAATCACCGGGATTCAGTTTCGTCGCGATCATCACGGTGGCCCTGGCGATCGGCGCGAACACCGCCGTCTTCAGTCTCGTCAACGCGCTTTTGATCCGTCCGCTTCCCTACAAAGCGCCGCAGGAGCTGGTCCTGCTTTGGCAAAAATTTTCCGGCCAGGGACTCGAGCAAATTCCCGCCTCCGCGCCCGAGTATCTAGACTACGAAAAACAGACCACGAGCTTCGAGCACATCGCGGCCTTCGATTACACCAATCTCAACCTGACCGCGGGCGACATGCCGGAGCGCATCCAGGGCGCGGTGGTCACGCCGAGTTTGTTTCCGCTCCTGGGCGTCGCGCCGATCCATGGCCGCGTCTTTACGAAGGACGAATTTGGCGAAGGCCGCGATGGCGTGGTCATCTTGAGCGCGCGGCTCTGGCAGCGTCGTTTCAATTCCGATCCGAATCTTGTTGGCAAGGAGATCGCGCTGAACGGCCGCAACTTTATCGTCGTCGGGATCATGCCGGCGAAGTTCGAATTCCCCTTGCCACTCTTCGGAATTCAGGGCGGCACCTTCGCAGAGCGCGTCGATATCTGGAAGCCGATCGCGTTTACGAAAAACGATTTGGAATCGCGCGGCTCTCGCAGCTTCGGGATCATCGGCCGGCTGAAACAGGGCGTTTCCTCCGCGCAAGCGCAGGCGGAGATCAACACCATTCATGCGAGGTGGTTCAAGCAATTCCCTGACAACTACAGCCCGGAGACTCGCTTCGGCGCTACGCTTTATCCGCTGCACGAACAGGTCGTCGGCGGGATGCGGACCGCGTTGCTGATCCTTCTCGCGGCGGTTGGCGTCGTGCTGCTGATTGCGTGCGCCAATCTCACCACCATGCTCCTCGCGCGCGCCGGAGCGCGGGAACGCGAGTTCGCCATTCGCGTCGCGCTCGGAGCTAATCGGCTCCAGCTTCTGCGTCAGATTCTTTGCGAGAGCGTGCTCCTGGCCATCATCGGCGGAATCGCCGGCACGGTACTCGCCATCTGGGGTCTCGATCTGCTCCGCGCCATCGGCGCGCAAACCGTCCCGCGCATCGCCGAGGCGAATCTCGATGCGCGCGTGCTTCTTGTCACCCTGGTCACTTCAATCGTCACCGGCATTCTCTTCGGAATTTTTCCCGCGCTCGCCAGTGGCAATCCTGAATTGACCGAAGCCTTGAAAGAAGGAGGCCGCGGCGCCACCACCGGGATTCGTCGCAACCGCGTCCGCAACGCGCTCGTCATCGCCGAAGTAGCGATGGCGCTGGTGTTGCTCGTGGGCGCCGGATTGCTGATGAAGAGCTTTGCGCGCCTCCAGAACGTCGATCCCGGTTTCGATCCTCATAACGTGCTGACCATGGAGGTCGCATTGCCGGTGGCGAAATATCCGCGCGGCCAACCGGTCGCGGATCTTTATGCCGACGCCATTCGCCGGATCAAAACATTGCCGGGAGTGGAAACGGTGGCGTTCACTTCCATCCTGCCCTTGAGCGGAACGAACAGCGACAGCTCCTTCGCGATCGAAGGCCGCGACCCGCGGGTCGAGAAGGTTTTCCCCGACGAAGAAATTCGCGCGATCACACCTGAGTATTTCCAGGCCCTGAAGATACCGCTTCTCCAGGGCCGCTTCTTCACTGAGGGCGACCGGCGCGACGCTCCGCGCGTCACCATCATCAACCAGGCGATGGCGAAGAAATGGTTTCCGGGCACCGATCCGATCGGCAAACGCATAACCTTTAGCGATCCCAGGAAGCCGGACGTGGAATGGATCACAATCGTCGGCGTCGTCGGCACCGTCCGGCATCGCGGTCTGGATGAGGAAGGCAAGTCTGAGTATTACGAGCCGCACGCGCAACGGTCCTATCGCGACATGATCCTCGCCGTGCGGAGTAAACAAGATCCGCGTTCGCTCACCTCCGCAATCCGCGCGGAGATTCGCCGGATGGATCCCGATCTGCCGGCGGCAAATGTGCGCACGCTCGAGCAGGTCACGTCCGATTCCATCGCGCCGCGCCGGCTCTCGATTGTTCTACTCGGTGTCTTCGCGGCTGTAGCGCTCGTGCTCGCTTCCGTCGGTCTCTACGGAGTGATGTCGTTCATGGTCGTTCAGCGCACACATGAGATTGGTGTGCGCATGGCCTTGGGCGCCCAACGCCGCGATGTGTTGCGCCTCGTGGTCGGGCACGGGATGAAACTTGTTCTAATTGGAAGCGCTCTGGGTTTGGTCATGGCGCTCCTTTCCATGCGCGCCCTGAGCGCTATGCTCTACCGCGTCGGCGCGTTCGACCTGATGACTTTCTGTAGCGTCACTTTCGCGCTTTGTCTGGTCTCGTTGTTTGCGAGTTACATTCCGGCCCTGCGCGCGACTCGCGCCGATCCGATGATCGCGCTCGGCCACGGATGAAATGATGAGCGCGTGGGTTTCATTCCCTCCGGAGAAACTGACATGAATATACTTTTCCAGGACGTCCGCTACGGGCTCAGAATGCTTCTTAAGCATAAGGGCTTCACAGCCGTGGCCGTGATCGCGCTCGGACTCGGCATTGGCGCGAACACCGCGATCTTCAGCCTGCTCGACACCATGCTCTATCAGCCGCCGGCCTTCGCGAAGCCGGGCGAGATCGTGCAGGTCTTCTCGCAGGACAAAAAGGAGCCGAAAACCTTCCGCGGATTTTCGTACCCCACCTACCTCGATGTGCGTGATCGGAACACCGTGTTTGACGGAGTCATGGCGCACAACCTGGCGATGGTCGGCGTGGGCGATCACGGCACTACGCGGCGCACTTTTGCCGACATCGTGAGCGCGAATTATTTCTCCGTTCTCGGTGTTAGACCTGTGGAAGGCCGCGCGTTTTTGCCCGAGGAAGAGACGCCGGGGCGCAACACCGCCGTCGCCATCGTCAGCTACGGCTACTGGCAGAAACACGCGCTCGATCCCGCGTTGCTCGGCTCCAGCGTCACGATCAACGGTCATCCTTTCGCCATCGTCGGCATTACGCCGAAGGGTTTCAGCGGCACGATGCAGGTCGTCTCGCCGGAGATTTGGTTACCGCTCGGTGTACACGAT
>QHBM01000008.1 GCA_003244145.1 Chthoniobacterales bacterium
CTCGGCATCGTGAACAGCGTCTGGGTCCACCGCAAGGAAGTGGAGAGCTAACTCGACAGCGGTTTACTTTCGCGGGTTGGCCCCGTAAAATTCGCGGCGCCGCATGGAAACTGATTACAAGGTCAAGCTCGAGATCTTCGAAGGGCCGCTCGACCTCCTGCTTTACCTGATCAAGCAGGACGAGATCGATATTTACGAGATATCGCTCGAACGCATCACCAGCCAGTACCTCGAATATCTCCAGGCGTTTAGGGAATTGAACATCGATATCGCCGGCGAGTTCATCGTCATGGCGGCGAATCTGATTTATTTGAAGAGCCGCAGCCTCTTGCCGGTGGATCAGCAACCGCCCGACGAAGACGCCGCCGAGGACGATCCGCGTTGGGATTTGATCCGGCAGTTGATCGAATACAAAAAGTTCAAGGAAGCGGCCGGACAGTTGCAAGTTCGCGCGCTGGAGCAGGAACGGATTTTCGCGCGGAGCGGAATCGGGCCGGGGGTCTTCGAGATCGCGCCATTGCGCCTCGGCGAGGTCGGCATTTTCCAATTAATCAACGCCTTCCAGACCGTGATCAAACGGATGGAGGCGCGGGAGGATTTGCGGGAATTGTTCGGCGAGCATTTCACGGTCTCCGACAAGATCGATGAGATTCTTCAACGGATGTCGGAGGGGGCGGCCCTGAAGTTTTCGGAGCTCTTCGCCGAAATGGCGTCGCGGGTTGAGGTGGTGGTGACGTTTCTGGCGTTGCTGGAATTGATCCGGCTCAAACAGGTGCGGGTGACGCAGACGGATCCGTTCGCCGACATCGAGATTGCGTCCGCGGCGAGCTAGCGGAAATCGATGCCGCGGATTTTGATCGCCGGATGCGGCTACGTGGGCGAAGCGGCCGCGAATCTTTTTCACCAACGGGGCTGGGAGGTGGAAGGCTGGACTGCGTCCGCGGAATCGGCCGAGAAACTCGCGACCCGGCCTTACCCGGTCCGCGCCGTCGATCTTGGAAACATCGCGCCGCAGCGCGCAGCGTTTGATGTTGTTCTTCAGTGCGCCAGCTCAGGCGGCGGCGATGCGGCCGAGTATCGGCGGCTTTATCTGGAGGGCGCGCGGAATCTCATTCAGTTTTTTCCCAAGGCGACGTTTTTTTTCACGAGCAGCACCAGCGTTTACCCGCAGACCGGTGGCGCGATGGTCGATGAGTGCAGTCCTGCGGAACCCACGCACGAAAAAGGAATCATCTTGCGCGCGGCGGAGGACTTGGTTCTCGCGCACGGCGGCGTTGTCTTGCGGCTCGGAGGAATCTACGGCCCGGGCCGCTCTTTTTTTCTGAGTAATTTTCTCTCCGGCGCGGCCGTGATCGGACCGGAGGATCGCATTATCAACCAGGTCCATCGAGACGATATCGTCTCGGCGGTGCTGTTGCTGGCAGAGCGGCGCGTTGAGTGCCAAGGCGAAGTCTTTAACCTGGTCGACGACCAGCCGATCACGGCGCGCGAAGCCTACGGGTGGCTCAGTATGCGGCTCAAGAAACCAATGCCGCCGCCGGGAATTCCGGCGGCCCCGCGCAAGCGCGGTGAGAGCAACAAGCGCGTCAGCAACAAAAAGCTGCGCGCGCTCGGCTGGCAACCGTGCTACCCCTCGTTTTCCGTCGCGATGGTGGAGAGCATTCTTCCGAGTTTTGGTTTTTGACCGCGGTTTCCGCAGCGCAAATGCCGGTATGGAAGCTGCTTAAAAAATTTCATGCGCCACATCAAACTGAGCGGACGGGAAGCGACCGTCGTGCGCGCGATTGGTTTCACGGAGGCCATGATGGGAGCCGAGATCCAGGATTGCACCCATATGGAGATCGAGGACGTGACCGATATCCTCAACAGCTTGATGTCAGCCGGCTTCATCGAGACGGTTCCGTTTCACGAGGAAGTGCAACTCGCGGAAATGCCGGTGACCGCGTTCGAAATCAATCCGGCCTACATCCACGAATTGCGGCAGGCGCTTTACCGGCGCTGAGCCTCAGCTCGCGGCGCCGACCGCTCCGGCCGAGGCGTGGCGCAAAGTGTCCCGCTCTCCGAACAATTGCCGGATGACATCTTCGACTGGCAGTTCCTGCACGTTAATGTCGATCACGGCGCATCCTTCCAGCACCTGGCGGCAGGTTTCGGTTACTTTCGCGCGCGGCACTTTCAGTTGCACAGAGACCGGCGTTTGCTGAATGACTTCGCCGAGCAACGAAAAATCCCGCTCGCTCGGAGTTTGAAACGTCAGGCTGATGATCTTGGATCCGGAAAAGCGGTCGATGATCGCATCGAGCGGGCCGTCAAAAAAAATCTTCCCGTGATCGATGATGATGACGCGGTCGCACAGCTCCTCGATGTCCTGCATGTAATGACTGGTGAGCATGGTGACGATCTTGTGCTCCGAATTGTAAAGGCGAAGGAATTCGCGCACGCGTTTCTGGCTGACGACGTCGAGACCGATGGTGGGTTCGTCGAGAAAAAGCACGCGGGGCTCATGGATGAGCGCGGAGATCAGCTCCATCTTCATGCGTTCGCCTAACGAGAGCTCGCGCACCATCACATTCATCTTGTCCTGAACGTCGAGCAATTCGCTCAGGCCGCCGACCACCTTTTTGAACCGGTCGCGGTCGATGCCGTAAATGGCGCGATTGAGCTCGAGCGATTCTTGCGCGGGCAGGTCCCACCAGAGCGCATTTTTCTGGCCCATGACGAGACTGAACTGCCGCTTCATTTCGTTGCTCCGTTCCCACGGGACGAAGCCGAGGACGCGGGCCTCGCCCGAGGTGGGATTGAGCAAGCCGGAGAGCATTTTGAGCACGGTGGTTTTGCCCGCGCCGTTCGGTCCGAGAAATCCGACCAGCTCGCCTTCCTCGATTTGAAACGATACGTCATCGGCGGCGCGAACTTCTTCGTACTTGCGCCTAACGAGACCTTTGAGCGATCCGCGGAGGCCGCTCTCTTTCTTGTAGGTGCGGTAGACCTTGGTCAGACCGCGGGTTTCGATGGCGCTCATGGAGAAAGGATGAGCGATGAGGGATGAGGGATGAAAGGAGTCACTGGCGTGCGCGCACCTTCTTGGCGATCGAGGTGAGGATTGCGGTTAGTTGGGAGGTTTCGTCGAGTAACAAAGTGAGTTTCTTCGGAGTGACCGCTCCTGAATCGGCCGACAGTTCGAGCCAATAGGAAGTTTCCTCGAGTTCCTTAAGAGCATCGCCAACCTTGGAAATGAATTCCGCATTTGAGCGTGCGCGATGCGCTTCACGGAAGTTCGCCCCGACAGAAGTGCCGGAACGAAGAAGTTGATGACCTAGAACGTGGGCTGCGCCTGACCGAGGGAGGGTTTCGTAAAGCACGATGATTCGCAGCGCGAATTCTTTTGTCCGGCTCCGCAAATCCTTTTCATCCTTCATCCCTCATCCTTCAACCTTCCTTACGCCGCGCTGGGCTGCGCCTTCGTGCCCTTCTTTTTCAGAAGCGGGAGGACTTTTTCCACGAGCGCGTCCGCGGTGATGCCGTGTTTTTTGCGCAGGATTGGAATCGTTCCGTGTTCGACGAATTGATCGGGCCAGCCGATCCGCACGACGGGAGTGTTGATCATCTGCGAGTGGAGATGCTCCATCACGGCGCAGCCGAAACCATTGTGCAGGACGTGGTCCTCGATCGTGCAGACGACTTCGACGCTGCGGGCAAAGAACTCGAGCGTTCCTAGATCGATTGGCTTGATCCAGCGCGGATTGATGAGCGCCACGGAAATACCCTTCTCTTCCAGCTTGCGCGCGGCTTCTTCGGCCACTTCAAACATGTTGCCCAATCCGAAAATGGCCACGTCGCGGCCGTGTTGGACCACTTCGGCTTTGCCGATCTCGAGCAGCTTCGGTGATGCTTTCGGCACCGCGCCCGTCCCCGCGCCACGCGGATAACGAATCGCAATGGGCCCGGAATTGTAATTCGCGATGGTCCAGAGCATGTCCACGAATTCATCTTCGTCCTTCGGTTGCATGTGGACGAAATTCGGGACGTGCCGGAGGTAACCAATGTCGAAAAGGCCGTGATGCGTCGGTCCATCGTCGCCGCTCAACCCCGCGCGATCCATGCAAAGCGCGACGTTCAGGTTCTGGAGCGCGATGTCGTGGATGATCATGTCGTAGGCGCGTTGCATGAAGGTCGAGTAGATCGTGAGAAAAGGCTTGAGGCCCTGCGTGGCCAGGCCGCAGGCAAAAAGCGCGGCATGTTCCTCCGCGATGCCGACGTCGAAGTAACGCGTGGGATGTTGCGCCTGGAAAAATCCGAGGCCGGTCCCGCTCGGCATCGCGGCGGTGATGGCGACGATGTTTTTATTCGCGTCGGCAAATTTCGCCAGCGTCTTGCCCATTATTTCTGAATAGGTCGGCGTGGTCGCGGCGGCGGTCTCCCCCGTGTCGGGCGCAAATTTTCCGAGGCCGTGGAATTTATCCGGCTTGGCGATCGCCGGCTCGTAGCCTTTTCCTTTCTTGGTCAGGATGTGGAGCAGGACCGGCTCCTCCTGGCTTTTGAGGAACTCGAACGTTTTCGTGAGCAGGGGAATATCGTGCCCATCGATGGGGCCGTAGTAACGCAGCCCCAGCTCTTCAAAAATTACGCTGGGCAGGAGCAGGTTCTTGACGCCCTCTTCGACTTTGTGCGCGAACTCGACCGCGCTCGGGCCGGCGATCGCTTCGACAAAACGCCGCGCCTTGTCATGGAGACCGGCATAGGTCGGATTGGCCACGATGTTGTTCAGGTAACTCGCGATCGCGCCGACGTTCTTGGCGATGGACCATTCGTTATCGTTGAGGACCACGATGAAACGGCGCGTTTGTGATTTCGCGTTGTTGAGCGCTTCATAACTGATGCCGCAAGTGAAGGCGGCATCGCCCGCCACAACGACGACGTTCTCATTGCCGCCTTTCAGATCGCGGCCGACCGCCATGCCGAGACCCGCGGATAAAGCGGTGCCCGCGTGCCCGGCGCCGTAGCAATCATGCTCGCTCTCGGTGCGGAGGAGAAAGCCGTTCAAGCCCTGGTATTGCCGCATGGTGCCGATGCGATCGAGCCGCCCGGTAAACATCTTGTGCACGTAACCCTGATGGCTGACATCGAAGACAAACTTGTCCCGCGGAGTCTCAAAAACGCGATGCAAAGCGATCGTGAGTTCGACGACCCCGAGATTCGGGCCGAGATGGCCGCCGGTTTGGGACAAGACCTTGATCAGTTCCTGACGCACTTCCTGAGCGAGCTGCGGCAGCTCCTGTTCGTGGAGCGCCTTGATATCCGCCGGAGAGCGGATGCCATCGAGCAGTCGCGCGGTTTTCGTCTCTTCAGAAGAGTCTGACTTCGTCATTTTTGTTTGTTCCTTTTTCTTCCCTGGCGCTCTCTTTTTCGGCTGCGGGCTCAAAATCCTTCACGATCGGCTTGCCGGCCTGGTTGCGGGTGATGATCTCGATTCGTTCCTCGGCTTTGGCCAGCCTTTGCTGGCAAATCTTGACCAGCTTCATTCCTTCTTCGTAACGCACGATCAGTTCTTCCAACATCATTTTACCGGACTCCATCTGCTCCACGATGGCTTCGAGGCGATCCATCGCGCTCTCGAAGTTGAGCTCTGGTTCGACCTTCTTTGCTGTTGTGGGCATGCGCGAAAGGAATTAAGCATACGGGACGTGGATAAAAAGCGCGACTTGTCGCGCGACCCAGTGTTCCATCGCCGTGTTTCCCTTTGCAATGATCGCATGAGAAGCCCGAAATTGGATCGATCACTGGTTCAATTTCTGCTTACTTTTATGTCAGATTCCATTGCCTCCTCAGTGATCTTGAGGTTCTCCTGCGGCAGCGGCCATATAATATGAGGCGATTGTTTCAATCCGCAGGATGTGCCGCTGCTACGGCGGTTTTCTGTTTGTTCGCTGCGCGAGCCCAGGCGATCTCCAGCGCAGTTAATATCTCGACCCGCATGATGGTCGAAACGGGCGACAACGTCCTCATCGGCGGCTTTATCGTTTTCGGTACCGGCCAGAAGAACATTGCGGTTCGCGCGATTGGTCCGTCGTTGCCGGTCAAAGGAGCGCTAAGCAATCCCGTGCTCGAACTACACGATGGCACCGGAGCCATCATCGCGATGAACGATGACTGGCGCTCGTCTCAGCAAAACGCGCTTATCGCCGCGGGCATGGCGCCGGCGAACGATCTTGATTCCGCGTTAATCACGGTGCTCTCTCCCGGCGCTTACACCGTCATCGTGCGCGGGGTGAATAATGCGGTCGGCCTCGCCTTGGTCGAGGTCTACGATTTGGATCCGGGAACTCCCACCGCGCGGTTGGGAAATATTTCGACGCGTGGTCATGTCCTGGTGGACGACAACATCATGATCGGCGGGTTCATTCTCCGCGGCGATTTGAACAAGCGAACAATCCTTCGGGTGAGGGGCCCAAGCCTCAGCCTAAACGGTGTTCCGCTTGCGGGTCGCATGATGGATCCAACGATCGAGCTGCACGACGGCAACGGCGCGCTCATGGCGCAAAACGATAACTGGCGGAGCTCTCAAGAACAGGAGATCGAAGCCAGTGCGCTGGCACCAACCGACGATCATGAGCCGGCCATCGTCGCGACCCTTACCCCCGGCAATTACACCGCGGTCGTACGCGGCGCGAACAATTCGACGGGAATCGCGTTGGTGGAAATGTACGATCTCGACCAGCCGCCCCAATCCGACGGTTCCACTCTTTATGTCGCGCAGTTGCGCCCGCAAGGAGCGGCGACTTCCCAGGGATCCGGCACCGCCACTCTCCGGCTCGCCGCCGACGGAAAATCAGCCATCATTTCCTTCAGTTTTTCGAATCTCTCCGGCCCGATTAGCGGTATGCACATTCACGGCGCGGACGGCGGAATCATTTTTGATGTCGATTCGGCCACTCCGCAGGCCGACGGAACAATAATCTGGGTTCTTACCCCGGTCGGCTCACTCAGCGTGGCTGATATCCTGAATCAAATTAAAGCCGGCCAGACCTATTTTAATATCCACACCGCGCAATACCCGAACGGCGAAATCAAAGGGTTCTTCAATGTCTCCACCGGCGCGCAAACAGCTCCGGTGCCGACGCCGGCGCCGCCGCTTCCGTCCGTCCCTCCCACTGTTACCGACGCCGGTCGTTTTCTTTCGCAGTCCACTTTCGGCGCGACCGATGCCTTAATCGCGAAGGTTCAAAGCCAGGGCTACGAAGGTTTCTTATCCGATCAGTTCGCGGCGCCGATGTCGTCGCATCTCGCTTTTGTGGATGCGGCCGTGGCGGCGCTCCCGAGTCCTGCGCCGAGCGCCACGCCCAATCAACCGACTCTCACGCAAACGAACGATGCCTGGTGGACCTATGCGGTTTCCGCGCCTGATCAATTGCGGCAGCGGGTCGCGTTCGCCCTGAGCGAGACCCTCGTGGTGTCGATCAACAGCGCGGGTCTGGCCAACAAGCCTTTCGCGTTGCCGGCTTATTACGACGTGCTCGTCAAAGACGCGTTTGGAAACTACCGCCAGCTCCTTGAGGACATAACGCTCAACACGGCCATGGGTGCGTACCTTAACATGCTCCAGAATGACAAGGCCAACCCCAGCAGGGGCACTTTGCCTAACGAGAACTACGCCCGTGAAATCATGCAGTTGTTTTCGATCGGGCTCTACGATCTTAATCTCGATGGAAGTCTGACCCTGAGCCCCGGCGGCTTCCCCATCGCCACCTACGGGCAGGATGCGATCCTGGGCACCGCCGCCGTCTTCACCGGATGGACCTATGGGCAACCTGGAGTCGCTAACCCCGTCTTCTTTCCGGGAGCGGCTGCTCAGGATTGGCGGAGCCCGATGATCAACATTGCGAGTCACCATCAGACGACCGCTAAAACAATTTTGAATGGAGTCACGCTGCCCACGGGGCAGACCGCGGCCCAGGATTTGAAGACGACGCTCGACACCATCTTCAATCATCCCAATGTCGGTCCCTTGGTTTCCCGGCAATTGATTCAACGCTTGGTCACGAGCAATCCCAGTCCCGGCTATGTTTATCGCGTTGCTTCGGTTTTTAATAATAATGGCCAGGGTGTGCGGGGCGATTTGAAGGCAGTGGTGCACGCGATCTTGATGGATTACGACGCGCGGGTGGGATTTGCCACCGCCCAAGGCGCGGGTCACGAGCGAGAACCTGTTCTCCGCGTAACCAATCTCCTGCGTGGATTCAACGCTACCTCGCCCAATGGACAATTCTCGGTTCGCAACGCCTACGCTTCGCTCTCCGAGGAAGCGATGCACTCGCCCACGGTCTTTAATTTCTTCAGCCCCGAGTATGAGGCGCCCGGCGCGATCGCCCAAGCTGGCCTAAAAAGTCCGGAATTCGAAATCACCGCGGAAACTACGGTGGTGTCGATCGCGAACTACCTCAGAACGGCCATCTATAGTTTTCTCGGACCTGGCACCGCCAGGATCACCCTGGATCTTGCCGCGGAGCAGACGCGTGCCGCTGACCCGGCGGCGTTGGTCGATCATCTCAACACCTTGCTCATGGCCGGACGCATGTCTCCTAACATGCGCACGACCCTCATCAATGCCGTTAACCAAATTCCGTCCAGCAATCCGCTCGAACGCGCGCGCACCGCGATTTATCTCGTGATCAACTCGCCCGAATTCACCATCGATAAATAATCATGTATTCGCCCACTCGCCGCACCTTCATCCGCCAGGCTGCCTGCGCCGCGCTGACCACGACGGGAATCCTGAACACGATTTTCGATCTGCGCAGACTGAGCGCGGCGCCGATCAATACCGGCGATTACAAGGCGCTGGTCTGTCTGTTTCTTTTTGGCGGCAACGACGCGAACAACGTGATCGTGCCGCACGATAACAGCGGCTACGCTTCCTACGCTGCGGCGCGCGGCATTCTCGCCATCCCGCAGGCGTCGCTTCTTCCGCTCACTTTGCCGAACGGCGATGGCCGCGATTTCGGTTTTCATCCGAACATGGCGGAATTGCAGGCCCTTTTTAATCAGGGCAAACTTGGGTTGGTCTCGAACGTAGGCACGCTGGTCGCGCCCATCACCCGCGCTCAATATCTTGCCGGAGGCGCCGCGGTGCCGGCTCAGCTTTTTTCGCACGCCGATCAATCAGTGCAATGGCAAACCTCGGTGCCGGATCAGATTTCAAAGACGGGCTGGGGCGGTCGCATGGCCGATGTGATGCAATCACTCAACGCTGGCTCAAAAATTTCGCTCTCTATTTCCATCGCCGGAACGAACACTTTCGAAGTTGGCAACACCGTTCTGCCTTACACAGTCACGCCCGACGGCAGCATTGGCCTGAGCGGCTTTGATGGCAGCGCCAATGCGAACGTGCGCCTGCAAGCCTTTAAGGATTTGCTGGCTTTGCCACACAACAATTTGTTTGAGCAGGCCTACTCCGACACCGTCTCGCGTTCCATCGCGGCGAATGAGCTGCTCACTTCAGCCTTGGCCGGCATCCCCCCGATGCAAACCGTTTTCCCCGGCACGAGCCTGGGCAAGCAACTGAACATGATCGCGAAGTTGATCGCCGCGCGCACCAACCTCGGCATGCAGCGCCAGATATTTTTCTGCTCGGTCGGCGGTTACGACACCCACGGCGACCAACTCGCTGGCCAGGCCAATCTGCTCACGGAACTGAGCCAGGGGCTGAACGCGTTTTATTCTGCCACCAATGAGCTGGGTGTCGCTCAACAAGTAACTTCCTTCACCGCTTCAGACTTCGGACGCACCTTTCCGACAAATGGCTCGGGCTCAGATCACGGTTGGGGCAGCCATCAATTCGTCCTCGGCGGCGCCGTGCAGGGCGGCAGATTGTTCGGAACATTCCCAACCCTCGCCGTTAACGGTCCCGACGATACCGGACAGGGCCGCTGGATTCCGACGACCTCGGTGGACGAATTTTCCGCCACGCTCGCTACCTGGTTCGGAGTCAGCGCTTCGGATTTGCCGACGGTGCTCCCGAACATCGGGCGGTTCGCTCATCCGAATATCGGCATCTTCGGTTAGGCTGAAGCTAGCTGGCCGTCATCCGTTCCGCCCTTGCGCGTTTGCAGGCATGGGCGATTTACTGATTCGAATTCATGGCGACGATGATGAACTGGATCGCGAAACAGGACGCCCGTCACCGGCTGGTCTTCTCACTTCTGGCCGCTGTTGCCGGCTGGTTTGCCTTGCATGGCCGAGTCCAGCCGTCCACGCAATCAATCGCAACCTGGGATGTCTTTGCTCTTTGCGTCCTTGGTCTTGCCTGGCTGACCATCACCACCACACCGCCCGAGAAACTGCGCGCTCGCGCGCAGATGCAGGATCTGAGCCGTACCCTCATTTTCGCCTTCGTCGTGATTGCAGCTTGCGCGGGCTTGTTCGCCGTCGGCTTTCTTTTCTTCGGCAAGAAAGAGGAGGTGCAAACTCCCTATTTCCTTGTGCATCTACTGATGGCTTTGGTCGCCGTGGTCTCCGCCTGGATGCTGGTGCACACGGTTTTCGGTCTGCGCTACGCCCACACCTACTATGGCGACCCCGATGGGCCCACCGGCCCGCAGCCGCATGCGGGCGGGTTGGAATTCCCCGGTGGCCGCGAACCCGACTACATGGATTTCGCCTACTTCTCCTTTGTCATCGGCATGACCTTTCAGGTCTCCGATGTGCAAATTACCTCCCGGGAATTTCGGAAGCTTGTCCTTCTCCACGGCATGCTCTCGTTTGGATTTAACACCGTGATTCTTGCCCTCACCATCAACACCGTCTCGAACCTCGTCTGAGTTGAGTAGCCTCGTCAGGCGACGCTGGCATATCCGATGCTTGGTAGGGCCGCAGTGAAGTTTCTGAAGAAAATCCTTTTGGTCGATCACGAGCCGAAAGTGACTGCGCTCGTTAGGCGCGCGCTCGAGAGCACGGGTAAATACTTCGTCAAAGTCGAACCAGACAGCCGGCTGGCGCTTCACGCGGCTCCCTGGTTCTTGCCCGATCTCATCTTGCTCGATGCGGCGCAAACCTCAGAAGGCGAGGACGTGAATCGGCAGTTCAAGGCCGATCCGGCGCTCCAGAACACGCCTTTTCTTTTCCTGAGCGGGAACGTCGCGACGGAAAAAAAAGTCCTGACCGGCGGGTTTATTAGTGGCTACAGCTTTCTCGCCACCGCGGCGTCGCTGGACGATTTTATCCGTTACGTGGACGAACTGCTCAATCCGCCGCCAGTCGCCGCAGCTCCGCCGACGCGCCGGCGCTCCACTCGTTAGGCCGGCTCAGCCAATCAAAGCGCGGTAGGCCGCCGCGTCTTTCAGCTGCTTCACCTCGTCCGGGGAATCCATCTTCAGGACGAAAATCCAGCCTTCACCGAAAGGATCGGTGTTGATCAAAGCGGGATTGCCTTCCAGCGCGTTGTTCACCTCCACCACGGTGCCTTTGACCGGCGCGTAGATGTCGCTCGCGGCCTTTACCGATTCCACGACCGCGATCTGCCCCCGCGCCTCCGCCGTCGCGCCGACCTTCGGCAGCTCGACGAACACAACATCGGTCAGCTCCGCCTGGGCGTGATCGGTAATGCCAACGCGCGCGTTCTCGCCTTCCTGGCGGACCCATTCGTGAGACTCGGTGTAATGCAGATCGTCGGGAACGTTCATGATTTTTTGTAGAGCGGTTTCTTTTCGATGACAGCAGGAAATTTCTGGCCGCGAATTTCGATTTCGAGTTCGGTCCCGGTCTTCGCCTGCGCTGACGCAACGTAGGCCATCCCGATCCCTTCGTTCAAGCTAGGTGATAAAGTGCCGCTCGTGACTTCGCCAATCGGCGCGCCCTCGCGCCAGACCGCATAATGCGGCCGCGGCGGCGGACCTTTGCTCTTCATCCGAAAGGCAACGAGCCGGTTCGCCGTTCCGCTTTCCTTTGCCTTGGCCAATACTTCCCGCCCGATGAATTTTGGCTTGGTCAGATCGACGAAAAATCCAAGGCCCGCCTCGATCGGATTGTGCTCGGGCGAAAGATCGGAGCCGTTAAGCGGGTAGCACATTTCCAGGCGCAACGTATCGCGCGCGCCCAAGCCGCACGCTTTGATTCCCAACTCTTGTCCCTTTTCCAAAACCAGGTTCCAAAAAGCCGCGGCGTCTTTGGCTTGAAAGAAAACTTCCACGCCGTCTTCGCCGGTGTAACCGGTGCGTGCGATGGAGATATGCATCCGATCGAGATTCCGATCGACGATGTGATTTCGCTCCGGCAGGTCGACATTGGCGCCGAGCAATGCGTGAAAAAGATCAACCACGTGCGGACCCTGGATGGCGACACCGCCATAATCCTCGCTGCGATTTTCCAGCTCGGCATTTTCCCCGAGATGTTTTTTCAGCCACGCGAAATCTTCGTCGGCGCGCGAAGCGTTCACCACCAGCAGGAATTCCTCCGACCCTGTTCGATAAACGATCAGGTCGTCAATGATCCCGCCCTGTTCGTTGAGAAGAAACGTGTACTGACCGGTGCCCACCTCCAGTTTGTCGATGTTGTTTGTCAGCATCTCATTGAGCCAGCTCCCGGCGGCCGAACCGGTCGCGACCAGTTGGCCCATGTGCGAAATATCGAACACGCCCACGTTTTTGCGGACGGCCTGATGCTCGCCTATGATGCCGCTGTATTGCACCGGCATGATCCAATCGCCGAACGGAATCATCTTCGCGCCGAGACGCACGTGCTCGTCGTAGAGCGGCGTTCTTTTCTGCGCGGCGTCACTCATGAAGCGACATCCTAGATGCCGCACCTTTTGTGTCAACGCGAGGGGGTCGATTGCGCGCCCGCCTTGAAAACAGATCGCGCGACGTTACGCTGCCGCCCGACCATGAGCTTCCTCGACAAACTCGAACGCCGCATTGGTTTCATCGCCATCCCGGGATTGATCCGCGCGATTGTGACCCTGAACGCGCTCGTCTTCGTGCTCGTTCTGCTCAACAAAGGCTTCGATTCCTATCTCTCTCTCGATATGGCCCGGATTCGCAGCGGCGAAGTCTGGCGGTTGGTCACTTACATTTTCGTTCCCCAGACCGCGCATTTTTTGCTGGTCGTGATCGCCCTCTGGTTCCTCTGGTTTATCGGCGACGGTCTTGAACGCGCCTGGGGCCCCTTTCGCCTCACTCTTTATTTTTTGGTTGGAATGGTGGGCACCACCGTCGCGGCGGTGCTCTCGAATAGTCAATTTTCCAACCAGATGCTCTTCACGAGTCTCTTCTTTGCCTTTGCCCACTTCTATCCAGACGATGTCATTTACGTCTTCTTCGTTCTGCCGCTGAAAATCAAATGGGTCGCCTGGATTTACGCCGGCTTCCTTTTCATCGGCTTCGTCACGCAATCGAATTCCTATCGGATGGCGCTCGTCGCCGCGCTCAGCAATTACTTGATCTTCTTTGGGCCGGAAGTGATTCAAAATCTGCGGCAGCGAAAAGAGATCGCCGGCCGGCGCCAACGTTTCGAGGTGCAATCGCGCAGCGAGGAAGAGCCGCTGCACCGTTGTGCTACCTGTGGCGCAACCGAAAAAAGCGACCCGACTCTCGAGTTTCGCGTCTCGCGCGATGGCGAAGAATATTGCATCGCGCATCTGCCGCGCGCGACCGAGAACGCCGCGCCTTGACCCAGTTCCGCTCGACCCTGACACTTTTGCGATGACCGAAAACGAATCGGCGCTTGTCCCGGAACAAGGCTGGCATTGTCTCCATCTTTACTACCGGGTCGAGCAGGGCCAGTGGCAGCTCCTTAGCGCGGACGAACAGCGCGCGGCCAAAGTCGTGCTCTCGTCGCTCGTGCAGGAAATTCGCGCGCTCGAGTCCACCCAATTGCTCACGCTCAGCATGGTCACGCCGAAAGCGGATCTCGGTTTCATGTTGATCACGCCCGATCTGCACGCCGCCAATCGGATCGAGAAAAAACTTAGCCTCGCCCTCGGCGCGGATGTTCTCGTGCCGGTTTACAGTTACCTTTCGCTCACCGAGGAAAGCGAGTACGCCGCCACCGAGGAAGAGCACGCGCGCACACTCGAGACCGAAGAGAAACTCAAGCCGGACACGCCGGAATTCGCGCAAGCTATGACGGCCTTTCGCGAGCGGATGGCGAAATACCGGCACGAACGCGTTTACCCGACGCTGCCGGATTGGCCGGTCGTCTGCTTTTATAATATGAGCAAGCGACGCGGCGAAGACCGCAATTGGTACACGCTGCCCTACGCCGATAGGCGTCGCCTGATGGGTGGACATGCCAAAGTCGGGCGCGAGTACGCCGGGAAAATCAAGCAACTGATCACCGGCTCGAGCGGGCTCGACGACGCCGAATGGGGCGTGACGCTTTTCGCTCGCGATACTTTTCAGATCAAAGCCATCGTTTACCAAATGCGCTTTGATGAAGTAAGCGCGGTCTACGGCGACTTCGGCGAATTTTATATCGGGCTGCAACTCCCGCTCGACGAACTGTTCCGCCGGTTGCAGCTTTGAGCTCCGCACCACCTGGATGGGTGGCAGAGTGGTCTAATGCGCACGCCTGGAAAGCGTGTTTGCCGCAAGGCAACCAGGGTTCGAATCCCTGCCCATCCGTTTCCCTCCTGATCTATCCGCCGTTCGGTGCGCGCCGCGTCATCACTTGAATATTCTGCCGGACCTTCACCACGCTGGCATTCGGAAGGACCCCGCGAAAATTCGCGCCCGGATAAATCATGCAATCACGCCCGAGGACCGAGCCGGGATTAATCACCGCGTTGCAACCGATCTCCGTCCGGTCCCCGACGATTGCGCCAAATTTCGTCAGCCCGGTCGCGATGTCGCCATCCACCGCGTTCACGTGAATCTCCTGATGATCCAGTTTCACGTTGGACAGGATCACGCCCGCGCCGAGGTGCGCGCGATAACCGAGAATCGAGTCGCCCACGTAATTAAAATGCGGGACCTGCGCTTCATCAAACAGGATGCAGTTCTTGAACTCGCACGAATTCCCCATCACCACTCCGTCTCCCACGATCACATTCTCGCGCACGTAACAGCCGCTCCGGATGTGACAATTCTCGCCGATCCACGCCGGCCCTTTCAGAACCGCGCCCTGCTCGACGATGGTTCCGGCGCCGATGAAAACCGCGTTGCTGATAAACGGCTTGCCCAGCATTTCTCCGAGAATCGCGGGCTTCAGGCGAAATTGGAGATAACTCGCGATCTGTTTGAGCGCGTCCCAAACGTACTTCTGCGATTCGAAAAGCTTCGGATGCGCCGTGTGTTCGAGGCTTAAGAATTCCGCCGGCGCAAACATGTTTTAGACTCCGCCGCGCCGCGTAATTTTCTGCCCGTCCTTGGTATCGCGGGCCTCCCAATCTTTTGCGGCGAGTTCGTCGCGCAATTCATCACTTTTTCTCCAATCCTTTGCAAGCCTCGCCTGCGTTCGCGCCTCCGCCAGCGCCGCGATCT
>QHBM01000043.1:0-4829 GCA_003244145.1 Chthoniobacterales bacterium
AACCGTGGCAAAAATTCCGAACATCTTCGCGGCGTTGGGCGCGTCGCCGCCGAGAAAATTGAGGACCAGTTTCGGCAAGACGGGCGCGATGAGTCCCAGCGCCAGCATGTCGAGCGTCACCGTGATGAAGATAAAAATGACGGCGGCTTTGCGTGGTTTCATCTTGCGCGCCCAACTCTATCCGCAAAGGCGGACTCGTCGCGCGTATTGTAGTTGCCCAAAACCTTCGATTTTTAGAATCTCACTCGATGCCCGACGCGCCTCCGCCCCTTCCCAAATCGCAGCCTTCCTTCACCCGGCGCCACAGTACCGTCTTCAAGCTCCTCGGCGTTGGTGCGCTCATTTTGATTTTGCTCATTCCTCTCGCCATGATCGAAGGCGTCTTGAGCGATCGTCTTCAGCGCAGAAATGAAGCGGTCGCCGACATCACTTCTTCCTGGGGCAAGGACCAGAACATCATCGGGCCGGTCCTGGTGGTGCCGTATCTCCACCATGGCACCGTCGTTCGCTCGGTGACGTTACCCGATGGCCGAGTCGAGACGCGCGAAGTGGAAGAGACGACGCTGGCATACGCCTACTTCTTGCCCGACACGCTCGAGATTGGGGGCGATGTGCAAACGCAAATGCTCCATCGCGGAATTTATGATGCCGCGGTTTTTCGCGGAAAGATCAATCTCTCCGGAAAGTTTCCCGTGCCCGACATGGCCGCGCTCAAAATTGATCCGGCCGATGTGCTTTGGAAAGATGCGGCGGTCACTCTCGCGGTCAGCGATCTGCGCGGAACGCGGGAAGGTTTGATGCTCGATTGGAATGGAAAGAAAATACAGCTTCAGCCTGGTTCGCAGTTGCCTGGTTACACGACCGGCATCACGGCTCCGCTCGGGAACGATCAGCCCATCTCCACGCCGTGCACTTTCTCCATCGCGCTCGATCTCAATGGCAGCGGCGGCATTTTCTTTGCGCCCTTCGGCATCCAGAACCAGGTCACGCTCAAATCAAACTGGCCCGACCCGGGATTTCGCGGCGCCTTCCTGCCGGCGGAAAGATCGGTCCGGCCGGATGGGTTCGACGCGAAATGGAAGGTGTCGTATTACGGCCGCGATTATCCGCAAAAGTGGACCAGCCGCACCGGCAACGAACGCTTCACCACCAACTCGGTCTCTCTCTTCGGCGCGCAGTTCCTCCAGGTCCTCGACGCCTACCGTTACGTCGAACGCTCGATCAAGTACGGAGTGCTTTTCTTCGTGCTCATTTTCACGACCTTCTTTCTTTTTGAAATCACGGCACGCCAGAAAATCCACCCGCTCCAATACCTCATGGTCGGCGCGGCCCTTTGCTTGTTTTATCTAGCTCTGCTTTCGGCCTCGGAATTCGTCGGCTTCAGCTTGTCGTATCTGATCGCGGCAGTCGTGGCCACCGGTTTGATCACGTGGTACTGCAGCCATTTCCTGGGTGGTGGAATGCGCACGTTGATGATCGGCGGCGGGCTGCTCGGCGTTTACACATTTCTCTACATCACCCTGCGCCAGCAGGATTACGCGTTGCTCATGGGCACGGTCGCCCTCTTCGTGGTGCTGGCGGTGGTGATGTACGTGACGCGCAAAGTCGATTGGTATGCGCGCGACCAGGGATGAATATGCGCAAGATCATGAAAGGCGACGAGGGGACTTACTTCGACGGGGAAGAGGAGGGAGGATGTAGGTGCGAAAAGCGCGGGCGTCAGCTAGATTGCCGCCATGGTGGCTTTGTCGCAGGAATCGCTGACGGAAAAAGTGCTCGCGGGCGAGCGCATTTCCGCAGCCGAAGCGCTCGAGCTTTATGGCCGGCCGCTCGAAGAACTCGGGCTGCTCGCGACCGCTCGGCGCGATGCGGCGAAAGCGAAAAGCTACGGCGGCCGCGGGAACGAGATCGTCACCTACATCATCGATCGCAACATCAATTACACGAACGTCTGCAACGTCTACTGCAAGTTCTGCGCATTTTACCGCACGGAGAAAGACGCAGACCATTACGTGCTAAGCCGCGAACAGCTCGATCAAAAACTCGATGAACTTTCTGCGGTCGGCGGTGTCCAAATCCTGATGCAAGGCGGGCACCATCCGAAACTATCGTTCGCCTGGTACCTCGATTGGCTGCGGCACATTCGCGAAAAATATCCTCATATTAATATCCATGGGTTCAGTCCGCCGGAGCTCCAGCATTTCGCCGAGCTTTTCGGGATGCCGCTGCGGGAAGTGATCTCGCAATTCAAGGAAGCGGGGCTCGGCTCGATCCCCGGGGGTGGCGGCGAGATTCTGGTCGATCGGGTGCGGGAGCGGATCTCACCGCTGAAATGCAACTCCGATGCGTGGCTGGAGGTGATGCAGGTCGCGCACGAGCTCGGATTGAAATCGAGCGCGACCATGATGTTCGGCCACGTCGAAACGATTGAAGATCGGATCGAGCATCTGCAACGTTTGCGCGATCAGCAGGACCGGAGCGGCGGATTCACCGCTTTCATCTGTTGGACTTTTCAGCCGGAGAACACCGTGCTGAAAGTGCAACACCGCACCGGCGTCTCGGAATATCTGCGGACGCAGGCGCTCTCCCGGATTTTTTTGGATAACTTTCCGAACGTGCAAAGCTCCTGGGTGACGCAAGGCCCCGACATCGGCCAGATCGCGCTGAAGTACGGGGCGAACGATTTCGGATCGGTCATGATGGAAGAGAATGTCGTGAGCAGCGCCGGCACGACTTTTCGATTGGATGCGGCGCAGATCGAGACCCTGATTCGCGATGCCGGTTACGAGCCACACCGACGGAATAATTGGTACGAGCTCTTGAATTAGCGCCGACTGGTGCGTTCTTCTTCGTCCAGCCTCCGCCAAAGCCAAATCCCGCCTTGACGATACCTACCTTCTTCACCATCAATACCGCCTGCGCCGCGTCGGCTACGAAGGACGCCCGGGGATTTTACGCTATGAAACAATTTGTCGGTTCGATTCGTCGCTCCACGCCAGCCCTCTTCCTGGCGCTGGTTTTTCTGTTCGCGAGCCTCTGGTCGGCTGACGCGCAGACTGCGCAGAGTGCGCCGCCGGAGCAACAGGGCCCGCCGGTTGTGACTTCGATCGAAGTCCAATACGTGGGACCGCAGACGATCTCGAAAGAGCGCGTGCTCGCTCAACTCCGGACCAAGCCGGGCGACCCGTATTCGGAGGGTTTGGTCGAATCGGATATTAAAGCTCTCTACAAGACCGGCTCCGTCCAAAACGTCAGGATTTTCGGACAACAGGACGGCAACGGAGTGAAGGTGATGGTGGTCCTGCAAACGCGCTCGCTCGTGAATGAGATCGAGATTATCGGGGCCGAGAAAGTCCGTGCCAAGAGTTTGCGCAAATCAATCGCGCTTAAGATCAATGGCCCGCTGAGCGAGGACGAGCTGGAAAAGGGCCGGCAAAAAATCATCGAGACCTATCAGGGAAAGGGCTTCACCGACATCGACGTGAAGTACAAGATTGAGACCGACGAAACCCGCGGAACGTCGCGCGTCGTTTACACCATCAACGAGGGGACGAAGGGCGCGATTAGCGCCATCCGTTTCGAGGGGAATACCAAATTCAGCGATCGCATTCTGCGCAAGCAGATGAAGACCAAGGGCAAGACGCTCTACTCGATCATCGATAAATCGGGACGGCTCGACGAGACGCAACTCGAACAGGACGTTAATTCCGTTCGCGAATGGTACCAGGACCACGGTTACATCGACGCGGAAGTGAAAGAGGTCCGGAGAGACCGCGCCAGAGGGAAGTTAAACATCGTGATCGTGCTGGTGGAGGGACCGATTTATCACGTCGGCAAAATCACCGTCACCGGCCAGAAGGTGACGAGCGCAGAAAAGATTCGGGCGCTCATGAAAATGAAAGAGGGGGGCATTTATTCTCCCAAGCAGATCCGCGAAGATTCGAAAAAAATCGCCGATGCGTATGGCAGCGGCGGTTATGTGGATTTGCAGGTATTACCGCAGGGCGTTCCGGCGGGCGGCGGCCGGATCGACGTGCATTATCAAATCCAGGAGGGCGGGCCTTCTTTCGTTCAGCGGATCAACATCGTAGGCAATACCCGCACCAAAGATAAAGTGATTCGGCGCGAAGTGCTGATCGCTCCGGGCGACATCCTCAACAGCGTGCGCGTGGAAACGACGAAGAAGCGCCTGGATAATCTGGGCTACTTTTCGAAGGTTGAGACTTATCCCGAAGATACCGGCGTAGCCGGCCGGAAAGATCTCACCATCCAAGTCGAGGAAAAACGGACCGGATCGCTCAATTTCGGCGCCGGCTTTAGCACCATCGATAGCCTGGTTGGTTTCATCGAACTGACGCAGGGCAATTTCGACATCATGAACTGGCCGAACTTTACGGGAGCCGGGCAGAAGTTTCGCGCGCGCATTCAATATGGCACCAGCCGGAAAGACTTCGTCCTCTCGCTCACGGAACCATTTTTCCTCGACCGCCGTTTGTCGCTCGGCGGAGAAATTTTTTACCACGACGCAGATTATCTCAGCTCGATTTACGCGCAACGGAACTACGGTCTCTCGCTCGAGATGCGCAAGGGGCTCGGCGCTTTCTGGGCTGTCTCGTTGGCCTACCGCCTCGAGGTCACTGAGCTTTTCAATGTCTCGCCTAATGCCTCCAGCCTGATTTTGCTAGAGCAAGGATCGGTCACCAAGAGTTCGATCACGCCCAGCCTTGTTTACGACACCCGCGACAATCCATTCCTGACCCGGCGCGGACATCGCGTCTCCCTCACTCCCTTCGTTGCCGGCGGTTTCCTCGGCGGGACGGAACAAATCT
>QHBM01000043.1:4858-5468 GCA_003244145.1 Chthoniobacterales bacterium
CCCGCCAATATTTTCATCTTTGGAAAGACTCAATTCTTCTCTTCAGCGGCGAGGTTGCCACAGTCGATACCTGGGGCAGCGGCAACAGAGTGCGCATTTTCGATCGGCTCTTTTTGGGCGGCTCTAATGATTTGCGTGGTTTCGATTTCCGGGATATCAGCCCCAAAGATATTAATGGCGAGCCTCTCGGCGGCCGCAGTGACGCGACCTTCACCGTCGAGTACACGATGCCGATCATCGAAAAAGCGCGGTTCGCCATCTTCTACGATACGGGCTTCGTCAATGCGGGGTCGTGGGACTTCAACACGAATAACCTCGCCTCAGATGTCGGCGTCGGTCTGCGTTTGGATCTCCCGATCGGTCCGTTGCGGATCGATTATGGAATTCCGCTCCAGAAAGCGGGGACCTCCGGCAAGGGCAAATTCAACTTCAACGTCGGTTATCAATTTTGAACGAATAGTGCGAGGCGCGGTCTAATCCCTTTCCATCAACCTCGGTTACCCTTTTTTATGAAAAAATTTCTTCTTCTCTCAATCGTAGCCGGCCTCGCCTTTCCCGTCGTGGCCTTCGCCCAAGGCCCCAAAGTCGGCACGGTCGACATGAATCGCGC
>QHBM01000046.1 GCA_003244145.1 Chthoniobacterales bacterium
CGCATCAGCTCGCAATTGCCGTGATCCGCGGTGATGAGTGCCTTGCCACCGAGCGACAATAATTTTGGAATGATGCGCGCGACGCAGGCATCAACCGTCTCAACCGCTTTCACCGCGGCCGGCACGACACCGGTGTGGCCGACCATGTCGGGATTTGCGAAATTCAAAATAATGAGATCGTAATTCGCCATGCGCGCGCAAACTTCATCGGTCACCTGCGCCGCGCTCATTTCCGGCTGCAAATCGTACGTAGCCACTTTCGGCGATGGGACGATTTTCCTCTCCTCGCCTGGAAAGGCGCGCTCGATGCCGCCATTGAAAAAATAGGTCACGTGCGGGTATTTCTCCGTCTCCGCGATGCGTAATTGCGTCCGGCCCGCGCCGCTCACGACCTCGCTCAAAATCTTCTGCAACTCTTCCGGCGGGAAAATAAAGGGACTGGAATAAGTCGCGTCGTACTGCGTGAGCGTGACGTAATGAATCCGCGGCCAGGCTTCGCGTTCGAAACCGTCAAAATTTTTCAGGAGAAATGCCTGAGATAGTTGGCGGGCGCGGTCCGCCCGAAAATTGAAATAGAAGACGGTGTCACCGTCGTGGATGCGCTGCTCATCCGGGTGAAAAAAAATGAGGGGCGGCATGAACTCGTCGGTGATCCCCTGTTCGTACTTCTTTTGCACGGTCGCGGCTGGGGTCGCTTCGGATCGTTCTCCACGACCGAGGACGATCGCGTCCCACGCTTTTTTTGTCCGATCCCAGCGCCGATCCCGATCCATCGCAAAATACCGGCCGACGACGGTGGCGATCCGCGCGCCGCTCTTGCGCAGCTCCGCCTCACACAATTCAAGAAAAGCCGCGCCTCCTGTAGGCGAGGTATCGCGGCCATCCGTGAAAGCGTGAACGAGAATATCCGTCACGCCCGCGGTCTTCGCTTCGCGCGCCAGAGCGAGGAGATGCTCGTAGTGGCTGTGGACACCGCCGTCAGAAACCAACCCGAGAAAATGCAGGCGACGGCCTCGGGCCATCGCGAAAGTTTTTCGCGCGATCTCATTCCGGGCCAGTTCCCCCTCCGCGATTACCTTGTTGATTCGCGTGAGATCCTGATACACAATTCGGCCCGCTCCGAGATTGAGATGCCCAACTTCTGAATTGCCCATCTGGCCTTGCGGCAATCCAACATCCAATCCGCTCGCGCTTAAGCGCCCGCGCGGGTAATCACGATAAAGCGAATCGTGAAATGGCGTGCGCCCCAGCAAGGTGGCGTCGCCATTTTCTTCACGCTTGTCGCTGCCACCGGGGTTGATGCCCCAGCCGTCGCGAATGATGAGCAGGATCGGTTTGCCCACGGTGGCGCAGTTTGCCGACGATCCACTAGGCACACAAGCGGTTTCCCGCGCTTTTGCGAGATTGACAACCGGAAGCGCGCGCTCGTAGATCGGCTTTATGAAATGGCGCAATCAGTTACTCGCGCTTTTCTGCCTCGTCGCCTTCGCCGCGTTCGGGGTTTTTTATTTTCAGCATTGGGTCGTCCAGAAACCTTTCGGCATCATTCTTTTTATTGGCGAAGGATTCACTCCGGATCGTCTCGCCGCCACTCGAATTTATGCCGGCGGAGCCGATACGCCTCTCGATCTCGATTCTATGCCGGCCGTCGCCTTGCTTAGAAATTATTCGAACGACTTCGCTGCCCCCGACCAGGCCGCCGCCGCGACGGCTATGGCGACGGGAGTGACGGTGAACAATCGATTGATTGGGATCGACTCGAAGGGCGTTGCGTTGGCAAATCTGGTCGAACTTGCCCGGCGAGCCGGACGCGCGACGGGTCTGGTGACCAACACAAACATTACCGATTCCACGGCGGCGGCCTTCTACGCCCACACCGCTGATCAAAACGACAAATCAGAGATAGCTCGCCAGATGGCTGATATCGGCGCGGTCGATCTGGTGCTCGGCGGAGGCGCTGCTGACTTTTTGCCCGAATCGAAAGCCGGAAATCGGAAAGACGAACGCGACCTGCTCCTTGAGATTCGACGCAAAGGTTTCGATCTTGTTCGCTCGAAAGCGGAGCTTGAGGCAATTCCCGGATGGCGCCGCCCAAAAATATTTGGCGCATTCAGCCCGCGTGAACTTGCTTACTCCGATCAAATCGGAGCGCGAAGCGAGCAGCCATCTCTTTCGGACATGGTCCGGCGCTCGATCGAACTCCTGCAATACAATCGCGCCGGATATTTGCTAATCGTAGACGCTGGCCTGATGCGCAAAGCAGCGGAGCAAAATGACGGAGAGCATACCTTGGCGGAAACGGTGGAACTGGATCGCGCGGTCGCGATCGCACGCCGATATGCTGGAGAAAAATCCGCCGTTTTTGTCTGCGGAGATGTGGGTATCGGTGGATTGAATTTGAACGGATTTCCGTTTCGCAAGGACAAGGGCATCGCGGTGCTTGGGTTGAACTCGGCTGGCGACCCTTGGCTGTCATGGGCCACGGGTCCAAATGGAGGGAAATCGTACGGAGCCGCCAAACTGACTGCGTCCCAGCAATCGCCTGGAAGCACGCCGAATGCGCCCCCACCACAGATACAAGAACCGGCGGCGTTTTACGCGCCTGCGGCGTTAATCACCGTAGAGGACGTGGCGGCATTCGGAGCAGGACCCGGCACAGAAGCTTTGCACGGCTCGATGCAGAACACCGCGGTATTCAAGCTCATCTCCGACATGCTCTAATCGGTGGGACATTCGTTCAGAAAAAAAAGCCCGTCGAATCAGCTCGCGCTGAATGACGGGCTCCCAGAAGCGATCGCTTTCCTTAGCGGCTGTTTGGAAGGAGCTGAGGAATGAAAGTGAATGGAGGCGGATTCGGGAGAGTGGGCGGCGGGCCTTCAGCCGGAGGAGGATTTTCCGGAGCGTATTCAGGGACGTCTTTGCTGTCCGAGACGTCTTTGGAATCGGCAATGTCCTTGCCGTCGGACGTGGTCGGATTGCTCGAAAAATTCCTATTCGAGGCCAGGAGATTGCCCTGGGTTGGGCTGAAGGCGGCAACCTCGGCGACCGTGAACGCGCTGTCAGCGTGTGACGCCGGACTCCAGCGCAACATGATGTAACGGCCCGTCGTCGCCGGGAAGTCGATCGAGGCGCGACCTTGAGTGCCGTCGTCCACTGCGGAACCGACTGGTTTCATTTTGGCGAAAGCGTTGCTATCAATCTTCAATGAATCCGGACTGTTCTGGCCGTCGATTCCGGGCAGCGACTGCATTACATAAAAATCCACGGCGCCGGCCCGCGCAGAATAAATTGCCGAAATCCGGCGCAGCGTTGAAGTCTTTCCGAGATCGATCACAGCCGTGGGCGAGTTGTCTTCTGCGGCAAAGCCAAAGGAGGTCGCGGCTTTATCGTCGATCATGTTATTCGCCAACTTGAGGTCGCTGCCGGAACTCACGTAGAGGGCATGTGCCTTCGTGCGAGCATCTCTTAGGTTGTAATTGATCAAGGCGAAACTGGCCTGCGGTCCAAGATGCGAGTGGGCGCGGTCGACTTGGGCCTGTTCGGTTGCGAGTTGCGGCACTTTCTGTAATACCACATCAGCCGCGAGCACGGCAGGGGCACCAGAACACAGAAAGATGCAGCAGGCGGGGGCGGAGAGTTTAGCAAGGGCAGAGGTAAGTGTTCTCATAATTTCCATATCCACAAAAACGATAGTAGGACGTTCGCCGGTTTTCCGCAATAAAAATCTTTCACGCCCCGTGACTTTTTTTTGGCATGGCTGATTCCGACAAGAATCCTGGCACAAATCGAAAATTTTTGCCCGCTTTTTCTTCGCCTGCGGAACAGTTTTTTTGCCCCCGCTCGAATAGGGGTCGTCTTGCCGCCTTTGCCGTGCCGCCTATTTCGACGCCAAATAGATGAATTTAGAAACCATCCTTCGCCCAGTCCAAGGGTCGGACAATAACATCCCAAATTCCGGATTTGCCATTTCCTCGAGGCGAAAACCGGGTGCCGAAGGACCGATTTCAGTCGGCAAAAAGACGGCAGCGCTCTTCGCCGCCGGCGTGGTGCTCGCCAAGGTTGGGGGCGTCTGCGCCGACAAAATTCCGTCGTCATGTTTTCCGAAATCCACGCAATCCGAGCAGAGGAAAGTTGAGGCGAGGCGATTAGACTGGTCGAGATCGGCCGCCGTCGAACCCGGGTGGATCCGAACTCGATGCGGACCTGAAGCGTAATGGCGCATCAAAAAAAGCGAATCGGCAAAACAGAAAGCGGAAGAAAGGCAAAGAAACGCGACGACGAGCAAAAGGAGTTTCTTGGACGCGAAAGGGTAGATGCTGATGAAAATCATGGTTGTTCTGGTTATTATAAGCAACGCCTGTGCCAATCTTATTGCAGTCCAGTACGGGCTCTCGGTCATTCTATTTCGCCAAGAGATAGGCGATGAGCCGAACGATTGCCCAGTTCCCTTCGCTGGCACCAACAGCTACTGGAGACCGCTGAATCGATCAGCAAGGGAACTCGATCGCCCGCGGCCGAGGCGGATTCTCGCGATGAACGCAGCTAATGTCCCACTAAAGTCCGCGCGAAGTCTAGGTTCTGTTTCGCTTCGACAAAGTCGGGCTGGATGCGTAAGGCCTCTTTGTAATGCGTCACCGCGGCTTCATATTCTCCAGTCCCGCAGAGCAAGTCAGCCAGCTCCTTATGCGCAATTTGGAGATCAGGATTTAGGGTCAGGCTACGCTCGTAATGGCGTCGCGCTTCCTCCTTCAGACCCTTCGAAAGTAGAGCGCTCGCTAGATTCGATTCACACTTGCCACTTTTGGGATCGAGCAACAAGGAGCGTTCATAATGCTGGATCGCTTGATCGATATCTCCCAGATCCTTCCAGGCCAGCCCCAGGTAAAACTCTGCTTCGGCGAGAGACGGATTCCGGCTGATGGCAATTTCATATCTGCTGAGGGCCTCGTTCACCCGGCCGGCGCCATGCAACGCTTTGCCGTAATTCAGTTGGGCCTGCGCATCCTGCGGGAGAATCTCCGCGACCTTTGCAGTCCGTTCGACTGCCGGCACAACCCGGCCTACCAGCTGGGCCGCACACAGAGCACCGAAAGGAATTACGAGCACCGCCCAACGCAAACCATGCCGGACCCAGGCGGGCCAAAAGCGGGGCGCGACCGCCGCAGCGGCACCGGCCCCGTCGATTCCAAGCATGCTGCGCGTCTGGGATTCCCGGACCTTCCAGATGAATCCATCGTAATAGAAATGCAAGAGCGCGGACGCCGTCACGACGCCAATCAGAAGGTGGCGTATCCACTCGGCCGAAACGCCAGATGTCGTTAGGCCGATGGCGCCGTAGGCAACGACAAGGCCGACATAGACACCGATCAAGGCTCCGCTGCGCCGGAAAACAAAGCGCATGAAACCTCGGATGCTTTCATCGCGTTCCACTCGGGTGCGATTATAAATCCAAACGATCGAGAGGTATTGCACATCATGAAAGACCTCGAAGAGGGCTATGCCGACGAGGATATTCTGCACGCCATTGTTGCAATACCACCAAAAGGCGATGCTGCTCACTAGCAACGTGATCTTGACCGGGCTCGCTCCTCGCCCCGCGCGCCAATCGCTCCACTGACGCCACAAAAAAACAGCCGTGACCATACCAAGCAGGGCGATGACAACCGCGCGAAGGGCGAGAACCGCTGTCACCGGAATGACGGGACCGCCGCTTTCATAGTAAAGGTCGAGTAAGGTTCGGAAACGCATCGGCGAAAGCAGAACTGCGGCGGAGAACCAGGCGACACAAAGAGCGAGATCCACCCGCGCACGCGAAGCGGCCCTGGCCGAGGCTTTCGCGTCATAGATCCGGCAGAAGCCGTAGGTTTGCATCAATCCGTGCCAGATTCCCCATGCCATCGCTACAAGCTGAATCGCTTGGATGTCGTAAAGCGACGACCACACGCATACGGCGACCAGCGCTACCGGCGCAACGATAAACCGCGTCTTGAAACGATCGAACAACGCTCGGTCGCCATAAGCACGAATCATCCCGGGAAGGTGGTGACCCATCGCCCCGAACGCGCCGACAAACAGAAAAATATCCTGGGCGCTCCATCGTGCCTGAGCCGCCGTGAAAATGGGAATGAGGAGAACAGGCGTGCCGACGAAAAGAACCAAATCTCGCCAACGATCAAGGATCCAGGGCGACGATTTCTTCGACGTTGCGGCCGGCGCGGCCTTGGTCTGGCTGGGCTTCGGAGGCGACATCTTTGCCACCGAAAGTGCGTGCGTAGCCATCTGCGTTTGATAATTCAAAATGGAGGCAAAGACAAGTTAGTCCTGCGCGGGACGCGCCAACTAAGGGACACCTTCGGGGTCCGTGAATAGACTTCGATGCAGGCGAATTTAGGGCCGGGAACCAAAGAGCTCCGTGGCCAGGTCACGTCCCAGTTCGACCGGTGGTCCATCCAGGGCGCGCGCGAGATCTTCGTCGCTCAGGTGATAAACAAGGATAGAAAAGCCAACGTTATCGTCGGGTTCGCGTTGCCTTAGGAACGCAGCGAGACGATGAAACCGCAGGTATTCATAATTGTTTATCATGGCGTACCACTGTTCCGGCGGGAACTGCCCGAGGGCTGTACCGCGCTCACTTGCATCATTCGAAAGCAGCGGCGCCATGAACTGCCGCGCCGTTTGATATTCTTTCTCCAAACGATTATTCCACGGTCCAAAGGCCCCCCGCCCGGGCTGCGTGACGGGCTGGAGCAGCGTGGCGCTGATAAAATAAGTGCCACCAGTTAGACGGAGCGCGGCGGGCTTCTTCACCACCACCGCAAAGACGTTGTCACCCTGTCGCGCTGTCCCCACCGCTTCGCTGTCGTATTCGGGCTCGCGACGCAAAAAATCTTCCAGGAATGTTTTCGACCGATCGGCGGGAAGGGTGAAAGTCTGCAACGGGGGCGAGCGATGCGCACCCGTCACCGAGTAAGTGTGGATGGCCGGGACGCCGTAATACACCGGATTGGCGAAACCGAAATAGGATAAGTAAATCGGCGTGGCCGGGTGCTTCGTTTCGATATAGCGCCGCACGCCGGGCAGGTCCTGGCCCCAGTCGAGCGAACTGTCCACCAGATGGCGATACGCCTGCGCTGGCCTAACGAGCCCATTAAAATACGCAAGATAATGCGGAAAACGATAGACTGTTTCAGCTGCCAGGAGCACGAGCGCGATGCACAATCCGATGCCGGCAAAGCGCGAAAAAGCTGGGTGCAGCCGCGGTTTGTCGCCGGGACCCGGCCACCCATGAAACCACCATGCCGCTGCGCCGCAAAGAACAAACAGAGGCGGATAGGTCGGCAGGAGATGGCGGTGTCCGATGTTGAGGTGACTGGAAATTGCCGCGATCCAGTACACCGCGAGCAACACCCAAACCGGCAACGTGTCGTAGAGGGCTAACCCGACATCGCGCGTGCTTGCTCTTGCCTTTCGTGACCGCCACTTGGTGACGGCGGCAGCCATCGCCAGCGCGATGACAGCGAAAAGCGGTAACGGCGTCTTGACCAAAAATGCATAGGGGAAAAATGTGTACCAACCGGCGATGCTGAATTCGCCGTTAAAAAATGCCGCCCGTTCCCGCGAAGCGCGCCAGACATGCGCCACCCCGTAGATGTATGCTTCCGGCAGCAAATGATAGTGGCGCAGAGTCTCGAGCATCCGCGGAAAAAACTGCGGAGGAGGTTCCGCCAGCAGTTGATCGAGCCGCGACGCCTGTTCTTCCGCCAGCACGTCGCGTTTCACCGCGTCCATCGCTTTGAACGCAGCGGCCGACCAGGCATTTTCGTCGGCATGCTCGCGGGCGAAAATACGTTTCACTTCTTTGTCCTGCAGGGGGCCGAGCCCGACCCGGCCGAAGAGTGCATGCGGAGTCGGTTTGCCGAGCAAAGTTTCCCAGGTTGCCTCATTCCAGGCGCCATCCGGCATCGCAGGAGAAAACGCCGCGTAGCGAAACCCGTGGAAACTCCAGATCAGAAGCAACACCACGGCCAAATGGATGGCGCCGGCGACAGCAAAGGCCAGCAATTGCCCCCAGCGCCGTCCTAATTCGCGCAGGCCAAATCCGCGAACGGGAAGGGCAGCCCGCTTCCACAAACGCGCGACCACCAGGATTAGAGCGATCGGCAGAATTAACACGGCCGATGTTTTGGACAAAAACAAGCCGGCCATGGCGACCGCACTGATGAGAAGGCGCGCGACCGTCAAGCGCCGCAACAACCGCCACCAGCTCCATGTCGCGGCAAAAAAGAAAAGAGCCGCTGTTATGTCCGAGGTCATCAAGGCCCCGTTGGCCAGGATCGACGGGTTGAGCACGTAAAGGAGCAAGGAGAGCATCCCTCCCACCGGGCCAAAGAGCTGGCGCGACCAGGCCCAGACCAGGGCCCCCAACCCAACGGCGAGCAACCCGATGGCAGCTCGGCTACGCCGGGTCATTTCGTCCGCATCGTTGCCAAGTTGATAAAACCACTGCCACGTAACCGCCCATTTATCGGCGTTGCGCCAGATATCGCTATCGGTTCCCGGGAACTTGTAATCCGCGAACAAAAGGGGCAGTGCCATGACGCGCTGCGGCAGATTTCCATTCTCGGGATTGAGCCGGTAATCGTTGTAATGCCAGAATGTGTAGCCGGCGGTAGCGTGCACTCCCTCGTCCAGAGTAAGACTCTTTTCCCGCAAGCTTGCCAGAATCCCGAGCCAGAACGCGATCAAGACGATGACGGCAGCGAGCGGACCGAAAAGCCAGGAATCTTTTGAAAGCAACTTCGTCATGCGATGGCCAGAGCCTCGAAGCGTTTGACGCATTTGTTCAGCGCTGCAAGAAGAAAATTCGGGACGCCTCCGCAAGAACGCTTATCTGAAGGGACGATTGTCCCGCAGAAAAACAAAAGGCGGGTGGCATTTCTGCCACCCGCCTCATGCAATTTGCTTACGTCCTAGCTTAGAACTTCTTGTTCAGGCTGACGTAGTAGTAACGATTACGAATCGAGTAGTTCGAGGTATCGTAGTTGTCGTTGAACGCTCCGAGCACCGATGGCGGCTGGCGATCAAAGGCGTTGTTCACGCCGACCGTCAGCTTGGTGCCCCACAGCATACGCTGCCAGATCGAGGCCGTGGTGGCTTCGGTCTGCAGCACGTTCTTGCTGTCCTTCGATTCTTTCACGTAAGGAGCGGGCTCAACCGCCGGCTTCACGAACTCGTAGCTCAACTGCATGTCGAGCGTAATGTAGCTCGTTACACGCCGATGGAGGATGAAGTTCGGTTCAACCAAGGTGCCCGGGTTTCCAAGGACGCGGCCCTGGGCCACCCCGTCTTCCTGTCTGATGAAGCCCGGATCGTCTTCGTAGTCGCCGATGTAGTTAACCGTCGAGACGAAGTCGAAGTGTCGCCATTCCCATTCTCCACGGAGGAACGCCTTATTGAAGGGAATTCCACCAGGAGTAAGCGGGAAGGATTGGAAGTAGTTCCCGAGGAAGTTGTGCGAACCCAAACCTTCGATCGGTTCCGCTTTGAAGGTGAAGAAGTGGTTCCAGCCACCCGAAAAAGTGAACTTGCCCCAACGCTCGGTCGGAAGCTCATATACGCCCGTCACATCCACACCTTGGACGAGGCGCTTGCCCGCATTGGAGTTAACCGAGTCGATGCACTGGACGCTGCCCGTGGAAGGATCACGGGTGATACCAGTCGCTGGACCTCCGGGCGCGATGATCGCACCGCTTCCGCCGCCGCAACCATCCGGATCAACGAAGACTGGCGTTTGTCCGGCAGCCAAAGAGTTGCCGTTCGCGGTCAAGGCCAGGGCTGCGAAGTCAGCACCGCCGAGGATCAAGTCCTTGGTGTAGAGCTGATACCAGTCCATGGTCATCGTGAAACCAGGCAGCCACTTGGGCGTGTAAACCAGACCCGCCGAATACGAATCGGTTTTTTCCGGCACGAGGGTCAGGTTACCGCCCTGCCAGGTACCTCCTGGCGGCTGGAGTGTGATACCTTTATACGGATCGAAGAGCTGTGGGAAGTTTTCAGCAACCGGGTTGAATAACGCGGTTGGGCTCGGCGAGCGGAAGGATTGGCCCCAGCTTGCGCGCAGGGTCAAGTCCGCAATCGGCTGATAACGAAGCGAGACGCGCGGCGTGCCGCCGAAATTCTCGTTCGTGTTTTCGTTGCTGAAGCTCGCCTTGTTCTTGCTGTAATCATCCCGGTCATTAAACTTCTCGTAACGCCAGGCGATCGAGAAATCGAGCGACCGAACGAACGGAATGTTCATCGTGGAGGTCACGAGTGGCACGCTAAGTTCAGTGAAGAAGGAATCGACTTCCTGCGTCGTCTTGGTAGCAGGCGCCTGGTTGAATCCGAGTTGATCGCCATTGGCCTGCACCGGGTCGGGGACCGAGTGCTGGTGGATGTTGCGATGTTCGTAACCAGCAGCAAAGTCGACACCACCGTTCCACAGGTTCGGGAAGAGGTGCGCGTTCGCCTTTGCGTCATAGAGGTAGTCACGCTCGTAGAATTCCGAGTGACCAAGGTAGGAAGCCGCTAAAGCAGCCGCCCGGTTGTCATATGACTGAGTCCCGATTGGGACTGAAGCACCGGTTACCGGATCCGTCTGATAGATGGTCGCCGTGCCTTGAAGGGGAGCGCCCACTCCAATAAATGGATTGAAATCTCCCGCTTGGATCGAGGCAAACAACGGGGTGAATTGGGCATCGCCCGCATCTATGCGTAGCTCGTCGAACCGCTCATAAACAAATCCGCTGTCATAGCCGAAGCGGCTAATGAAGCTGTTGTTTGGAATATTGAAGTCACCATTGATCCCGGCGACATAACGAAAGTAATCGTTGTCGAAAAAGGACTTGCGCAGACCCAGTTCGTTTACCGTGCGGTATCTAATATTGGTCAGAAAACGGCCGAACGGACTGTACGGTGACGATGCAATTCTTCCGAGAACAGGATCAACGACTGTGCCGGCCACCGCGAACGGAGAGCCAGCAAGACCGTTGTCCTGCTTGGTCTTGGAATACATGATGTCGCCATAAAGCTGGAGTCCATCACCGAAGATTTTATATCTGCCGGTTACGAAATACATCGCTTTTTCCACAGCCGGAATGGCCGGGGTAAAGTCGCGGAAGTTGAATCGGCTTGGATCGGTTCCGCCGACTACGTCAAATGTACGGTAATCCCCTGGCACAATCGAGCCACCCATGCTCCGATTGATGAGCGTGCGCTCCCCAGTGGTCAATCCAATCGTCGAACCACTGGCAGCCACAGCAACGTGGCCTCCATAAGTCGGGCTGTTGTTATTGATACCGTCCAAACCAAGACCGGTCGGGTTGATACTAAGGTCACCTGTCGTCGCAATCGTGCGATCGCGAGAGAACAGGTTCGCGCGGGAATAATATTCACCGGATGCAGCAATAGCGACTTTACCGTCCAAACCTGTCACACCACCGCGCAGGTAAACCTGGCGGACGTGAGCGTCTTTCTCGGTCGTGTTGCCATAAAGGGCGAAAAGCTCGGCCCCTTCATACGGTTTTTCACCAGGCCCGTTGAGCAGGATGAAGTTAACGACACCGGCTACGGCATCAGAACCGTAAATAGCCGAAGCACCGTCCTTCAAAATCTCAGTGCGCGAAAGTGCACCGATTGGGATGGCGTTAATGTCGGAATATTCGAAAGCGCGGCGACCGTTGATGAGGGTCAGGGTATTGGCCGGCCCGATGGCGCGAAGGTTGATGTTCGCCTGGCCGTTACCACCGTTCGAATCGTTTTCCGTGGCAGCGTTTCCGACGAAAGACGGAAGCTGACGGAGACCTTCGATTGGGGTATTGGCACCCTGCTTCTTCAGGACTTCCGCCGTGTAAACCGTGACCGGCAGCGCCGATTCAGTTTCCGCGGTCGGGATATAGGAACCGGTCACGATGACGCGGTCGGTCGTCGCTTCGGTGGGCGCTTTGGGCGCGGGAGTCGGTGCCTGCGCGTAGGCGCTGGCAACGACGAGGAAAGGAAGTCCCACGCCGACGGCAAGGGCCGTGCGGAAGGATCCTAACGTGTGCAGTACGTTTCTTATCATTAGTTTCTCCATTGGTTTGGTTAGGTTTGGCGGTGAGGATTACCGACGTTTGAGAGGGCTGACAAGCCTTTTTTTCACTTTTTTTAAAATAATTTGAACGGACTTGGACAGCGTGATGTCGGGCCGGGGCCTCAGTCAAGCCTGTTTTGTGCCGATATTTGCAATTTTTCGGCCCGGATTAGGACCACCTGAACGCTTCGCGCTCGCAACGCTTCTGCCGCTGGGTAATTCAATCGGGATTTCCAGCCGACTGGCGAAAACGATCGTTATACCGCCAAATTTTCGAGACTGTGTCGTTAGGCCAACGGGGGAGCGTCCTTTCGCGAGTGACACGAAATGACTGGAAATAATCCGAACCGCGGACAAGTTGATCGCCGCCGGAAAAACGGAATATGAGACGTTATCTTCCCTTCGCCATTATCGCCGCTGTCTTCTGCATCGCGACTATCGCGGGCGTGGGACTTTATCAATCCCGCGCTCAAGCGCCGGTGAAAACGGGGAAGCTGGTGTTCGGCCAACCAGGGGCGAACCCGCCTCACATGCACGGGAGCAGAAAAGCGCCGGTCGCGCTGGAGGAGTTCGGTGATTTCGAATGCATGCCTTGCTCGCTCTTCTGGCCGGTTCTAAAACAAGCGCAGAAGGAATACGGCGATCGCCTGAGCGTAACCTTCCGTGAATATCCGCTAACAAAACACACCCACGCGCTCGACGCCGCTCGTGCGGCCGAGGCAGCGGGATTGCAAGGCCGCTTTTGGGAAATGCACGACGCGCTTTATGGAGATCGCCTTCTCTGGCTCGGCGCTGGCGACACTCGGGCCGCGCTCATCTTGTGCGCCTCGCACGTGGAAATTGATTTGGAGCGGTTCAAAAAGGATTTGGATAGCGAGGAAGTGTCGAAGCGCATCGCGGCCGATCGGGAACGTGTCGCTTCGCTCGAGCTGGATCGAACGCCGGCTGTTTTTGTTAACGGCGACCGGCTCACGACAGCTCCCATCACCATCGAAATCCTGCGAGCCGCGATCGACGACGCCCTGGGCGTAAAACCAAAGTGATTGGGTGAAGCGGCAGAAGACGCGCAAGCCCTTGTGACGAATTGTAAACTGTGCGACATCAGCGGCTGGAAATTTTCCTCTATGTCCTCGCGGCTTTGATCGCATTGGTGGGATTGGCCGACGCGATCTATCTAACGGTCCAGCATCTTACCGGAGAGACCGTTTCCTGCATCGCCTCCTCGGGCTGCGAAACGGTGCTCGGAAGCAGCTATGCCGTGATCGGAAAAGTGCCCGTGGCCGCGTTCGGCGCGGCTGCGTATTTCACCGTCTTTAGCCTGGCGACGCTGGCCGCTTTTGATTGGACGCGCGTTCGGCCTTTGTTTCTCTGCCTGGTGGGAATGATGCTGGCGACGACGTGCTGGTTTTTATATCTTCAAGCCTTCGTGATCCACGCTTTCTGCGATTTCTGTCTGCTCTCCGCGGCCTTGACCGGGTTGCTTTCCGCGATCGGCATCGCCATTTTTTTCCTCGTGAAAAAGGACGCGGCCGCAACTTCGTAAGCGCGCGATGTTCACTGGTCTGATCGAAGAAGTCGGCAGCGTGCTCGAATTCGCAAGGAATGATCGCGGAACCCAACTCCAGATCGTCGCGCCGCGTCTCTCCGAAGAAATTCAGATTGGCGACAGCCTCGCGATCAACGGCTGTTGCCTCACC
>QHBM01000151.1 GCA_003244145.1 Chthoniobacterales bacterium
TCCGCGATTCTGCCTAACGACAAAAAGCAGTTCACGCTTTTCACGGTCGAGCAGAACCACGCGAAGGAACACATCGTGCAGGTTGGCCTCGAGAATGAGCAGGAAGCGGAAATCAGCGCGCCGGAGCTGCGCGCGAACGACACCGTCGTGACCGTGGGCAATCACGAGCTGGCCGACGGCATGGCGGTCGCGATCCAGAAATCCAAATGATCGCCTGGGCGCAGCGCCACGCGCGCTCGATTTTGTTTCTCCTCGCCGTCCTCGCGATCGCCGGAGCGACCGCGATCTTTTCGCTCCCGATCAGTCTCTTTCCGGCCATCAGTTTTCCGCGTGTGCGCATCAGCCTCGATGCGGGCGATCGCGCGGCCGAGCAGATGATGGTGGAAGTGACGCGGCCGGTCGAGGAAGCGGTGCGCTCGATTCCCGGCGTCGGCGGCGTGCGCTCGACCACGAGCCGCGGGAGCGCGGAAATCTCGATCAATTTTCACTGGGGCCAGGACATGATCTCGGCCCTGCTCCAGGTCGAATCGCAGGTGAACAAGATGCTGCCGAGTCTCCCGCAAGGCACCGTGTTTGGCGTCGAGCGGATGAATCCGACCGTATTCCCGGTCATCGCTTACAGCCTCACTTCGAAGGCGCTTTCGCTGGTCGAGCTGCGCGATCTCGCGCTCTACACTTTGCGCCCGGCGCTCTCGACTGTGCCCGGCGTGGCGCGCGTGGGCGTGCTAGGCGGACTCACGGAGGAATACCGGGTCGTGGTCGATCCGGCGAAATTGCTTTCGTTCAAAATGACGATCGACGATGTCGCGAAAGCGCTCTCCGCCGCGAACGTCCTCGTCGCCGTCGGCCGCCTCGAGCAATACGACAAGCTCTACCTTGTCGTCTCCGACACGCGCTTCAAAAAGTTCGACGAAATCGCGCACACCGTCTTGCGCTCCACGCCGGATGGCGTGGTCCTGCTCGATGATGTCGCGACGGTCGAACACTCGACTGAGCCGCAGTGGACGCGTGTGACGGCCGACGGCAGCGACGCGGTTTTGTTTCAGGTTTACCAGCAACCCGGCGGGAACACGGTGCAGATCGCGTCGGGCATCAAAGCAAAGCTGAAAGAGATCGCGAAACAAATTCCCGAGGGCGTGAAGGTGGCGAACTGGTACGACCAGAGCGAGTTGATCGTCGCTTCCGCCAGCAGCACGCGCGACGGCGTGATCATTGGGGTCGTCCTCGCTGCCATCGTGCTGCTCGTTTTTTTGCGCAACTGGAAGGTGACCTTGATCGCGGCGCTGACTGTGCCGGCGGTGCTCGCGTCCACCGTGGTGCTCCTTTTCGTCGCGGGCATGAGCTTTAATATCATGACACTCGGCGGGATGGCGGCGGCGGTCGGATTGATCATCGACGATGCGATCGTGATGGTGGAACACATCATCCGGCGGGTGCGCGGGGCCGAGGGCGAGACGCGCGAGGGCGTGATGAAAGCCGCGGCTGAATTCACTAAACCGCTCGCCGGTTCCTCCGCTGCCACCGTCATCATCTTCACCCCGCTCGCTTTTCTCACCGGCGTGACGGGCGCGTTTTTCAAAGCGCTCTCGCTCACGATGGCGTCGGCCCTGGTCATTTCCTTTCTGATCGCGTGGCTGGCGGTGCCGATCCTTTCCGGACGGCTCTTGAAAGAGAAAGACACGGAAAAGGAAGAGCAGGGCCGGGTAACGAAGAGCGTGAACAAACATTACCGCGCGCTTATGCAACGGATGCTGGGCCAGCGCTGGCTGGTCGCGCTCATCATCGTGCCACTGCTCGCGCTCGGTTACGTTGCCTACAAGAATGTGGCTTCCGGTTTCATGCCGGTGATGGACGAAGGCGGGTTCATTCTCGATTACGTCTCGCCGCCGGGCACTTCCTTGGCGGAGACGGATCGGTTGCTGCGCATGGTGGAAGGGATTTTGCAAGCGACGCCGGAAGTGGACACCTACTCGCGGCGGACGGGCGCGCAGCTCGGCGGCGGCCTGAGCGAGGCGAACATCGGCGACTTTTTTGTGCGCCTGAAACCATTCCCGCGCCGCCCCATCGACGCCGTGATGGAGGATGTGCGCACCCAGATCGAGCAGCAGGTTCCAGGACTGCAAATTCAGACCGCGCAGTTAATGGAAGACTTGATCGGCGACCTCACGAGCGTGCCGCAACCGATCGAGATCAAACTTTTTTCCGAGAGCGAAGAGACTCTGCGCAAGATCGCGCCGCGGGTGGCCGATGCCATCCGCAAGGTGAACGGCATCATCGAAGTGAAAGACGGGATCGTGCCCGCGGGCGACGCGCTCGACATCCAGGTCGATCGCGTGAAAGCCGCGCTCGAAGGGATGGACCCGAACGCGATCACCAAGTCGCTCGACGATTACATTTCCGGCAACGTCACCACGCAGGTCTTGCACGCGCCGAAATTGATCGGGGTGCGGGTCTGGATTCCGCACCAGGCACGCGCCACGATGCAAGCGATCGAGAACCTACTCCTGCGCGCGCCCGACGGTCATCTCTTTCCGTTGAAACGCGTCGCCGCGCTGACGACCATCGTCGGCCAGCCCGAAATCATGCGCGACGATTTGAAACGCATGGCCGCCGTGACGGGGAGGATCAGCGGGCGAGATCTCGGTTCCACCGCGGCGGAGGTGAAGCGCATCCTCGACCAGCCCGGCCTGCTCCCGACGAACGTCCCCTACACCATGGGCGGACTTTACGAGCAACAGCAGATTGCCTTTCGTAGCCTCTCGATAATCCTCATCGCCGCCCTCGTCCTGGTTTTCCTACTCCTCCTTTTTCTCTACGAATCCTTCCGCGTCACCATTGCCATGATGCTGACCACGCTCTTCGCCATCGCCGGCGTTTACATCGGGCTCTGGGTCACGCAGACGGAATTCAACATCACCTCGCGCATGGGCATGACCATGATCGTCGGCATCGTGACCGAGATCGCGATTTTCTATTATTCCGAGTTTCGCGAACTGGAGCCGAGCGACGATCGCTTCATCGTCGCGGGCATCAATCGCCTCCGCCCCATCGCCATGACCACGTTCGCCGCCATTCTTGCCCTCATGCCGCTTGCGCTCGGCATCGGCCAGGGCTCGGCCATGCAACAACCGCTCGCCATCGCCATCATCTCCGGCCTCGTCTTCGGCATGCCGCTCGCGCTCATCGTTCTGCCGGTTTTGCTCTCGGTTTTCGGCGAACGCGCCGCAACAACCAATGCCTGACAAAGGTCGCGGCCGATCAATGCGCTTTTGACGCAGGCTTTTGCCGGAAAATCAGGATCAGCGCGACGATCACCACCAGGAGTGCCAGGGATGCGGTATATCGGCTCAGAGCCAGCCCGCCTTTGGCGAAAGGCTTATCCAGAAAATCGCCGACGACGGCTCCGAGCGGACGCGTCAGGATGAATGCCGCCCAAAACAAAATAGCGCGCGAAATGCTCGTGAAGTAATAGAGAAGCGCGCTCAACAGGAGTAACCCACCGAAAACCACGGCAGCCCCGAGATAGCCCATCTCATTGGTATCCGCGACCCAGTCGCCGAGTGCCGTGCCCAGCGTCTGCGAGAACATGATTGTGACCCAATAAAAGATCTCGACCTTCGGCGTGTTCACTGTCTCGACTGAGATGCTCCCGGTTGCCCAACGCCAGGTCAAAAGCGACGCAATGACCAGGATCAACAAGATGGTCGAACCTCCGGTGTAGCCGATGCCGAGCGATCTGGTGCAATAATCGGCCAGCGTGGTCCCGACCGTCGTCGTGGCGACGATCGTGAGCCAATAGAGGAACGGGTGAAATTTTTTTGCCTTGATCTGCACGAGGACCGCGACAACAAAAATGACGCCGAATATTGCCGTGCCAATGAGATAGCCGGTGCCTTTGGCCGCGGCGGTCGTTTCGCCCAGCCACGACATGGTGACGGCGTCGCCGCCGGTCTCGCCCAGCGTGGTCGCCAGGATCTTAACGATCCAGAATACAAGCGTTACCTGTGGGACTTTGGCCACGAGCTCTGATGTCCGTTCGTCGTTCTGCATGGCCCACCCTATCGTGCGGCTGGCGGCGAATTGCCAAAAAAAACACGAGGCGCGCCGCCTCAATGTTTCTTCACCAGTTTGCGTAGACGCCGCGTAGTGTCATCGCGGTCGAGTTTGCTAGAGGCGACATCCAGCACCAGTTGCTCCCAATGCTCGCTGTCCGGCGCCGGCCCGGCAGTTCCGTAAAACATAGTATTCCGCCATGACCAAAACGATTTCGAAGATAGGAGATTCCCAGGGGATTATTTTCGACGCCGCCCTGATGGACCTCGCGCGGGTGAAACTGGGTGATCAAATGAATGTTACCGTCATGCCCGAAAGCGGCGCCATCGTCCTGATGCCGGTCCGCAAGGGGCCGTCCGCCAAGAAAGTTACTGCGATTATTAAGAAGACGGTAAAGGACTACCGGAAAACCTTGCGCAAACTGGCATGAGCGCGACCCCGGATGATTGCATTCATCTGAGTGTTGAGGCCGTCCACGAAATCCATGCGGATAAGTCTGAATGCGAAAGCATTTATCTCGTCTACTCTCTCCGCGTGCATCGAAGTTCTGTTCTCAGCGTTCTGGCGGTTCTGGTTTTCCTGCCTGCGATCCTCTTCGCCCGCGAAGCGCGCGAGGAGGCACGGATCGAATTCCTGATTCACGGGGTCGAAAGCTCCACCGGGATCAAGTTCATCCGTAACGGCTCTGAATACGATGGCGCGGCGGCGGCGAAGCATCTTCGGATGAAAGTAAACTACGGCGGGTCGCGGATTAAAACGGCGGAGGAGTTCGTGAAGTATTGCGCCTCGGAGTCCTCCCTCACCCATCGCAAGTACAGCATCAGGCTCGCGGACGGCACGACGATGGATGCGGCGACCTATTTCACGGAGCAGCTGCGTAAATTCGATGAAAAACATTAACGCGTTCGCGGCGGCTCTGCTCTCCGTCGCGCTGGGTGGTTGCGCCACTCGGGACACGAGAGAAGCGAAGCATGAAGTGACGCCGCTATATTCAGCGGCTTCGTCCACTTTCCGGCAGGCCACAGGTTCGCTGCTTGGATCGGGCTACGTTTCGGGGAACACCATCGTGACCCTGGTAAACGGCCGCCAGATTTTCCCCGCGATGCTTAGTGCGATCCGCGCCGCGCGACAGACGATCGATTTCGAGACCTACATTTATTGGGATGGCGAGATCGCGAAGTCCGTGGCGGATGCCTTGGCGGAACGCGCTCGCGCCGGAGTAAAAGTGAATGCCATCCTCGACGCCCAAGGCACGGGAAAGATGGGCAGCGAGAATCTCGAGAAGATGAAAGCGGCCGGAGTGCAGGTGGTGAAGTACCATCCGATGGCGTGGTGGGATCCGCGCCGCTACAACAACCGCAGCCATCGCAAGCTCCTGATTATCGACGGCAAGATCGGTTTCGTGGGCGGGGTCGGCATTGCCGATGAATGGCTGGGCGACGGCGAGTCGCCGGATCATTGGCGCGACAATCATTACAAGGTGACGGGGCCGGTGGTAGCGCAGCTTCAGGCGGCCTTCATGGATAACTGGCTGAAGACCGAGGGGACCGTGTTGCATGGGCCGGAATATTTTCCGCAGCTTGCCGCGACCGGATCGGACACGGCGGAGGCTTTCAAGAGTTCGCCTCGCCAGGGGAACATGGACATTCACTTGATGTACTTGCTGGCGATCGCTTCCGCCAAACGATCGCTCCTGATCGAGAACGCTTATTTTTTGCCCGACGACCTGATGCGAAAGGAATTGATCGAGGCGGCGAAGCGCGGCGCGAAAGTCGAGATTATCGTCCCGGGAAAACACATCGATCAAAAAATCGTGCGCGCGGCTTCGCACAAACATTATCCCGAGCTGTTGAAGGCGGGAGTGCGGATTTACGAATATCAGCCGGCGATGGTCCACGTGAAGCTCATGATCGTGGATGGCGCATTCGTCTCCGTCGGCTCGGGCAATCTCGATTTGCGTTCACTCCGCTTGAACGACGAAGCGAACCTCAACGTGCTGAGCCAAAGCTTCGCCGCGGAGCAGGCCCGCCTGTTTGTGCAAGATAAACAGCGCTGCCGCGAGATCACACTCGATAGCGCGGGCCACCTCGGCCTGGGGAATCCGCTCCAGCAAGCGGCCAGCGTGGTTTCGCCGGAGTTGTAGCGGCCCGGGATCGGAGCCGCGCGGAATGCGCGCGAGATAGGCGTTGTGGTTTGGTGGTTATCAACGATGGTGCGGCCCGTTTCTCTGCTGCCCGTTCCAACTGTTCTGGGGCAGATGCACCGCGCACCTCGGCCAATCGCCGAAACTTAGAACCAAACCATATGAACGCCGAACTACTCAAAGCAGCTTCCGAAGTCATTCCTGACAAGGGAATTTTGGTGAACATGATGTCGCGCCGTGTGCGGCAGCTTTCCCTCGGCCACCGGCCCTTGGTGGAATTTGTTCCCGGGCTTGGCCATGCCGATATCGCGCTCACCGAGATCGCCCGCCGCAAGCTCACTTTCGAGTTGGCTCCGGAAAAAGTGGCGATCGCCGAGGCGGTGACACATGTGGTGCAGTTCCCCGGCGTGATCGTCGAAAAGGCGCCGAAGAAAAAGGCCGCGTAGCCGGAAGTCAGGGATAGCCAGGCCTTCGTGGCGACTGAAGGCGTCGTCGCTCGTGGTCACACCTCTGAAATTCCAAAGAAATAATCTGCAAACTCGCCCGACGCCGCGCTAGGATCGGCGGCAGATGACCGTTCGCGACGAAGAGATCGCATCTGCCTTGCCCGCAAATCTCGACGCGTTACCGCGGCGGGGCGGGTTTCGCCTCCGCGGCCTGGAGATGACCAGGCTCGAGACGTTCATCGACGCAGCCTTCGCCTTTGCTATTTCGATGCTGGTCATCGCGGCCCAACAAATTCCGGACAATCTCGTCGCTCTCCTGGCCGCGTTTCGGAATGTGCCGGCCTTCGTCACCAGCGTGATCGTGCTGGGCATTTTTTGGCGAGGCCACTGGTTGTGGAGCCGGCGTTATGGTCTCGAAGACGGAGTCTCGATCTTCCTGAGCTGGGCCATGCTGGTTACGATCCTGATCTATATTTATCCGCTGAAAGCGATCTTCGGCGCGATGTGGTTCTTCGTCAGCCACGGTCAAGTCGGCCAGGCCGTGGGCCTTCACGCCAGTGCCGAACAGGCTCGCGCGCTCTTCGCCATTTACGCTCTCGGGTTCGGCGCCATTTCTCTGGAAATCCTGCTCTTGAATCTCCGGGCCTGGCAATTGCGCGAGCCGCTGCGATTGAACGCGCGCGAAAAAGCGATGACACGCGCTGAACTGTCCGGCTGGTCGATGCCGCTCGGGGTGGCGATCTTGTCGTTAGTGCTCGCGCTCGTGCTGCCGATCGAGCAAATCGTCTGGAGCGGCTGGATCTATTTTTCCCTCACTCTGCTGACGCCGTTGCAGCGGATTTTTCACAAGCGGCGGCTAATCGCGGAAGCGGAAATCGAGATCTGAAGTCAGCAGGCGAAGGAGGCGCTTGTGATGTGGTCGAGGATTTTTTAGCCTCGCTGGTATTCTGAAAACGCTGAAGCTCTTCGTCTGCAATCCGAGCGTATTAACGAGGAACGACTATGAAGAATGACTTAAACTCTGGAAACCGCTGGACGTTTATGCGCGGCGTCCTGGTGTTCCAGCTCAAAATGTTCGTCGACAACGTCCGGGATTTCGTACTCATGCCAGTGTCGTTAGGTGCGGCCCTGATCGATCTCATCTTCAAAGGCCCTCGGGAAGGCGCGCTCTTCTACAAGGTGCTGCAATGGGGTTCGCACAGTGAAAAAATGATCGACGTTTATAGCGCCATCGAGCGCGACGGGACCGGCGGCCTCGAAATCAACCCGGCCTATACGATTGACGGCGTGATCGCGCGGCTCGAAAGCGTGCTCGTGCGCGAGTGCGACAAAGGTGGAACCGCCGCCACTATCAAGGCGGCAATGGACCGGACGTTCGATCAATTGCATGCTGAAACCAGCGGCGCACGCGACAAGGCGACAGATTTGGCCACGCGCGCGGCGGACAGATTTCGGAGCAAAAGCTGAGGAAGAAAAATGGTAACTGAACGCGCGTTATCGATTTTGCATGAGTGGGTCCAATCGGACAGCCTGCGGCGGCACTGTTATGCGGTGGCCGATTCGATGAAACGATTCGCGCAGGTGCGCGGCGCGGACGCGGATTTGTGGGAAGCGGTCGGCCTGCTCCACGACATGGATTACGAGCGGCATCCGAACCAGGAGCAAAGCCCGACGGAAGGGCATCCGTTTGTCGGGGTGGCATGGTTGCGCGAGCAAGGCTGGAGCGAAGAGGTTTGTCGCGCGATTCTTTCCCACGCGGATTATGCGGGAGTCGCGCGAGAGACGGCGATGGAGCAAACGCTTTACGCGGTCGATGAGTTAAGCGGATTCGTCATGGCTGTGGCGCGCGTCCGGCCTTCGAAGAGCATGAGCGAGGTGGATGTGGCTTCGGTGAAAAAGAAAATGAAGGACAAGGCGTTCGCCCGTGCGGTCAATCGCGAGGACATCGTGCGCGGCGCGGCCGAGCTCGGGCTGCCGCTGGACGAAGTGATCGGTCATGTAATCGCCGCGTTGCAAAGCGACGCGGAACGCCTCGGGCTCGCGGGAATTGCAAAAACGGAATGAGGATCGCCACCCGGGAGTTTGTCATGGCGGATTACGATGAGGCGGTCGCGCTTTGGGCTGAAGTCGAGGGCGTCGAAATCTGCGAAGGCGATTCGCGTGAGGAGATTCTTGGTTACCTCGAACGAAATCCGGGACTGAGCCGCATTGCGGAAGAGGACGGGAGGATCGTCGGCGCCGCGCTCTGCGGTCACGACGGACGCCGCGGTTGGATTTATCACCTGGCGGTGTCAGCGGCGTATCGCGGCAAGGGCGTCGGCAAATTGCTCCTGAATGACTGCGTCCGCAAATTGCGCGACGCCGGTCTTAAACGAGCAATCATTCTCGTGGCGGGAGATAATCCGGGCGGCCATGAGTTCTGGCTTCGGAATGGTTGGGAAGACATCGCAGGTGCGATCGCGATGTCGAAGGAACTCGCGTAGCCCGCGCGCTATCTATCTTTGCCGGCGAAGAATAGAAACGCGCCGGCGACCGACGCGACAAAACCTCCGAGAGACACTGTCACGAGAACCGCGAGCGCGGCAAAATACAAAAGCGACAATGCCAGTTGTTCGAAGGTAGCCATAACGGCATTCGGATGCCGTAGGAGAAACCCCGCCCGTCCGCGAAAGTCGCTGGAATTAACAGACGTTACCTTAATGCCGACGCTCGGCCTGATAATCGTTGACTACCAGGCAGGCGTGAATGACGCCGGGAACCCAGCCGAGCAGCGTCAGCAGAATACTCAAGATAAAGCTCAGGATCCGTCCGGTCATCAAAACGGCGACCGGTGGAAAAACGACGCAGAAAAAATAGCGAAGCGATTTCAGAAGCTTAGTTGCTCTTGGTTGGATTCCGGTTCGGATAAGGCGGGACCGGCGGCAGATCGTAGTGCTTGGCCTTCAAGTCGGTCTGGATTTCCTGGATGGCGCGATCGAGTTGCTCGTCCTCGCCTTTAAACTCTTTCGCCGGATCGTTTTCCACCACGATGTCGGGATCGACGCCGTGGCCCTCGATGACCCAATCCTTACCATCTTTCGCATAAGGCGCGAACTCAGGACGAAAGAGCTGACCCCCATCAGTGAGCGGAAGCGGATTGCGAATGCCGACCACGCCACCCCAGGTGCGTTTGCCGATCAACTTACCCAGGCCCATCGCCTTGAAACGATACGGAAAGATGTCGCCGTCAGAGGCGGAGAACTCGTTGCACAAGGCGACCATGGGACCGAGGAAGGTCTGAGGCGGATTGGTTTGCGGCGTGCCGTTGCGCGCGATCTCGATCATGACCAGCGCGCGACGAAGCCGCTCGATGACCAGCGGTGAAACAAAGCCGCCGCCGTTGCCGCGCACGTCCACGATGAGCCCCTTCTTTTTGATCTGCGGAAAGTATTGCTTGGTGAATTCGTTCAGCCCTGGCTGGCCCATGTCGGGAATATGGATGTAGCCGACTTCGCCATTCGTCTTCTTGCTGACGGCATCCACGTTCTTCTGCACCCAGGCCCGGTAGTAAAGCGGTGACTCATCAGCGATCGGCACGACGGTAATATCACGCGCGCCATCATCGGCGGGCTTGGAGTTAACTCGGAGTATCACTTGCTTATCCGCGGTGCCGATGAGCGCATCGTAGAGATTAGCGAGGGAGGCGACGGGCGTTCCGTTCACCGCCAGGATGTAATCACCGGGCTTCACGTTCACACCTATGGCGGTCAACGGCGAACGCGCGTGTTTGTTCCAATTCTCACCGGGCAGGATCCGTTCGATCTTGTAAGCCTTAGTCGCCGGATCGCGCGAAAACTCGGCGCCGAGCAGACCTAGTTTGATGCGCGGAGTCTCGGGGCGCTCGCCGCCACCGGTGTAGGCGTGGCCGTTGTTCAACTCCCCGATCAGCTCGCCAATGAGATAGGTGAGATCGTTGCGGTGATTCACGAAGGGCACCAGCGCCGCATACTTATCGCGCATCGCCTTCCAATCGACGCCGTTCATATTCGGCGCATAGAAGAAATCGCGCATATGCCGCCAGGCTTCGTTGTAAATCTGGTTCCACTCCGCATGGCGATCGAGCTGCATGTCGAGACCGGCGAGCTTGAGTTTGTAGTCCTTGCCGGCTTTCTCGTCCTTTAGCTCCAGCTTGTCCTTGGGAAGATCGATCATGGCGTAATCCTTGCCGATCTTGACCAGCATCTTCTTGCCGTCGGCGGTGATCTCGTAATTGTTCACGTCGCCGAGCGTAGTCTCTTTCCGATCTTCCAGGCTGTAAGAGCAAAGATGCGACTTGCGATTATTCCCGTCACCGTCCTCGTCATCTTCCGCTCGGTCATCCGCGATGGTGCGGCGAAGATAGAAAATCCGATCGTTCACGAGACGGAGGTTGCGATAGTTGCCGGGCGGAATATCGAGAGCTACCAGGCGATCGTGAATGCCATCGAGGTCCACCTTTACGACAACCGGTTTCTTCTCCTTTGCTCCGTCATCTTTCTTGTTCTGATCGTCAGGCTTTTTCTCGGTCTTGTCCTTATCCTTGGCGACGTCCTTGTTCTCTGGCTTATCCTTATCCTTATCCTTGTCCTTCTTCTTATCACCTTTGCCTACTTCATCACTGCGCGGCCCGAGCGGCGACTCAGTCTCTTTTGAAAGAGTGATGAGATAAACGCGCTCCAGGTCTCGATAGACGTTAGCGAAGTCCGTCTGATCGAAGATCGGTTTGAAGTCCCGGCTGGAAGTAAGCATGAGGTATTTCCCATCATCGCTGAAGGTCGGATTGTCGGCCGAATACCAATCGTCGGTCACGGCGACTGGTTTCTTGTCCGTGGTAGAAAAGAGATAGACCTTGTCGCCCCCATTGTCTTCCGGCCGCGACCAGGCGACCCACTGACTGTCGGGCGACCAATCGTAACCCTGGATCTCGCCAAACTTATCCTGGTCAACTTGAGTGACTGCTTTGCTGGCGACATCGATATAACGCAAGCGTTGCAACCGGTCGCTCCAAAGTAGCTTCTTACTGTCAGGCGACCAGATGGCCTGGTAGTAGTAAGTATCAGCGCCGTTGGTTAGCTGCGTCGGCTGGCCTTTGCCATCCTGCGACCGCACATAGAGCTCGTTCTCGCCGGTGGCGTCGGAATTATAAGCGATCCATTTTCCGTCGGGCGACCAAACCGCGTCGCGCTCGTGTGCGTTCGAGGTCTTGGTGAGATTGCGCGCGGTGCCATCCTTGCCGGGCACGGAGAAGAGGTCTCCCCGCGCCACCACGATGACGCGTTGTCCATCCGGCGCGGAGCTGACTGATTGAACATGCTTCGACGCATCCACCAGCGCGGAACGCCCGGAAGCGAAGTCTTCCTTGATACCGATCGGCACCACGGCTGACTGCCCGCTGGCAAGATCGTAACGCCAGATGTAGCCCGCTTGTTCGAAAACAATCGCGTCCTTGCCGATCGACGGGAACTTGATGTCGTAATCCTTGAAGGTGGTGAGCTGCTTTGTGTCCTTGCCTGTCAGGTCGGTCGAGAAAAGGTTCATGCGCCCGTCGCGATCGGAAATGAAATAGATGCGGTTATCCGGGGCCCACATCGGGCAGATGTCCTGCGCGGGATTATTCGTCAGGTTTTCCGTCTTGCCGGTTTTGAAATCGAAAATCCAGACGTCGTCCGCCATGCCGCCGCGATAATGTTTCCAGGTGCGAAACTCCCGGAAAACGCGGTTGTAGGCCATCTTCGAATCGTCGGGCGAAAAGGAAGTAAAGCCGCCGCGCGGCACCGGCAATTGCTGAGGGATCTCGGCGTCCAGACCCGCGGTGTAAAGTTCGCCGATGAAGGAGTTGAACGTTCTCATGCGGGAACGGAAGACCACGAGTGGCTTCGTGTTTTCCCAAGTCATGACGATGTTGTTCGGGCCCATTCGGTCGGAAATATCGTCGCGGCCGATCGTCGCGGTGGTGGTGATGCGCTTGGGCGCGCCGCCTTCGCCGGGCATCACGTAAACTTCGGTGTTCCCGTCGTATTGCGAGGTGAACGCGAGCTGCTTTCCGTCAGCGGAGAACCGCGGAAAGGAACTATAGCCCGGCCCGCTGGTTAGACGCCGCGCGATGCCGCCTTCTTTCGCGACTGTGTAAAGCTCGCCCGCATAACAGAAGACGATTTGCTGGCCGTTGGTGGTCGGGAACCGCAAGAGGCGCGTGGTGTCGGGCAACTTCTGGGCCGTTGCAGATCGGTCGATTACGAGCACGAGCAGAAGCACGAGGGCGAAACGAAGAGTGGAAATTAGGCGCATAAAGAAATGAGAAGTGAGCGATCAAGCTGGCGCGACAGCGCCAGCCTGACAACTGGGAAAAATTTCCGCGGCGGCGGAACGAAAACCGGATCGGGATTACGCCGCAGCCGGGGATCGCCTGAAAACAAGCGCGGCAACCAAACCGATGCAGAAAAAGCCGACGACCTGGATAAACATGTAGGAGGCGGTGTAAACCGCGGGGAAGCCCCACCAATTCCAATAGGAAACATTGGTCGCGATCACCGCCAGGATTCCGGCCACGGTCACAAAACCCACGCGCCCGCCAAAAGTGGCGATGCGAGTTTGGGCGAGGAGAGTCACCACCAGCAAGGCTTCGAGAAGCTCCGTCACGAATTCGATCGTGAGATATTTCGCCATGTTAAACGGCCGTGACCCCGCCGGATGATACATTATCAGGCCGGAAGGATTCTTTTCCATCTTCGCTTCATAATCTTTCATCGCGGCGCTGCGTTGCGCGTGCGTCGCGTCTGGACCCAAGCCCATGCCAGGGAAAATGTAGAGTCCCGTCGTCTTGCCAGCACTGCTCTCGAGGGCCGCAAGCACCGCGGTGTCATTCGGAATTTCGCCGATGCCAGCTTCGCCCAACGGAAGCGCCATGTGCGCGATCGATGTCGAGATAAACATGGCGATAGCGCCCAGAACACCGGCGAGAATAATTCGTTTGGTCATAAGGGCCTTCTGTTTGGCGGCCAGTTGATCAAGGGAAATGACGAATGGCAAGTGGCAAGTGACGCGGGCGGACAGGCCAGCAAAGAAGTTTGACGCGGAAGCGACCCACACCGATCCGTTGGCCCTCATGCGCAAAATACTTCTGCTCTCACTGCTCCTTATTCCGCTCGTCCTCCGCGCCGAAACCGAGAAGATCCCGCCAGAAAAGGAATTGAAGACCCTCGTGCGCAATTCGCTGCTCGCGTTCAATAAGGGAGTGCAGGAGAAGAATTTCACGGGCTTTTACAAGGAGGAACTCGCCTCCGTTTTTCGCGAGCAAATGTCCCCCGAAAAATTCACCACGGCGTTTGAGTCGTTTTTCGAGAAGAAAGGTTACGACCTTTCCGGGGTGGCGAAATCCGAGCCCGTTTTTGACGAGCCGCCCGCCATCGACTCCAATGGCGTTCTCATCTTGAACGGTCATTATCCGACCCGGCCCAACAAGATCACGTTCACGCTCAAGTATCTGGGTGAGAAAACCGTTTGGAAGCTGGTCGGCATCAATGTGCAAGTGGCCCCGGTCGTGGAAAACACCGGCACGCTGCCATCCGAGAAAGAATTGAAGGCGCTCGCGCTGGGTTCGCTTATGGCCTTTAATCAGAGCATCCAGGAAAAGAACTTCGACGACTTCTACCAGCAAATCGCCAAGCTCTGGCGCGACGAAACGACGGCCGGGAAATTGAAGGAGATTTTTCAGTCTTTCATCGACAAGGAGGTCGACCTCTCGCCGATCAGCAAGGTGCAGCCGAAGTTTGAGGAGAAGCCGGCGATCAATGAATCCGGCATGCTCATCCTGAAAGGTTCTTATCCGACGCAGTCGAGCAAGGTCGTGTTCACGCTCAAGTATGTTTATGAAGACGCTGCCTGGAAGCTGGTCGGCATCAACGTCAATCTGACGAAGAACGAGACCAAGACCGAGAAAACGGACGACGAGTAACACGCCGGCTGAGCCCTGCTCAGCGCGGCTTGCGCGACCACCCGAATCCCGCGATCAAGAGGCCGAGAATCAGCAGGACGGCACCGAGCGGGAACCAGACCATCGAAACGCTCGCCACGCCTCTCATGGCCTCGGCCCAGCCGAGCAAAAGGCCGAGCACGCCGAGGCTGCCGATGGTGACGCCGATGCCGATGATGGCCTCGCTGGAAATGGATGACGATCGTGGGCGGTTCGGTTTTTCGGGAGCGTTGGTCGGGTTCATCTCAGGCGAGAATAGCGGCGGCAATTGCGCGAGGCAATGGTGAGCTGACGCGAAGGACAAACCTAACTGAGCCGGAAACGCTCCATTAAATGCTGGCGCATTTCGGTTTGAAGCTCCGGCCTCAGCCGGCTGAGGATTTTCTCGCGGCGCACCGGGTCCATGGCCGCGAGCTCGCGGAGAAATTTGTCGCGCGTCCGTTTTTTTTCGTACCGGCTCCAGGCGATGCCCGCCGCGAGCAGTGCGCAGATCGTCCAAATTACAATTGAAGTGCCCATGGGTGCTAACTTTTAGAGGCCCAGGTTATATACTTCAATAAGGCCGATGCCGCTCGCGCCGTTGCGACCGGCGAGGACTGCGGTGTAGGGGCCGGCGGCGAGCGACGCCACAATCGCGGATTCCCGATCATCGTGAGGCGGAAGCCCGGTTGCTTCGATTTCGGCTCGCTGGCTATCCTTCCAGTCATCGTTAAAAGCGATCGCGATGCCGTTGCCATCGTGTAGTTCCAGGGTGGGATTGGCGAGGGGGTCCTCGATCCCCGCGGACGTAAGCGATGGACCGATGGCGCGGACGATTACTCTCGAGCCGCCGCTGCCGCCGGCCAGAATAAATCCCGCAATCATGACGTGCCCATCGCCACCATCGATGAAACCGCGCGTGCTGATGTTGGCCAGTTGCGCGGCCTCCGCACCGCTCAAGTCATAAACTTCCACGAGCGCGACACCGGTCGTGCCGCGCCGGCCTTTCACGATCGCCGTGTAGGCGCCGGGCGCGAGGGTGACGAGGATGGCTGATTCATGATCGTCGGTGGGCGAGAGGCCTGTGGCGGTGATCTCCTCAGCCTGAGAGTATCTCCAATTATTGTTGAAGGCGATGCGGCGGCCATCGGCCGCGCGAAGTTCCAGGGTCGGATTCGCGAGCGGGTCGGGGATATCGTTGTCCTCCAAAGAAGGACCGATCGCTCTGAGTAATACCCGCTTGGGAACGCTGCCCGTCAGGATGAAACCGGCGATGAGAACATTGTCGCCCGTCAAAACTCCGAGGCGTGTCGAGATATTGAGCGCCTGCGACGGTGCGCCCGGCGCAGTCGGAAGCAATGCCAGCTGCGCGATCGGATTCCACGGGTCGCCCTGGCTCTCATAATCGATTCCGCTCGTCTCCGCTTCTGTGGTTGAATTCCAGAAACTAACCGGACCGAAGATGTGCTCGAGAGTGTAATTCGCCGCTTGCTCCTTCGTCATCGGGTCTGTCCACGGGACACGGCCATTCGGTGTGCCGTCGCCGTTGCTGTCTGCCAGCGGAATGCTATTCAGATCCATGCTGCCAAACTCCGAGAAACGGGTGAGCGGATCGCGGTTCACAGTTGGATCGATGCCGGGAATACCGGTCACGTCCCAGGGATCCCAGCCCGCCGCAATAATGTGCGGACCGATCAACGTCCGAATGAAGATGACGCTCGGCATCGTGTCCGAGTCCCACCACTCCCATGGTCTGCCCAGAAACACGCTCCCGGCCGTCGGCGTGGTGCGATCGCTGACGAAAGGATCGCGGACGGTCCCGGCCACGAGGGCGCAATCGAGGAAAACCAATCCGTTGGCGGTGGTCCGTTTCGTATTGGCTGCTGTGATCCAGCCGGCATCCGTGCTCTCGATCGTGCAATGATCGAAGACGGCCGTCGCGTCGCCGAAGATGAAATCGCTGTCTCCGGTGATGAAACTATCGCGAAAATACTGGCGCGACCTTTCGTCCACGAGCAAGGTGTCCTGGTAACCGAGAAACCGGACGTTATCGAAAATGATGCGGTCAGCGGCCGCTCGCACCGCCAGAGCCGAAACCACCTCTCTATCCAGGATCGAATTTTCGAAGGTCAGGTTCCGCGCCATAAAAGCGGTGGCGCTGTTTTGGATTTCAACGACCTGACCCCAGCTAAACGGGCCAACGACTATAATCGTCCGTGGGGAAGTAATCTTCGTGGCCTCCGGAGAGGGACCGGTGCCGATAAAGCTGAGGTACGGTTTGTCGACCGTGACGATCTCCTCATAAATGCCGGGCGCGATAAAAATATTGGCGCGGTCAAATTCGCTCTGGCCGGAAACCGCATCGAGGGCGGCCTGCACCGTGGCGTAGGCATTTCCGGCGCTCGGATTGACGAAGTAATCGGTCGCGCTCGCCGAATTAAAGACCGCAAGGAGCGAAGCCACCTGGAGTAGCAACCCTCTGCTCACTTCCCTTGCCGAGCGGGAAGACATTTGTGGTTCAACCCTTTCCGCGGAAGAGAGTTTCGGAATTTCTCGGAGTAAACGCAAAACAAAATGGCGACAGTTGGTTTGCCCGCACGCGAGGAGATGCCGCAACTGCTCCGGTTCCGAAAACCAGCCTCTGGAATCCGCATGAATTTTTTTCGGCGACGGAAGTCTAAATTTGCCCGACGCGACGCCCGCCATCACACTGGGCTTCGAATCAATAACGGAGATAGGGCTTCCGAACTGCGCATGGACCACAAAATATTTCTCGGCAAATACCGCGTCTCCGCTGGAGAGATTGCCCTTTCGGATGCTGGACCTCTCGCGGAGGAAACTGGCACCGAACTTCGGCAAAACTCCGTTGTGTATCGCGCGGATGAGATCGATTCCGGGCGCGACGTCACCCTGGAGCTAATTCCAGCCGCCACTCTAAAAAGCGCGGTGCGCGAACAACTCGAAGCGGAAACAGTCGCGGCGAAAAAGTTGAATCACATCAACATCCCGGCGCTCTACGATTTCGGCATCGAGGACGACCAACTCATCTACGTCACGGAGCGTCTCGAGGGCACGACCGCGGAAGAATGGGTGAACACGCATGGGCCCATGCCCACGGGCGCTGTCCTGCGCATCGCGTTGCAAGTGGTGAGCGCCATCGGCGCCGCAGCGACCCAAAAGATTTCTCACCACGCGATCAATCCCGCCAATCTCCTTCTCGTCCCGGGCCAGACGCCGGAGGGCGATTGGCCGCTGGTGAAAGTGTTCCATTTTGTCGGCGTCGCTCCGAACATTGCCGGCGCGGATGTCGCGGTGGCTTCGTTCGACAAGTTGTCGCATTACGCGAGCCCGGAGCAGCTCCAGCACGGCAAGGTCGATTTCCGCTCGGAAATTTATTCGCTCGGCGCCACGATGTGGTTTCTCCTCACCGGCGCGCCGCCACTCATCGCGCCGAAAGGCCCGCTGGCCATGCAACCGACGACGATCGGTCTCGCAATTGATAAATTGAGCGGGATGCCGAAGCGAGTCCGCCGTCTGCTCGCGCAAATGTTGTCGGTCGATCCCGAGGCAAGGCCGCAGGATCCGCTGGAATTTTACCGGCAAATTCAGGATTGCCTCGCGCAGGTGGATCGCCGCGAAACGATGGCGCGGAAATTTGGGATTCCGGTCCTCTCCAGCTCGCGCACGGTGGCCGGAAGTGGGCAACGCCGGTTTCCAGCAAAGGCGCTCGCACTCGCGGCGGTCCTGCTCGCGATTGCGGTGTTGGCGGCGCTGACCGTGCCGGGATATCTCCGGCATCAGCGCATTCGCCAGGCCGAAGAACCAATCGGCGTTCCAATTGGCGTTACCGATGCGGCAGCTCCCGCTCCGGCGCCACCGAATAATCCGGTGGTCAATTCGAACGACAACCAGACTCCGCCAGCGAACAGCACGGCGCAGAACAATCCACCCGCTCCGCCAGTTGTCGCCGCCATTGAACCTTCCGCCGCGCCGGTCCAATCGGGGCCACCGACGCCCGCACTGGAGAAGAAGATCGAGGAGCAACCGCGAGTTGCGGCCAACGATTCCAATAATATTCCGCCGCCGGCACCGGCTCCGCGCACCGAAGCGACTCCTCCAGAAGTAGCCGCTGCGCCCAAGCCTGCGGAATTGCGCGATGCTTCTACGCACCAGCCGCCGGCGAATAGCGAAGAAGAGAAGGTCGCTTCCACTATCCCAGTCGCGAAGCCAATTTCTCCCGAAGTCCGGCGCGCCGAGCCGGCGCCTCCAGAGGAAGGACCCGAAAGTTCCGTGCAAAATCCTGCGCCGTCGGCTGAGGAATCATCGCGTTCCGTCGCGCGGATCGAGGAGAGGCGGGCAGAAACCAAATCGCCTGCGAAGATGAAGCGGGATTCAAGGAGAAATGCGGCACGGAGGATTCCGGTCGCGGTGGATCCCGGCGAAAGCGACCGGCCGCTGCGACGTCTGCCTCGCGGACAGGTTCGGGCGCACTTTATCGGCGTGACTCCCGACGGGCAGTGGATGTTCTCTCTGCCCTCAAAGAAAATCGTCGTCGTGCCGCCGCCACCCGGCGGTTGAGCTCCCTCGTTAATCGTCGAAACGCATGGCGGCTGGGATGACACCCCTGCCCGAGCCTAACGACTGGTCGTTGATTGCGATCTTTGCCGGCGGCGATGGGATCGCTTCCTTGCCTTTCGCTTTCAGCGCTTCGTTTACTGCCGGCAAATCTTTTGCGATCACTTGCTCGAATTCTTTCACCACGTCGTCTAATTCCTTTCGGAGCGCGTCGATGTTCGCGATCTGGTAATCGCCCGGTTTGCCTTCATAGGCGAGGATCGCGCCGTAAAGCTGGTCCGTGTGTTCGCGCAGACGTTCCTCGCCTGTGATCGCACCGCCCTCGGTCGTGGCGACGATCTGCTTGCGCACCTTATCGACTTTGCCGTCGAAGTCCGTGACCGTTTTGCGCAGCTCATCGCCCTCAGGCAACGCGCCCGCCGATTTCTTCACAGCGCCGCGCAGAAATAAAATCCGATCCATCAGCGCGCTCTCGTCGCCAAATAACGCATGCACTTTCATGGCCGCATCGTACTGCGCCTTGCGATCGGCCTCGTTGAATTTGACCCGCCGATCAAGCCCGACGGTGAGTTTCGTTTCGGAAACTTTTCCGGCTTTCGTCATTCGCACAGTGTACGTCCCAGGCAGCAACCGCGGTCCGCGCGTGCCGGAACCGGCGATTTGGACCGCGGGCGGAACCCGCGGCGGTTTCTCGTGCATGCTCCAGATCACGCGATTCAATCCGGGGCGCTTGCTCGCCGGCAGATCATCAACGACGCGGCCCGAGGCATCGAGCACTTCAATCTTTAGTTTGCCGAAGAGATGCCGCGTGCGCTGGTAATAAGTGATGATCGCCGCGTCCGGCGGATTGTCGCCCTGAAAGGTCGCGGCGCCCTCGGCCCATCCGCCGTTGGCCTCGATCCGCTGCTGCGCGGGACGCGCGGAAACGAACGCGGCTTCCTGCGTCAACAGCTCGGGCGTAAGTGCGCGCCACGGCGTGATGTCATCCACGATCCAGATGCCGCGGCCGTGCGTAGCAAGGACGAGATCGTGATCGCGCGGATGGATCGCGAGATCGCGCACCGCCACAGCCGGGAAACGGCTGCCCTTGAATTGCGCCCACGCTTTTCCTCCATCGATCGAGACGAAGAGTCCGAACTCAGTGCCGACGAACAATAAGTTCGGTTGCACCAGGTCGTCCTTGACCACATGCGCATAGCCGCGCACGCCTTTCGGATCCTGCGCCGTCAGCAGCGGAGTCCAGGTCTTGCCGTAATCGCTCGTGCGAAAAACGTAGGGCGCGAGATCGACAAAGGTGTGGCGATCGAAAGCAACGAACGCCGTGCCGGCATCGAAGTTCCCCGCCTGGACCCAGCTCACCCACGAATTCTTCGGCACCCCGGGCACGTTGCCGACCACGTTAGTCCAGGTCTTCGCGCCGTCGCGCGTGAGCTGGATGTTGCCATCATCCGTCCCGACCCAGATGACGTTCTTATCTTTGGGCGACTCGCTGATGGAATAAATCGTCGTGTGCATTTCGGCCGCGGAATTGTCCACGGTGATGCCGCCCGATTGCTCCTGTTTTTGTTTCTCGGGGTCGTTCGTGCTCAGGTCCGGCGAAATGCGGTCCCAGGTCTGGCCGTGATCGCGCGAGCGGAAAAGAAATTGCGCGCCGATGTAGATCGTCCCTTTTTCGTTGGGCGAAAGCGCGATCGGCGCGTTCCAATTCCAGCGGAGTTTTTCCTTGTAGTTCGGCTTCGGCTGAATGTCGCGCCGCTCGTGCGTGATCCGATTCACCCGCCCGATAAAACCGCCTTGCGCTTCCGCGTAGAGATAGTCCGGATCGGACGGATCGGAAAACATCCAGAACCCGTCACCGCCGTACATGTTTTCCCACTGCGCGTTGGCGATGCCGCCGGGATATTGCGATTGGCCGACCCACGAACTGTTGTCCTGCAAACCGCCGTAAACGCGGAACGGATCCTTATCGTCCACGCTGACGTGATAAAATTGCGAGATCGGAAGGTTCTCGCCCTTCCACCATTTGCTTCCGCTGTTGTAGGAATACCAGATGCCGCCGTCATCGCCCGCGACCACCGTCTGGGTGTTGGTCGGATCGATCCAGACATCGTGCAGATCGCCGTGCGCGCCCTGGAAGCCGCCCACTACGCTGAAACTTTTCCCCGCGTCTTCGCTCAAGATCAGCGGACCGTCGGTCTTGAAAAGACGGTCGGGATTTTTCGGATCGACGATCAGGTTGGCGAAGTAGAACGGACGCCAGACCATCCAATTACTTTTATCCCGCTTGTCCCAGGTCGCGCCGCCATCGTCGGAAACGAAAAGCGCGCTATCGGTCGATTCGACAAAGGCGTAAATGCGTTTCGCATTCGAAGGGGCGATCGCGACGACGATGCGGCCGTACGGTTTCTTGGGGAAACCTTTGTTCGCTTCGGCGCTGATTTCTGTCCAGGTCGTGCCGCCATCGGCCGAGCGGAACAGGCCGCTGCCGGATGGCTTGTCCGGGCCGTCGCCGCCGGAGCGGAAGGTCCAGCCTTTGCGGCGGAAATCCCACATGCCGGCAAAAAGGACGTTCGGATCGTTTGGATCCATCGCGATGGTCGAAGCGCCGGTGGAAAGATTCGCGCCCTTCAAAATCAGGTTCCAGGTTTTGCCGCCGTCGGTTGTTTTGTAGAGACCGCGATCCGGCGAATCGCTCCAGAGGGCGCCGGGCACCGCCGCGTAAACCGTGTCGCTTCCGGCGGGACTAACGACGATCTTCGCGACCCGCTCCGAATTGGGAAGACCGACGTACGTCCAGGTCTCGCCGCCATCGCCGGATTTGTAAACGCCGTTGCCGACCGAGACGCTGTTACGCGTCCAGGTTTCACCGGAGCCGACCCAGACGTTCTTGGAATTTTTCGGATCGAGCGCGACCGCGCCGATCGATTGGACCGGCTGCTCGTCGAAGACCGGTTTGTAACGCGTGCCGCCATCCTCGGATTTCCAAACGCCGCCGCTGGCCGCGCCGACGAAAATGGTTAGCTTGCCCGACGGTTCTCGCGTCGCGGCGACCGCGGAGACGCGGCCGCTCATTGTGGCTGAGCCGATATTGCGCGCGCCCAAGCCGGAGATCGTGGAAGAATTAAACTGCGCCTGCTCGGCTGCGAACGATGCGCCGGTGAACCCGAAGGCAGTGACAAGAAAGTATTTCAGGAAGCGCATGATTATTTGGAAGGCGTTGTCGGAAATTTAAAGATGGAGTCATCGATCGGAGTGTTGGCCTCCGCCTTTTCGAGGACGAATTTTTGTTTGTCAGTCGCGCCCTTGGGCCCGGCTTCAATTGAGAACGGGAAAAAGACGCCGCTGATTTTTTCGTAGTCGCCGATGTCGGTTTCAGTCTCGACCTGCGAGCCGTTTTCCATCCGCTGGGTGATGACCCGGATCTCGAGGAAATGATCGGGATCGAGATAAACGTAGTTCACGTCGCCATTCTTGCGCACCACCTTGAGCTTGTGCGCCAGCGTACCCTCGACATCTTCGGTCCCGAGATATTCGACGGTGCTTCCCTTCGCTTTCCAATCGACCAGCGGCCCGTCGATCTCGGCGTCCTCGATCAGCGACTTCGCATCGTCCAGCGAGATTTTTTCGGGATCTTTGCGCCCGCCGAACGGAGAAATCCTCCATCCTTCCGTGCCGTCGTAAGCGTCGATGCGCGTCATGCCCTGAATGCTGAATTCTTCGCGCACCGCGCCGGGGCGTTTCTTCGTCTGGGCGTAGTCAAACTGAAGGCGGCCCTGGTTCACGATCATTTTGCCTTTCAAGCGCAACGATTGCACCGCACGGAGCGCATCGGCCCCACCTTTGGCATCGATGTTCTTGGCGACCAGAGTATCAACAGTCTCTTTCACCGCGATGGGCTTCGGGTCCTGAGCGTAGAGCGCGGTCGCGATGAGCAAGCCGGCGCCGAAAAGGATAAGTTTTTCCATAGGCCTCGATTCCGAAATCGACGGCAATTTGTTTTGCCGTCGGAACCGACACCATTGCAGATGTGAACTGAGTGGGCAAATCGCGGACGGTGATAAAGCGAAAGCTTGAATCACAGAGCGCGACACAGTAATCCTCGCAACCTGTGAACGGCCAACCGCCACCGCCTCCTCCTACTCCGCCGCCATTATCGCCGGTGCCGCCGCCTCAGCCCCCGCGGCAACCGTACATCCCGCCGCCCCAAGGGATGGGTTGCTTCGCCAAAGGATGTCTGACGGTTTTGATCCTGGGGTTCTTGTTCCTGGCCGCCGTAATCGGATGTAGTTGGTACGTTTATCATCAGCTCTCGACGAACAATTTGATTTCCGACGCGCCCGTTGACGTCCATCTGGAGCCACCAACCGACGTTCAATTGGCCGCGGCCAAGAGTTCTCTCGCTCAGATAAAAAATCCGCCCAGCACGGGCCAGGAAACCACGATTACTTTCACCGCCGCTGACCTGAATGCGTTGATGAACAAGGACGATCTTCCCGACACCAAAAATGAGGCGCGGATCGATATCCAGAATTCCACGATGACGATCACGTCGAGCGTGCCGCTTGATATGTTGACGTCGATGAAAGGACGCTGGTTCAACAGCACGATCCGTTTGCGCGGTGGATATGAGTCGGGTCTGTTTCGAATCAGGATCGAATCCGTCCGCGGCGGCGACTACGAAGTTCCCGGCTTCATTATCTCGTCCATAAATTCGGCGATAAACCAGTCCCTGAACGAGAACCGGGGCAACTGGGACAAGGATGAACTTGGCGCCGAGTTTTGGAGCCATGTGAAGAGCATCAGGCTCGAAGGCGACAAGCTCTTGGTGACGACGCTGAGCGACTGAAGTCGCGCGCGGTCGCAATTCTACAATGTCGCTGGCTGGGCGGTGGCGTTGATTTCGCGAAAGATTTCCGCGCCGATTTCAAATGAGCGCAGCCGGGCGGCGTGATCGTAAATCTGCCCGGTCGCGATGATCTCATCGGCTCCCGTTTCCTCCAGCACTTCCTCGAGCCGGCGGCGCGCCATCTCCGCTGAGCCGACGATGGAATACCGTGTCCGCTGTTCGACGGCCACGCGTTCCACCCGGCTCCAACGGTTCTCCATGCTCTCGACTGGCGGTGGAAGTTTTCCGGGGTGGCCCCGGAGGAGATTCAGAAATTGCAATTGCGCGGAAGAGAAGAGCCGGCGCGCTTCTTCGTCGGTCTCCGCCGCGAAAAGCCCGACTCCGATCATGGCGTGCGGCCTAACGAGTGCAGCCGACGGTGTGAATTCACGCCGGTAAATCTCGAGTGCGACCTGGAGATATTCCGGCGCGAAATGCGAGGCGAAAGCGAACGGAAGCCCAAGCTCGGCCGCGAGGCGCGCGCTAAAATCGCTCGAGCCGAGCAGATAAAGTGGAACGTTGAGGCCCGCGCCCGGGACCGCCGTTATCGCCTGGCCGGGCGTGGCGGGCCGGAGGTAGGATTGCAGCTCGAGAACGTCCTGCGGAAAGGTGTCGCCGCCGTTGCCGAGATTACGACGCAACGCGCGCGCCGTGAGTTGATCGCTGCCCGGCGCGCGCCCGAGACCGAGATCGATCCGGCCGGGGTAGAGCGACTCGAGCGTTCCGAATTGTTCCGCGATGACGAGCGGCGCGTGGTTCGGCAACATGATGCCACCCGCGCCGACGCGAATGCTCTTTGTTTTCCCCGCGACATGACCAATGACAACGGAAGTCGCGGCGCTCGCGATCCCGGGAAGGTTGTGATGCTCCGCGAGCCAGAAGCGATGATAACCCCAGGCTTCCGCGTGTTGCGCGAGATCGACGGTGTCGCGAAAGGCGAGCGCCGCATCGCCGCCCTCAATGATCGGCGACAGATCGAGCACGGAAGCGAGAACCATTATCTAATCTACATCAATGCGGCCGTCTGACCGGTCTGCGCGAATCATTATCATAATGCAGACCACTAAAGCTTACGCCGCGCGCGCGGCCAACTCACCACTCGCCCCCTTCTCGTTCGAGCAGCGGGAACCCACCGCCACCGACGTGCAGATCGACATCCTATTCTGCGGCGTCTGCCATTCCGATCTGCATATCGCCCGCAACGAATGGGGAGGCACCATCTATCCGTGTGTGCCCGGTCACGAAATCGCCGGGCGCGTCGTCAAAGTTGGACGCGAAGTAAAGAAATTTAAGGAAGGCGATCCCGTCGCAGTCGGCTGCTTGGTTGATTCCGATCGCGTCTGCGAGAATTGTCGAGAAAACCTCGAACAGTTTTGCGAGAGCGGCCCGACCTTCACGTACAACAGCTCCGACCGGCACACCGGCGGCGTAACCTACGGTGGATATTCCAAGAGCATCGTGGTTGATCAGGATTTCGTCCTCCGTCTTTCGGACAAACTAGACCTGGCCTCCTCCGCCCCGCTTCTGTGCGCGGGGATCACGACCTATTCGCCATTGCGGAAATGGAAAGTTGGCAAGGGTCAAAAGATCGGCGTGATCGGGCTGGGCGGGCTCGGTCACATGGCCCTCAAATTTGCCAACGCCTTGGGCGCTGAAGTCACCCTCTTCACCACCTCGCCGGGGAAAACCGCCGACGCGAAACGATTGGGCGCGCATGAAGTGGTGATCTCGAAAGACGAAGAGGCAATGCAAAAACAGCAGAAAAAGTTCGATTTTATCCTCGATACCGTCTCGGCTAATCACGATCTAAATACATACCTCGCGTTTTTGAAACGCGATGGAGTCTTGGCGCTCGTTGGTGCTCCGCCGGACCCCATGCCGGTAAGCGCGTTTAATTTGATCATGCCACGACGGCAGCTAGCTGGTTCATTGATTGGCGGAATCAAGGAGACGCAGGAGATGCTCGATTTCTGCGCCGACCGCGGGATCACCTGCGACATCGAAATGATTTCGATCGACAAAATTAACGACGCTTACGAGCGCATGCTGAAGAGCGACGTGAAGTACCGTTTCGTGATCGATTTGGCCTCGTTGACCTAGCGCGATTACGCCTTTGCCGCCGGTCGCAAAAGGAGTTGCAACGCGCCGGTCCTGATGCGCTGCTACGCGATGCCGGAGCAGCGCAAGATCGCCGTAATCGCCGCGTTCGCCACGCTCTGCGTGATCTGGAGTTCGACCTGGCTCGCGATCAAAATCGGCCTGCGCGATCTGCCACCGATTTCCTTCGTGGCCATGAGATTTGTCATTGCCGTCGTGGTGCTCCTCGCCATCTCGATCGGCCGGGTGCGGCTGTTGCCGGTGCGCCGCGGAGATTTCAAATTGCTCGCTTACACCGGCGTCCTCATGTTCGCCGTGAACTACGCTCTCCTCTTTTGGGCGGAACTGCATGTGTCGTCCGGTTTGTCGGCCGTTTTGCAGGCCACGATCCCCATCTTCGGAATGGTCTTCGCGCATTTCATTCTGCCTAACGAACCGCTCCGGGGCCAGCGGGTCGCGGGCGCCGCGCTCGCGCTCGGGGGCGTCGCGGTGATTTGCTCGCGGCTGCTGGACTTCGGCGGGCTGCTCTCGTTTTGGGGCGGCGTGGCGATCGTCTTCGGCGGCGCGGGCGCGGCCTTTTCCAACGTCCTCTTGAAAGCGCGCTCGATCCAGCTCGCGCCGGCCATGATCGCAGCCTGGCAAATGATCTTCGGCCTGGTGCCGCTGCTTTTGCTCGGGTTTTTCATGGACGGAAATCCGGTCCATTTTCACTGGACGAAAACGGCGGTGTTCTGCCTTTTCTATCTGGCGATTCCCGGATCGGCCGTCGCTTTCCTGCTGCTCTATTGGCTACTCCCGCGAATGACGGTGACAAACCTGCAAACGATCTCGCTCATCACGCCGCCGGGCGCGGTCGGCTTCGGTTGGTTGCTGGGCGGCGAGACGTTCGCACTTTGGTCGCTCGCCGGCGGCGCGCTCGTGCTCGCCGGAGTCTGGATGATTTTCCGCAAAGTCGAACCCGCGCACGTTCGGGACGAATGCGACACCGCGCTCCCTCATGGGTGAAGAAAAAGCCGTGCTCGATCCGCGCTTCGCTCCGCGCAAACGGCAGCCGGGCCTCGATCTTCTGCGCGCCATCGCGATTCTGCTCGTTGTTCCCTATCACGCAGGACTGTTCGGGTTCGAGCTGCCGCATGATCTCCAGCGTTTCGGCTGGATCGGAGTCGATCTCTTTTTTGTTCTCAGCGGTTATCTAATCGCCGGGCAGCTCTTGTCCGCCCTGGCCCGCGGGAAATCGCCACGGGTGCCACGCTTTTACTGGCGGCGGGCTCTCCGGATTTTGCCCGCTTATCTCGCGATCGTGGCGCTCTACATTTTTCTGCCAGCCATGCGCGAGTATCCAATCATGCCGCCGCTCTGGAAGTTCCTGACCTTCACCCAAAACCTCGGGCTGCGCGGCGGTACGACTTTTTCGCACGCCTGGTCGCTCTGCATCGAGAGCCAGTTTTATCTCGTGCTGCCATTTGTGCTCCTCACTCTCGCTCGATGGCGCCGCGGACATCTGCTGGTTCCATGCGCCGTGGTCGTCGTCGGGATTGTCCTCCGCGGCGTGCTCGCGCACATCAACGTCAGCAGCCCGGCCCCATCGTTCGGCTTCTGGCAAAAATTTATTTATTATCCGACCTACAGCCGGCTTGATCCGTTGACGATGGGCGTGAGCCTGGCGGCGATCGAATGTTTCCGCCCGGGCTGGTGGACGACTCTAATGAAGACCGCGAAATGGATCTGGGCGCCGGGGTTCGGATTAATCGCACTGGCGCTGATGTTCGCGGAAGTGGACCCGTTAGGCATCACGAGTTGCGCCCTCGGCTTTCCGCTCATCGCGCTCGGATTTTCCGCGTTGCTGGTTTGCGCGGTCAGTCCGCAGTCGCCTCTCTCTCGCGTCCCAATTCCTGGAGCTGCTTTCCTCGCGACCGTGGCCTACAGCATTTATCTCAGCCACAAAATCGTGATCAACTGGATGCTTGGTTTTACAGCTGGCCACTCGATTGCGCTGACTTCCCTGTCCGGTTATCTCCTGATGTTTTTCTCCGTCCTGATCGCGGGCGCGGCGCTTTTCTTCGCGGTGGAACGGCCGTTCCTGCAAATGAGGCAACGCCTCGTAAAACGACCGCCGGAATTTGCGCCGGCGTCCTAGCGCTTCATCCTGCCGGCTCGCCATCGGCGCAGCGTTTCCACGCCGGTCCAACAAAGCGCCAGCCACGCGAGCCCGACGGCGATCGCGCCCAGGACGTCGGTGAGATAATGCGCGCCAAGATAAATGCGGCTGAGCCCGATCAACGCGACCCATAGAGCCACGATCCAGAAAATCAAAACGCGCCACCGCCACCCGCGGACAGATTGCGTGAAGAAAATGGCGAGCAACCCGTAAAACAAAGTCGACCCCATCGTATGTCCGCTCGGGAATCCGAAACTGGAAAGGGTCACGAGCGGATTCTCCAGGACCGGCCGTTGCCGGTGAAAAAAATGTTTGAGCAAGACGTTAAGCAAACTGCCGCCGCCTATTCCCAGCACCAGCGCGAGCATTTGATACCACGACTTGCGCACGAACAGGACGAGGGCCGCGCCGATCGACGACGCCGCGACAAACGCGACCGAGCCGAAGAACGTCGCGAAGAATGCGAGCCGCGTGAGCGCTAGCGTCCCGTGCTGGTGGAACCAGGAGGAAACCCGCTCATCCAGAAGACGCGTGGCCGCCTCGCCCGACATATCTTCGGCGATGTCAGCAAACCACCAGCCCGCCGCGAGAATCACCAGCAAGCCAATCGTTAGGTGCAGCCCGAGATAACCTCCCGGCGATATCCGCGCCTGCAAGAAACGGATGGAGCGCGCAAAACGTCGAACCGGCTCAGGCTTCTTTGTCATTCGCGAATCCAGCCTTCGGCGGTACGCCGGAACAACTCGATCGATAGCACATCGAAGAGGCCGGAATGCGGCCGCCAGGTCCGGCGCTCGATGGTGAGACGCGACTGATCGATTTGAATCACGTTGAGCGAATTCGGCTGGCCGCGGCCGCGCGTGGAAGTGCTCGTGCCCGCGGAAACAATGATCGCCGAGTAGCCCGGCATGTTGTAGCGCTTCGCGGTCTGGCTCGTGTCGGCAATATGAAAATGGCCGGCCAGGAGCAGATCGACGCGGCATTCGGCCAGGGTTCTCATGGCCCGCCGCGATCGGCCGACCACGCGACCGCTCGCGCCCGCGGGCAAATCGAACGGGTGATGCGTCACGACAATTTTCGTGCGGTCGGCGGGCGGCGTTTGCAGCGTCCCGCGCAATTTCTCGAGTTGCCTCCGATTGATTCGGCCATCTTTCCAAGTCAAAGAGCGCGCGGTGTTCACTCCGGCAACGACGATTTCCGCGTCTTCGTAAACGGGCTGCAAATCGGTGGTGATAAAACGCCGGTAGCGATCGAGCGGTCGCGCGAAACGGGAAAAAATATCGTGCAACGGAACATCGTGATTTCCGGGCACGACAATTTGCGGAAAAGGAATCGCCGACAAAAACTCACGCGCCGCGCTGAATTCCGCGGTCCGGGCGCGTTGTGTCAGGTCGCCGGAGGCCGCCACGACATCCGGCTTCACCTCGCCGATAAATTCCACGAGCGGTCTCAGGATGGCGGGATCGACGCGACCGAAATGTAAATCCGAAAGATGAATGAGCGTGCGCATCAGATTGCCGCTTCTTCCGGCGGAACTAGAACGCGCAATGCCGCCGGCCGGATCCGATATTCGAGCGGCGATTCCATCCACTCAATCTCGCCGTCCTGCGCGACCAGCAACCGGTGTTTGCGCGTTTCGATTCGCGCCTCGGCCACGCAGAAAACATCGAAGTCCTTCTCCTGATCCACGCGTCCGAAAAGCGCGTGGAACGCGAGCCGGAAAAGACCGAGCCGGCCCGTGCGCTGCGTCAGATACAAACCCAGTTTGCCGGCGTCAACACAGGCACGGGAGCCGAGGTTGAAACCGGCGATCTCGTATTCGTTGTTGCCGACGAAAAGGAAAGCCGTTCGGCGATTGATTTGGCGGCCTTCGATGGTGAGCCGCAGATCCAGAAACGGGAACCGGCGAAGCGCCTGGACCGTGGCCCAGAAAAAGGCGGGCCATTTGCCGCGAGAAAGCTGCTGCTCCTGCGCTTTCCGGCGCGAAACAATCTGCGGATAAATGCCGAGGCTCGAGTTGTTGATGAAGATGCGGCCGTTCACTTCGCCCGCATCCACAGACCGGACTCGCCCTTGCACGACGGTGCGCACAGCCGCTTCGAAATCGAGCGGAATCCGCAGATCTTTCGCGAAATGATTCAGGGTGCCGATCGGCAAGACCCCGAGAATCTTGTCCGTCCCCGCCAGTTCCCCGGCCACTCCGCTGATTGTCCCATCGCCGCCCGCGGCCACGATTGTTTTCTCACCGGCGCGCACGGCTTCCCGCGCCAGCGCTGAAACGTCCTGTCCGCGTTCCGGCTGGACAATCCGCGGCGTTTCCCCCAGCGCGGCGAACAGCTCCGCGATCCGTGTCTCTCGATCACCCTTCCCGTTAAGAGAACTTCCAGCGCCGCGGTTCATGATCACTATCATCCCTGTTGAATCGCGCGTGCGCGGCTTCTTGATGCCAGCGGCGAGCGTCAAAATGAGAATTGAATCCGGTTGGTTGTGGCGTTTATCTGAAGGCGCATGCGCCAATATCACGATCTGCTCCGGTTGGTGCTCGAACACGGACAGCCGCGGATGGATCGGACCGGCACGGGCACGCTCTCCGTTTTTGGTGCGCAGGCCCGCTTCGATTTGAGGGGAAATTTTCCGCTGCTCACGACGAAGAAGCTCCATCTCAAATCGATCATCCACGAGCTGCTTTGGTTTCTGCGAGGTGATACGAACGTGCGTTCCCTGAACGAAAAAGGCGTGACGATCTGGGATGAATGGGCCGATGAAAAGGGAAACCTCGGCCCCCTTTATGGAGCGCAATGGATCGGCTGGCGCGGCGCCGACGGCGCAGTCATCAATCAGATCGACGGCGTCATCGCCGAGATAAAACGAAACCCGGAAAGCCGGCGCCTGATCGTGAACGCATGGAATGTGGCCGAGCTCAATCGCATGGCGCTACTGCCCTGCCACGTGCTTTTCCAATTCTACGTGCGCGAGGGCGAATTGAGCTGCCAGCTTTATCAACGCAGCGCCGATTTGTTTCTCGGCGTGCCGTTCAACATCGCGTCGTATGCATTGCTCACGATGATGGTCGCGCAGGTCTGCCATCTGCGGCCGGGCGAATTCGTGCACACGTTCGGCGACCTGCACCTTTACCAAAACCATCTGGAACAGACGCGCGCGCAACTTGCTCGCGATTTCCGCGCGCTCCCGCGGATGCAATTGAATCCCGCAGTCAAAGACATCTACGATTTTCGGTTCGAAGATTTCGCCCTCACCGATTACGACCCGCATCCCGCGATCAAAGCGCCGATCGCGGTTTGAACTGCTTTAGTTCGGTGGCGGCGTAGTTCTCGTGCTCGCGGTCGTCGGACCTTTGTTGAGGTCGACCAGGTCGCTCAGAATATTCAGGGTCTCGTCGCGTTCCGGGTCGATCGTCGGCTCTTTCGTGCCGTCGTCATTGGTCGTGGTCTCCGAGTCGGAATCTGAGGCTGCCTCACTGCTGGGCTTCTTGTTCGCCGCGAGTTTTCCCGGGAAGAGGATCGGCGTGAGATTCGGTTTATCGACGTTGTCGAGGGTGAGGCGAATCATCTGCATGTCTTCGACGTGGCGCGCGAGCCGTTCTTTCGAGCGGGTCTCCTTGCGCAGCTTGTCTTCGCTTAATTCGCTTTTGCGCACGTCCTCGTTCAGGGAAATGCGGTTCTCATCCAAACGTTTGCGGAGCCGCTCCATGTCTTCCATGACGTAGCGGAATTCTGGATTGGCCTGGACGCGCGCTTCGGAGCGACGCTTCAGCTCGTCCACAAACAACCCGCGGCCCTCACCCCATTTGGTATATCTCGCCTTCGGCACTTCGTCGTAGGGCAGGCAGTTCTTCAACGCTCCTTCGCCAAATTCCGGCAAATCGCTCAACGTCGGCAGCACAATATCCGAAGCGACGCCGTGAAGCTGCGTCGACCCGCCCGCGACGCGGTAGAATTTCTGGATGGTCAACTTCAAAGCGCCATCTTCCTGCGAACGGCTGCCGAGCAATGACGTGAATCGCCCGATCTCGAGAATTGTTTGGACCGTGCCTTTGCCGAAAGTGCTTTTGTCGCCGACGATCAACGCTCTTCCGTAATCCTGAAGCGCCGCGGCAAAAATCTCGCTCGCGGATGCGCTTTGCCGGCTCGTTAGCACAATCATCGGTCCGGCGTACGCGATCCCTGGATCAGGGTCGCTCGAGACGACGATGTTTCCGTTCGAGCCTTTCGTCTGCACGATCGGTCCCGATTTCAAAAAGAGTCCGGTCAGCGCGATGGCTTCTTCAAGCGATCCGCCGCCGTTTCGGCGCAGATCGACGATGAGCCCGGCAATGTTTTCTTTCTTCAGCCGTTTCAGCAACGCAAGCACATCCTTGGTCGTGCTCTTCTGGTGCTTGTCCATGTCGGCATAAAAAGACGGAAGCGTGATCCACCCGAGTTTCACTGGCTCGCCATTCTCGTCTTTCTTGATGATGATGTCGGCGCGCGCCTCCTGGTCTTTCAGCTTAATTTCATCGCGCACCAGATCGACCGTCTTGCGCTTCGAAGGGTCCGGAGAGTCCGCGGGAATAACGAGCAGCCGGACGTGCGTGCCTTTCTTGCCGCGAATTTGCTCAACCACTTTGTCGAGCCGCATATCGCGAACGTCGTTGAACCCCGACGGCCCCTGCGCCACTGCGGTGATGCGATCGCCCACCTTCAATCGTCCATCCGTCTGCGCCGGTCCGCCCGCCACCAGGCTCTCGATTTTCGCATAACCGTCCTCCGACCGGAGCATCGCGCCGATCCCGACGAGCGAGAGACCCATGTTAATGCTGAAATTCTTCAGGTCGGCTTTGCTCAGATATTCCGAGTGCGGGTCGTAGGCCTGGGAGAGCGCGTCGAGGAAAAGCTTCACCTGTTCGTCCTTGTCCTGTTCATGGACGGTGCGCGCGAGGCGCTCGTATCGGCGCGTGATCAGTTTCGGTCCCGGCTCGATCGGATGTTCGCTCAGATGTTCTTGCAGCAATTCGCTCGCGATTCGCCCGCGCCAGACCGCATCGGCTTCCGCGTCATCTTTCGGCCACGACGCTTTTTGACGGCTCAGCTCGATACTGGCGTCTTGTTTGAAATCGACGGGCTGCGCCACAATCTCTTTGATCTTGGCCACGCGGTTATCGACGCGCTTGGTGTAGAGCTCGTAGATTTCGTAGGCTGGCTTCAGGTTCCCGAGCAAAACGTCGTCGTCCAGCGACGTGCTATACTTGGCGGTCAGCATGTCCACATCCTGCTGGGTGAAGAAAAGGTGGCTGAAATCGAGCAACTCCAGATAGGTCTTGAGGAACTTCTTCGAGACTTCGTCGTTAAGCGGCTGATGGGTGTAATGCCCCTCTTCCAGGAGCCGGCCAACCGAAATCGCGACCTGTTCCGCGTCCGTTTTCGCCTGGACCGGTGCCACCGTCAGCAGGGCAAATGCAACGAGCGGCAGGGTGAATAACGAGCGAAAAGATGGCTTCATTCGGAAAAAGAGGTTTCGGAAATTCGCAGAATCCGCGCTGAACGCAAGGTAACCGCGAGGGATGAGATCATTGTTGAGATAGGTGAGACAATCCTTTGGCCGGAACATTCAAAGAACGAGCGGGATCGGGTCGCTTGCATGCAGCTTTCGTTCCCGCGTCCCAGCTTTCGAACTTGCGCGTTGGCCGGGGTGAAAGACCCCGGCTACAATGAATGAACAATGCGCTACGAGACTTTTTGCGGCGGGATTTTCGAAACCAATTGCTACCTCCTTGAGGCGCCGGAGGGGCCGATCCTGTTCGACGCGCCCGACGGCGCTTGTGAGTGGCTTTTATCCAAGGGCGTGACGCCCAAACTGTTGCTGCTCACTCATGGCCATTTCGACCACGTGCCTGACGTCGCGAAGATTAAAAAAACATTCGGCTGTCAGATCGGGTGCCACGCCGACACGGCGCCGATGATTTCCGAGCGCGATTTCTTTCGAAACTTCGGATTCGAGCTGGAGATCGAGCCGGTGGAACCGGATTTCCTGATCGCGGCCACGCCCGGCCGCGATTTTCTCGGCCTGGAGATGGAAGTGCTGGAAGTTCCCGGCCATTGCCCGGGCAGCCTCTGTTTCTTTTTGCGGAAAGATGAGTTGTTGATCGGAGGTGACGTCCTGTTCGCGGGGGGCGTTGGCCGGTGGGATTTGCCGCAGGGCGATGGCGATCTGCTTTTTCGCGGCATAAGAACGAAGCTGTTTCCTCTCGGCGACAAGGTGACGGTGCTGCCAGGCCACGGGCCTCCGACTACGATCGGGGCAGAACGGGAGTCGAATCCGTTCGTGAGGTAATCGCAGATCAGTTCGCCGTGCTGACGGCGAGGAAACTGAAGATGACGATGTCCTGGACCATGTGAATGAAGAAGGCCCAGACGAAGCCGCGCGTTTCGATCATGCTCCGGGCCCAAATCCAGCCGGCAATCCCGGCCATCACGACCCCGATCGGTCCGGAGGGTTGTCCGTAAAAATGTCCCAGCCCAAACAAAAAGGCGGTGAGGAAAACCGCCTCAGCCGGAGAAAGGAAGTGGCGCAGATGCGCGAGAAGCACGCTGCGGAATTGAAATTCTTCGTTGGCCGCGTTGAACGCAGCGAGGAGAAGAATCCACGGCAGAAAATGAAGGATGCGTCCGCTCGCGGCAAAATTCGGTTTGATCGAGAAATACAAGAAGAGCGGGAGCGCGACGCTAAAAACAAGAAGCAACAAGGGGCCGAACAAGGTCCATGGAATCGGCTTACGCAGTCCCAGCCAGGGGATCGGTCCCGCGGGCGCGGCGAGATTGCCCCGGCAAAGAAATAAATCGCGGCGCGTGATTCCACTGCCGATGAGTGTGAGCCCCATCAACGCGACGCCGGACAGTGTCAGAGTGCGCGCGATGAACAGGCGGGCGCCCCAGCTCGCATTTGCTGAGAGCGCCTCGACAAAGTGAGTTTTCGCGAGCCAGGGAACAATGAGGTCCCAGGCGAAATTCAGGGCCGCGAGCGCAAAGAGAAAGCGCGACAAACCGCGCAGCCGCGCGGACGCCAGCACGGCGAGCGCAGCGATGATGAGGACAAGTGACTCGATCGCCGCCAACCAGACTGAACTTGTACCCACATATTCCTGCCAGATGATGTCAGGCAACGTGCTCTAGATCACCGCCCCCCACGCAATCACGCGCAGCCACAAATCGGAATGCGATTCTTCTCTACGCGACGCGCCCGCTACCCAATTATCGGACACGATCCAATACCGCGCGCAATCCTTCCAGATTGTCGATTTCCCCGACCAGCGACCGCAAAGACGTCACGGCCGACGGAATATAATCCAGGAATGTCTTGTTACCTTTGACGAGTCCCAGAAAACCGTAGGCGCCGAGCGCTTGCATGAGACGCTGAATCCCGCATAAGCGAAAAGTTTCGTGGAAGTCGGCTGCGACTGGCTGGCCGGCGGCTTCTCGCTTCGATTCATAATGTCCCAGCAACTCCTCGCATTCCGGCCGCGAAAAAGTGACGTACGGATCGAACAGGAGCGAGGCGATGTCGTACTCGGCCAGACCGGGGCGCATTCCCTGGAAGTCGATCAGACACGCCTGGCCATTACGAATGATGATGTTCTGCGATTGAAAATCGCGATGCACCAGCACGCGCGGGCGAGCGGCCAGTTGTTCCGCGATTTGGCCCAGGGCCGGCAGCGCCAGCAATTCGGAAAGCTGCTCTTTCTCCACGCCAAAAAAACGGTGCAGACAATTTTCGAAGAAATAATTTTGTTCCCAGCGATAAAGGGCCGCGTCGAATTCAGCCGGCAGACTTTCCTGAATCGCGCGCGCCGCTGTCTCATCCACGCAGTGCAGCTTCACGATCTCGTCCAGGGCCGATTCGTAAAAGGCGCGGCGCACGAGCCAGCTTTCGCCGCGATAGCTCCAGAGATCGGCCTTCCCCAGATCTTCGATCCAGATCAGGCCTTCGGCGGCGTCGTGAAAATAAATCGTCGGCGCGCAAATCTTGTACTCGGCCAAGAATTCCGCGATGCGCACGTAATGGCGGTTCTCTTCCCGCTCGAGATTGTACTTCACCAGGATGAGCGTCTGCTCGGGCGAACAGATCACTCGATAGAACTTCCGGTCCGATCCGCCTTTCTCGATCGCGGTGATTTTGACCTGCGCTTCTTCCAGACGGGGAAAATGAATTCGCGTCTGGCGGAGGAGCAGTTGCGTCCTGGATGTCTTAGATGTCGGAGTCACTTAATTCACCCGCGGTTTTACGGTCGGAGCGGACGATACAATTACGAAGGTAAGAACGGGAAGCGATTTGTGCGCCCGGCCAAAGAATTGTGTTTTCCACTTTGGCCCCCGCGCCGACCCGGCAACGCGCGCCGATGGAATAAAAACCCGATAGGCTCGCGGTCGGGTCCACCTCCGCGTCGGAAGCAATCGTGACCGGCCACGCGGCCGATTTCACGTAGTCAGGTTTCCACCTTTCCTCCTGAATGGTGCGATGGACTTCAAGGTATTCTCTGCGCGAGCCGATATTGAACCATTTGCCTTTTTCCAGGACGACGCCGCCAATCTTGCCGCCTTCTCCGATCCATTCGGTCAGGATCGGAATGAAAGAGCGGCTTTGGCCCGGCGGGATCCGCTGGAAAATCGCCGGCTTCCAGACCGAGACGCCCGCGAAGTCGACCTGGCCGGCGCGGCCGTGACTGTTTGCAATATCGACGACCCGGTTGCCCTCGATCGCCACGTCGGTGGAGAGGCCGTCGCGACGCAATGCCAGGGTCACGTCATTCCCGGCGCGGAAATGTTCTTCAACCAGCGGCGCGATATCGATGTCGGTGAGTAGATCGCCGCTATAAACCAGAAAAGATTCGCCGCCCAGGAACGGCTCGACGTTCTTGATCCCGCCACCGGTCCCCAGGATCGCCGGCTCGTGAATGAGGCGCACCGGATGGCCGCGATAGTTTCCTTCCGCGAATAGATTCTGAAAAGCCGACGCGAGATGGTGCGTGTTGATGATGAACGATTTCACGCCGGCTTCGATGAGGTGATCGAGCGGGAAGGTGATGAGCGGCTTTTGAAAAATCGGGATAAGCGGCTTGGGCAGATCTTCCGTGAGCGGACGCAAGCGCGTGCCCAATCCAGCTCCGAGAATGAATGCTTGCGCGATCATGCGGATGGTAAAACTTGAGCCATGGCGGAAGAAACAATCTGGCGTGGGACATCGTCCCAATTAAAAAATCTGGGCTTCTTCCTCCTCTGCTTCCTCTTTTGCTGGCTCATCGTGCCGATTTTCATTGGGCTGACGCGTTTCCTTCAAACGAAAAATCATGTCTTTGGGCTGACGAACGAGCGCTTGAAAATGAGCGAGGGCATTTTCAGCAAAGTCACCGAAACGCTGGAGCTGTACCGCGTGAAAGACATCGAGATTCTCCAACCTTTCTTTTATCGCATGCTCGGACTGGAAAACATCAAGGTTAACACTTCCGATCTTTCCTCTCCGGTCGTCATGCTTGATGGAATTCCGCAGAACGTAGGGCTCGCCGATAAAATGCGGAACGCGGTCGAAACGATTCGCATGCAAAAGAACGTCCGCGAGATCGATATCGAATAAAGTTCCGCGCTATCGCTTGAGATAGAGCGTCTTCGTTCCGAAATCGATGATGCCGTGATAGCGGCGCAAAATCTCGGAGCCGAGCAAACCAGCGACCGGCGGCGTGGAATCGAGCAACCCGCCGTGGATCAATCCTTCGAGGTTAATTACACCCACGTCGTTGCTACTCATATCCATCGAGCCGATGGAAAAGCGTGAGATGGTCGCGACCTGCACGCCACGCTGTTTCAGATTCACTCCGGACGTGCTGAACGGCGTATCGCGCAGGGGAATTTTCATCCGCCGGACAAAAGGCGTGTGCAGGAGCGTCGCGAAGGCGCCGGTGTCGACCATCAGCTTCGCTTTCTTTCCGTTCACGGAGCCGTCGACGTAAAGGTTAAAGCCTTCGCTCACGTGCATAGGGATGCCGCGGTAGCCGCGGAAATTAAATCCTGGGATCGTGCCCGGAACGCTCGGATTGATTTTCAGAATGAGGACTTGCCGCTGGCAATCGAGGAGCGCCCTGGTCGGAAACAAAATGTCGGCGCCGAGTATTCCATCGATCTCATCACGCTTGGTCGAATGCCGGAGACCGCCGAGGTCCACGACCACCATGGGCTCGTCCACCAGATTGAGCGCGCCGAGGCGGAGATTGTGCGCGATGGCCACGGGGTTGAACGCGCCATTGATGCTTAGGCGTGATGGAATCCCTGAGCGCGTACTGTTTGGCGCCATTCCGAAATACGCTCGGCGGTTGAGGGCGATCGCGCTGACTGGAGCGCCGGAATCCACTCCCAGTAGGGCCATCTTGCCATTGATCTCCGCGCGCACGAGCAAATGATTTTGGGAGGAGCGGTGGAGCGGGAGCGCTTCGTATTGGAGCGCGCCGGCCATCAACGGCAGGCGCGGCGGCGATGCCCCCATCGCCGGAAGAGCGAGAAGCGTCGCGGCGAGGAACGCGGCAAGATTTTTTCGCACCGGCGAACTGGCGATGTGGATAAACACGGGCCGGAGGATAGCACGTTGCTGCCGGGGCGAAAACGCTTGATTCCCCTTCGTCACAGCGCCGTATCCGGAATAGCGGATTTGTTGGATGAGCAATTGCACGCGCTACCGCGCGTCGACCTTCCTGTGGTTGAAGCTCGGCAACAGCCTCGCCGTGGTGCTGACAATCCAGAACAATGGCTTTCATTATGTCGAAACGATCGCGCCCTAATCGTCGGGATGGTGCTGAACCGCGAAGGAGCACATTGCCGCGGGCACGAAAACGCTGATTGACTTCGGGGGAGCCTCGTGAAAAAACGGCTCAAACCCAGAGGCGCTCATGTCACAACCACCTGAAGCTAATAACGGCCAGTTTGTTAAGGGATTCGGTCTGTTCGACTCGATCATGCTCGTCGCGGGTTCGATGATTGGCTCGGGTATTTTCATCGTCTCCCCCATTATCGCCCGCCAGGTCGGCGCGCCGGGCTGGTTGCTGGTGGTCTGGCTTGTCACCGGCCTGTTAACGCTGATGGCTGCGCTCTCTTACGGTGAGCTAGCGGCCATGATGCCGAAGGCCGGCGGCCAATACGTTTACTTGCGCGAAGCGTTCTCGCCGCTCTGGGGGTTCCTCTACGGCTGGACGTTGTTCCTTGTCATTCAAACCGGCACGATCGCGGCGGTCGCAGTCGGATTCGGGCGCTACACCGGCGTGCTCATCCCGTGGGTATCGGAAAAAAATTATCTGATCGAGCCAATCCGTTTTGGCAATTACGCGTTCTCACTTTCGACCGCGCAGTTCGTCGGCCTGGCGATGATCGCGCTGCTGACCTTCATGAACACGCGCGGGTTGAAGCTTGGCAAGCTCGTGCAAAATGTTTTCACGACGGCAAAGACCGGCGCGCTCATCGCGCTGATTCTGCTCGGCATTATCGTCGGGATAAAGTCAGGCGCCGGCGCGGCGAACTTCAGCGACATGTGGACGGTGCGCGGCACTTTGCAAGAGGTCGGCCCAGGTTTGACCGCGGCGATCGCCTTTGGCCTCTTCGTCGGCATTTGCGTGGCGCAGACCAATTCGCTTTTCTCCGCGGACGCCTGGAACAACATCACGTTCACCGCCGGCGAAGTGAAGAACCCGCGGCGCAACATTCCGCTCTCGCTCGCGTTCGGCGCCATTTTGGTGATCGGACTTTATCTGCTCGCCAACGTCGCCTACCTGGCGACGCTCCCTTGGGATGCAATTCAGAATGCGCCCAGCGACCGCGTGGCCTCTGAGACTGCGAACGTCATCTTTCCCGGCACGGGCGCGACGATCATGGCCATCGCCATCATGATCTCCACGTTCGGATGCAACAATGGGCTGATCCTCGCCGGCGCGCGCGCCTATTACGCGATGGCGCGGGACGGCCTCTTCTTCCGTCGCGTTGGCGAGTTGAACAAGAACCACGTCCCTGGATGGGCGCTCATCATCCAGGGAATCTGGGCCGGCTTCCTGGTTCTGCCGCGCACCGTTAAGACAGATGCCGCCGGCAACGTCACTGGTTACGGCAACCTTTATGGCAACCTGCTCGACTACGTTATTTCCGCCGCACTCATCTTTTACATTCTGACTATTATCGGGATTTTCGTGCTGCGCCGGAAACGCCCCGACGTCGAGCGCCCCTATAAAGCGTTCGGTTATCCGATCATTCCGGCGCTCTACATCGTCGCCGCGTCTGTGATCCTGGCCGTGCTCTTCATCTACCAGACGGCGACCACCTGGCCCGGGCTGATCATCGTGCTGACCGGCGTGCCGATATATTTTCTCTGGCGCAAATCAAACGCGGGTGCGCCCGCAGACGGCCAGCAGACATAGCGAAACCGAAAACATTTCGCAGTTAGCAACCACCAAAAGGAGAGCGGACCCATGGCAAATCTATTCGCGAGAAAACCTCTCGATAAGCTGATGGCAGAGGCGGCGGAAGTCGGCGAACACAGCCTGAAGCGTTCGCTCGGCGCGTGGAACCTCATCGCGCTCGGCATCGGCGGAATCATCGGCGCGGGTTTGTTTGTGCGCACGGCGGCGGCGATCGCGGATCGCGCGGGTCCATCCGTTGTCCTCGCGTTCGTCGTCGCGGGCGTGGGCTGTTTGTTCGCCGGTCTTTGTTATGCCGAATTCGCCTCCATGATCCCGGTGGCCGGGAGCGCCTACACTTATTCTTATGCGACAATGGGCGAGTTAGTCGCCTGGATCATCGGATGGGATCTCATTCTCGAATATGCCGTCGCGGCCTCGACGGTTGCGATCGCGTGGAGTGAGTATGCAAATCGCGTCCTCGAGTGGTTCGGCCTCGCCGTTCCTTACCAATGGTGCCATTCCCCGTTCGAGCACGACCCGGCGGGCGTTCACGGAGTAATGAACATTCCCGCTGTCTTCATTCTGCTAGTCCTGACGGCGTTGCTGATTCGCGGCACGAAAGAATCCGCCTTCGTCAACGGCCTCATTGTTATTCTGAAGGTGAGCATCGTGCTGTTGTTCATCGGAATTGGATGGCAATTCATCAACCCGGCAAATCATACGCCGTTCATTCCGGCACCGACCACTTACACCACGCCGCAAGGGATCACTCACGCGTATGGCGGAATCCTCGGCATTCTTGGCGCAGCCGGTGTCGTCTTCTTCGCTTACATCGGGTTCGACGCTGTCTCGACCGCGGCGCAGGAAGCAAGAAATCCGAAGCGCGACATGCCGATCGGAATCCTTGGCTCCCTTTTGTTCTGCACAGTTCTTTACGTGCTCTTCGCGTATGTGCTCAGCGGCGTAGCGACGGTGGGCGATTTTCGCTCGGCTGGCCGCGAAGCTTCCGTGGCGTTCGCCATCACCAAATACATGACCAATTACGAGTGGCTCTCGAAGTCGGTCACCGTAGCGATTCTCGCCGGGTTCTCCTCCGTGATCCTGGTGATGTTGCTTGGCCAATCGCGCGTTTTCTTTTCGATGAGCAAGGACGGCCTGGTGCCACCGGTGTTCTCCGCGGTGCATCCGCGCTTCCGCACGCCCTACAAATCGAACATGCTGTTCTTTGTCTTTACTGGTGCGTTTGCCGCTTTTGTTCCGGCAGATGTCTCCGGTGAAATGACCAGCATCGGGACACTCTTTGCTTTCATCCTCGTGTGCGCCGGCGTTTGGATCATGCGAGTGCGGACTCCTGAGCTGGAACGAGGATTCCGCGTGCCGGCGGCGCCCCTCGTCTGTTCCCTTGGGATCATTGTCTGCGGCGCGATGATTTACGGTCTCGGTTGGACCAACTGGATGCGGCTCATCGTCTGGCTGCTGATCGGGTTCATCTTCTACTTTGGCTACGGGAAGAGCCACAGCCGAATTAACGAACCACCGCCGGAAATGCCGGAGGGAATAAAGCTAAGCAAGTAAGGATTACCTGCGGCTGCTGCCGCTAAAACCGTTGCCCGGGCTCGAGGCGCCAAAGCCGAGGATCGCTTCGATCCGTTGGCGAGTGGCGAACGTGTCGTCCGCCTTCCGCAGATGGGATCGATCGTGCGTGTCGGCTTCGGACAAACTTAAATCGATCGCGCGCATGATTTCGCGCTCGGGCTCCGCAAGGCCCGCCGCGGGATCGTCCGCTTGTTCCTGCAAGCGGCCGATAATTTCCACCAGCGCGTCGCCGTCATATTGCGAACCGCGAAACGCGTCGACGATGCTCTGGAAACTCAAATGAAAAGGAACGGTCGCGACATCGACGGGACCGTTATCGGCGACGTCGTCGGGTGGCGTCATGACCGGGTCCGACATGGCCACGGAATTCCAGACGCCCGCTGGTTCGTAATAGCCGAGCTCGACCTGGTAGGACGCCCCCGCGCGCGTCACCGGCAGGCAATGACTGCCTGCGAAAGGTTCCACCGTCGCCCGAGTCTCTTCGGTTCCGTCCGACGCTTGCGCGCGCAGATAAATTTTTCGATCCACCGGCGGCCGGCCACCGAAAATTTCCGGCCAATCGAGATCCCAATAAGCGAAAAGCGTGTGCGGATCGCGCGCGATCGCAACTAGCAGCGGACGGCCATAAGAGCGGGGAAGTTCGCCGAGATCCTCGTAATCGCGGGAGGAGCCGGATGAAGATGAGCCGCGCTCTTCCGTTGAAACCATGGGACGGTTCGACAGGACAAACGCGACGCCGCCACTGGCGTCGTCATTTTCCTGCGCGCCGTCATCCGTGAGATTCGCGAAGTCGTCTGCCGCCATGTGCCGACGATAGGCCGCGCCGCGCTACATGACAAATAATCGCGTGGACGTTATTGATTGCCGAGATTGTAGATTTCCACGCTCCCGACGCCGCTGCCGGCATCAGCGCCCAGCAGAATTACCGTGTACAAACCGGGCGCGAGCGTCCTGATAATCGCCGACTCCTTTGGATTAGTCGGAGCCAGACCACTGGCGGTTATTGCTGCCACGTCCGCGCTCGATCCCCAATCATTGTTGGCCACGATCAGCGCTCCCTGCGCGTCATGCAGCTCGATGAGAGGATCCTGCAACGGATTCGTAACTCCGCCCGTGGTGAGTGAGGGTCCGATGCCGCGCAACAAAATGCTCTGGGACTGGTTCGTGAACGAATCGTCGCGCACGATGAGCCCGCCGATGAGTACGTTCGCTCCGGTACCGACGAGACCGCGCGTGGCGACGTTGCCGAGATCGGCAAACGACTCCGCGTCGAGATCGTAAACTTCGATCAGTCCGATTCCTTGCGCGCCACTCGCGGCACTCAGGACCGCAGTGAAATTGCTGCGCGGCGCCGCGCCGGCCAGATTTACGATCACGGCTGCTTCATTATTATTGGTCGGCGCCAAACCGGTCGCGGTGATCTCCGCCTGTTGCCCTGTCCGCCAATTGTCGTTAGCCGCGATCTGGACTCCGTTTGAAAACACTTTCAGAATTGGATCCTGTAAAGTCCCGGCGAGCGGCGTGCCATTAACGCTGATCGAAGGACCGAGCGCGCGAACCAAAATTTTCTTTGTCTGCGGATTTCGTTTGATGAAGCCGGCGATGGCATCATTCTGCCCGCCCTGGACGTTGACGCGTGTGGAAAGGTTGGCGAGGCGACGTCTTGGCGGTGTCGGAACCGGCGTTGCGCCCGCCGCCACGAACGGCGGCGGATAGGGGGTCGGCGCGGGACTCGGGGCCAGAGCGGCGCCCGCCGAATCGTGCACAACAAACTGTGTGCCGCCTCGCGCGATATCGCGGCGTCCATTACGCGAGCCCTGTCCGCTCACCGGCGGAACGACTTCGATCGTGTACGACCGCGCGCGCAGACCAGCGAGGACGGTGCCATCCGTGATCAAGGGATGATGCGCGGCAGCGAGCACCGCATTTAATTTCGCCACGCTTACCTGGACAGAAACCGTGTTGTCGGCCTGATTGAAAGAGCCCGCATCGGCATCGCCCACCTTCGTGTAAAGCAACTTGCCGTCGCTCGCGCGCACGAACGTGCCGTAGCTGTAGGTCTGCACGCCGTTCACGTCGGTATCCGCTTCGAGATAAAATTGGTCGCCGTGATCCGACGCCGCGAAAGAATAAGTGCCGGTCGGGCTCATGATATTGTGCGGCGCGTTCGCCACGAAACTCATCTGCCATGTCGTCTGGCCGGGGATCGTGCTGAGATCCGAAACTTTGATCGTGGCCGCAATCGCGAGGGTGCTTCCCGTGCCCGAGGTGTTGTATTGCGCAGTCAACACATCGGAAGGATCAGCCGCATGGATCCGCGGGATCGAAGATTCCTGGAGATCCTGCGCGTAGTCGGTGACCTGTTCGCCATTCAATCCCGGAACACGAGGCGGCATCACTTCACTTGAATCCACTCCGGCCGTTCCCGGCGGGATGACGAGCGCATTCCCTTCCGCGACTGGAGGCAAATTTCCGCCTTTGATGCTGGGGCCGCTGATCTGCCGGGCGACGTAGGTGTGTCCATCGTAATCATTATGATCGTCCGTGTAGGCAATGACGGCGGCGCCCTGCGGATCGAACGAGACCTGGAAGTAATCGATCAGGTTTCGATTGGCCGCGCCGGTGAGACCGCCTTCGGAAATATTCGAGGCATGAATGACGTGCTCGGGTTCGGTCACATCGGCAATGCGAAAGGTCGGGCTGCTCGACGAAGCATTAAAAGATTGCGCGTAGTAAACTTTCCACTCGGCGGTGTCGTCATTGGCCCCCGGCGTTCCGTACCAGACAACGCCAACTGATCCCGGTGTCGGACCGGTTTCCATCCACGGGAAAACATTCGTCGCAGAGATCCCGTTTGGATTGACACGAACCGGATCGCTCCAGGTCGCGCCTTGGTCGAGCGAATGTTTGAGCAGGATCTCGTGATCGTTTGAATAGCAGACGTAAACGGTGCCGTTGATCGTTCCGTCATCGGCGACTTTCGTCACAAAGAATAAGTGCGCGACGCCGTTCGGATCGGTCGCCGCTTGCCGGACGGTGTAACTAGTCGGTGGTAATCCCGCGCCCGCCGGGATTCCCACGGCCACGGTGCCTTGGCTCGTCCCGGCGTACACGACTCCGGTCGCCTGATGGACATCGATTGGACCAACCTGCGTGGTGGTGCCCGCGGTTACCGCCGGGCCGAAAGTCTTGCCGCCGTCATCCGAGCGCTGAACTTGTGTCACCGCGGGTTGGAGCGTGCGATACCACATGTAAACCGTCGTGTTTCCGAGAAACTCTTCCCACTCGCGATCATCCACGATGATGCCGCCCGTGCCATTGCCGGCCGGATTTTTTTGAAACGAGACCGCGCGATCGGTCGAGATACCGGTCGAGATATTCGCCGCGATCAGGCTGCTGAAGGCGACTGTGGGCACCGATTGTCCCGGCGGCATGCTGAATGGCACCGCCAAATCGATATCGCCGCCGCCATCACCACCCAGCTCCGCCTCACTGGCCGCGGGGCTGAACGCGTCGGGTTGCCCGCGGTAGATCGGCACCCGCATATTCGGATCGAAGGAGGGACTGGTCGGATCCAAATCAAAACGCCAGATGTCCACGCCCGCGGGAAAACCGCGGATCGCGCCGACGTAGGCGTTGCCGACGAAATCGGTCCGATTACTCGGCTCGCCATCTCTCGCTGTGACCGGCGCTTTGACTGGCACGTTGTTGCTAAAGGTAATCCCGCCGCTGATGTAAGTGGCGGAGCGAATCGGTGTAGGCGACGCCGTCGCGGCGCTCGTGAGGGTGGCGGTGCCGTGATACTGATCGCTCGGCGTGACGGTAGAATAAACGACGTGCACCACGTAGTCGCCCGCGCCCGACGTGGCCGGGTTGATTACGACCTGTTCGCTCGTTCCCGGGACCCCTCCGTTGGCCGCCGGGAAAACGACTTTGCCGTTAACGGCGTCCTTGTGCACGTAAAGATCGTAATCACTCGTGGGGAGAAAAGTGATTTTGACGTTGAGCTGTTTACCGGCGTAATCGGAAGCGACGCCGGTAAGGTGAATAGTGAAGACATCGCAATTGATTCCATCCTGACACCCGGTCTCGCCCGTGCCCGACGGCGCTCCCACCGCGGTGCCATCAAACTGAAGCGGCGTGGTGCTTCCGGGATTGAGCGTTCCTTCTGTTGGATTGGCCGCGAAGGCGGAGAACAAAAAGGCGAAACCAAAGCTCAGCGTCATCAAGCTCGATCGGAGCCAGAGGCGAGATGTTGTAGTCGGCGATATTCTTTTCATGCGGGCCTTTCTATTCATCGATGGAATCCGTGATGTAGTTTTGCTTTTTCGTCGTCGGGTTGGTTAAAAAAATTCGCGGTGAATGTTATTGGGGCCGGTCCGGCGCGAGGGGCGCCGACTTGTGGCTATCACTAGTTCGCGGCCAAAACGCCATCCGGTTCTAACGTAATCTTGTTTTTGAAAATGAAATTCAGCAGCCGCGAACAGGGCGAGGCCAGAGCATCGACTCCGACCGTGGCCACGCCGTGACAGGGTGACTACCCCAGGGAGTCGAATTAATTATCGAGTTTGAACACCTCGGCTAATCCGATCCCAGTCGTCGCGCGATTTACGCCGCGAACTATCGTGGTGTAATTGCCAGCCGAAAGCGTCATGAGGATCGCCGCTTCGCGATCATCCTTGGGCGCGAGGCCGGTGGCTTGAATCTCGGCGGCGTTTGGCGCTGTTCTCCAGTCGTCGTTACCCATCAACAAGGCGCCATTTCCATCGTGCAGTTCGAGAGTTGGATCGTTCAACGCCCCGGGAATACTGGATTGCAGCGACGGACCGAGGCCGGTGCAAAGCACGCGTTTGGGCGTTACCCCTCCGAGGATGACACCGGCGAACAATACATTATCATCAGTCTGCACGTCGGCACGGACCGAAAGATTTCCAAGCTCGTTCGAACTCCCAGAGTTCAAATCGTAAATTTCCACCAGCCCGATGCCCGTGCCGCTCGCGCCATAAATAATCCCCGTGTAATTGCCCGCGGGGAGTGTGGCGACGATCGCCGCTTCGCGATTATCCTTGGGCGCCAGACCGCTCTGCTGGATTTCTGCTTCTTGAGAGCTGCGCCAATTGTCGTTGGTGATTACTCCCCCTTTGCTGTCGTGCAGCTCGAGCACCGGATCTTGCAAGGTGCCTGGCACGGGCTGTCCGCCCACTGAGATCGATGGCCCGAGAGCGCGGACAATCACACGCTTGAATCCAGAACCCGTTACAATGAATCCCCCAATGCCCACCTTTGGGCCGCTTTGGGCAAAGACACGGCCGGAAATATTTAGTAACTGCACGTTCGTGGGCGTCGCCGTGGGCGTAGCCGTGGGAGTCGGCGTCGGGGTGGCCGTCGGAGTTGCAGAGGGAGTCGCCGTGGGAGTGGCTGACGGGGTCGCGGTTGGAGTGGGTGATGGTGGTGGCACCGCTGGCTCTGGGCCCACGAGCGCGTAGACAGCTGCGTTTGCCGTCGCATCGTTTGCGTTCGCGTTAGCGGTCGTATCGATGGCGTTCGTCGTTCGGATCTGATCCGTTACCGTCGCGTAAGTGCGCGCCGTAAGAGCCCCAAGCAGGTCGTCGACGTGAGGATTGCCGACTTTATCCTTGGACACCACGATTGTGATCAGGCCGCTCGGCGTAAATCCGCCAAAATCAGGCGAGCCGACTCTGGTTGTCGTTTGCACGCCGAGGACCAAACCAACCGTGGCCGTCGCGACCGTGCCGTAATCGAAAGTAAGATTGCCCGAGGCGTCGTTCGTCATGCCGAGATAGAACTGGCTCCCGGGAGAGTTCGGAGAGTTCCAAATAATTCTCCACATGCGCGAGTTCGGTATCGTCGTCAGGTCCGCTACTTTGAGATTGAACACGAGTTTGCCAGCGTTCGCTCCGGAGCCGGGCTCCGCGATCGCGAGCGATTGGAGGTCGAGATCCGCGTTCGCCGGAGCGCCGGTTTGATCGCCGGTCGGATCGGCCGCGACGATGAAGCCGCCCGTGGAGTAAGAGCTGCCGGTGAATCGCGCAGATATTTCGTTATCCCCGCAGGACGTTCCCTGGCCGTTACTCGCCGTGACTTTGTAGAAATAAGTCACCGCGGGATCCGTTGCCGTGTTATCGACGTAAGTTAACTGCGTGCCCGCAACGGTCGCGAGCGGCACCTCCGCGCCTGCGGACGTGCCGCGCAGAATGTTATAGGCGTTGACGGTGGAACCGCCGTTATCCGCTTCGGACCACGATAGGCCGACCACGCCAATGTTGCGCTTCGCGCTAAGCGACGGTGTGCCGGGCGCTGTTCCCGTCTGAGCATCGGGTGGATCTTTTAGAGCGAGAAGTCGCCTGCCGCCGGACTGACGGGCAATCGCTGCTAATGCTGTGTAGGCGTTACCTGTAGCGGTAGCCGGCGCCTGCGCGCACTCTCCGCCGGTACACCCATCCGCGTAGCCGACCACGATGCGCCCAACCTGGTCCATTTGCACGTCCATAAAGTCGAGCAGATTCCGGCAAATATTCGCTCCGCCCCCGAGCCAGATGCAGCCGCGTTGCACCGCATTGTTCGGGGTCGCGTCCACTGTCGCCCAGGTCGCCCCACCGTCATAGGTCGTCGCCACATATAGGTGCCAAGTGCCGGCGAATTTTGGGCCTTGCAAACCACCGGCCGTCGGTGTTCCCAGGAAAGCAAATGCGGCGCGATCGTCGTCCCCGGCGATCACGGCCGGAAAGACGACGTTATTGATCCCCAATGCCGCACCCACATCGAGCGGTTGAGTCCAAGTCACCCCTTTGTCCGTCGACGTGGTGATCACAGCTTTCGTGTCACCGTCGGCATACCCAAAATAAACCCGCCCGCCACTTCCTGTGCCGAGCGAAGGGTCGCTTCCGGAAGAAGTGCTTGCGGGCACTTTGCGAATGTTCCAGGTCAACCCATTATCTTCCGAGACGACTACCCCTTGCTGCGTCCCGCATCCTTTATTCGGCACATACACGGTCCCATCCGGGGCAACCTTCACGTGACCGTGCAGCCCGCCACACTCAGAGGAATAAATGACCGTGGATGCGCCGTAGTTGATGCCCCCGTCGTCGCTTCGCGCGCAACTCGCATCCACGAGCGCTTGCGAGCAATAATACACCGCGTTCGGATATGGCCTTAAGATGAGGTTAAGGGGCGGTGCAAAAGGCCCGCCTCCAACAGTCTGGTGATCCACCCCCGAACCAATGCCGGAGCCTTTGCTCGGCGTCCAAACATCGCCGTCGTTTCCCGGCGGTGCGGTATCGGTGACGGATGATTCGCCCGCGATCACGTTCCCCGCGAACGTCAGCAGATGCACAATCGTGCGGCCAGTCGCTCGGTCGCTCCAAAGGATCGGATCAAAATCCTCTTGCGAGGTCGGCGCGGGCTTATTTTCCCACAGCGCTTTCGCACACCCGTTGAACGTCACCCGCAGCGTCTGCACATCCGCTTGGAACAACGCGCGGCCTTCCGGGTGGCCCGGGATTTCTTGTCCAAAGCCGATGGAAGGCTCGCCCGAAGCGCGCCCCAGCGTGCCCGGACCGGCCGCGGGCGGGTTATAATTTTCGAATCGCGGCGGAAACCCCGAGATCGGCGACGGCGCGGGAATCGGAGGATTACCAGCCGATACAACCGTGGCCACTCCATTATATTGATCACCCGGGTTCGGCGCGAAATAGACCACGTGGACAACGAAATCACCCGTCCCGATGTTGGAGCTGGCCGGGTTCATGTCCACCTGCTCCTGCGTCGTGCCACCTGCCCCGGATGATGCGACGATCGGGCCCTTAACTGTCCCCTTGTGAATGTACATGTCATAGTCTGTGGAAGGAAGCGTCCAGTTGATCTGAACATGGACTTGTTTGCCGGCGGCAATCCAATCGGCCGGCGTCCCCGAGATAGTCAGCTTATAGGCGTCGCAATTCGACTCCGGATCTGTGCAATCACCCTCGCCTCCCGCCGCCGGCGGAACGCCCGTTCCAGTCCCAGCCCAAGCCACATTTGGACCGTTGGGCGACACCGTCCCCGAAGGCGGTGCGGCCGCAAAGGCGAGAAATCCAAGTAATCCAGAAAGCGTGACGAAACTGGAGGCCAAGGCCAGACGAAGGATTGAGAGGCCGGATTGATTTGACGAAATTTTTTTCAAAACGGGCATTCCTTTATCGGATGGTTTTGGGGCGCGACCGCCGAAAAGCGGCGACGACGATTCGCACGACGAGAATTTCTGTGTGTGGTCATTCGGACCTGTCGGCGCGAAGCACGACGACGTGTGGCTACTCCTAATTCGTGGCCAAAACGCCATCCGGTTCTGCAAAAATGGCAGATTTCCAAATTCTGGGAGGAATATGTTCGTTCGCGGAGGAAGTCGCCCCGGCAAAAAGCACTGGTGCGGGATAGCCTAAAGCAGCCAGACCACGAATTTAGTCGCGCTGACGACCTGCGAAGCTAGGTAAGCAAGCCTTGGCGCTCTTACTGCCCGGAACCGACGTATTCCGCCGAATAGCTATCGATCTTTGCTGTGTCGCCTACATGCGGCGGCTTCTCGACGTCGTAAGCGGTATTGCTCGCCACTCTTTGCGTTTGGGTGTCCCAGACCATCACCGTCTTTTTCGCGTTGGGCGAAGTCTTCTGGCCCTTCTCAGTGTCCACCGCGATGTAGCGCACCTTTTTCGCTTTCATGCTCGCCCTCCGCTTGGGCGACATGTGTGCGTAAGACTGGCGCGCCCGCATCTCCGCAACTTCCCGCTGCCGTTCCGATGCTTCGTATTTCGCAATAAAGTAGATCGCGACCGCGACCGCGGCGGCAGTAACGATGGTCCGCGCTGCATCATTATGACCAAAGGGCAGGCTCGGGACATACGGAAATTGAGCGCGGGCAGTGCCGACAGAGGCACTCGCCAGGAGCGCGCCGACAATTACCAAACAAGTCATTTTCAAAAAGCGTGGATTCATCGTGAATGGTTGTAGTCGGTGCCTCTTCGCCTGACAAGAAAATACGAGCGCCAGAGAAACCTTGCCAGACCGTCGTGAACTTGGTAGGCGCTTCTCCCCTTGGCCACTCTGCCGCTGGTTTTTATTTCCGCTGTCAGCCGCGAACTCCGGACCGCCCGGCAGTTAGTCGCTAACACTCTTACCTTTCTCGGTTACCAGCCCATCTGGCAGGATGTGTTCGGCACCGAGACCGGCGACTTGCGCGCGATGTTGCGCCAGCAAATCGACCAATGCAAAGGAGTCGTTCAGCTAGTCGGGCAATGCTATGGCGCCGAGCCTCCCGAGCCGGACCCGCAGTTCGGTCGGGTCAGCTACACTCAATACGAAGCTCTCTACGCCCGGCAACGCGGCAAGAAGGTCTGGTACCTTTTCATCGACGAAAACTTTCCGGTCGATGGTTGCGAAGGCGAATCCGAAGAAGTGCGCGAATTGCAAGCCGCCTATCGCCGCCGCCTCCAGGCTGATGCCCATCTCTTTCATCCTTTGAATAGCAACGCCGCGCTGGAAGCGAGCGTGCTCAAGCTCCGCGACGATCTCGTTCGCATCCGCCGCGGCGTCAGACAATGGGCCGCCGGCGTGGCGATTCTTCTCGTTATAAGTGTCGTCCTTGGCTTCTGGCTCTTGCATACCCAGCGCCAGACTACTCAACGCGTGGCCGACGCGGAGCATGCTGTCGTCGCCATGACTCAGGAAATGGCCAAGCTGCGCGAAGGCATTCTGAGTTACCCGCGGGTCGAGTCTAAGATGAAGCAATCTCAGGCCGAGGAAGATCCTGCGGCGCTGCAGGAGCGCGTTTACAATGAGCTAGCCAAACAGCTTGGAGTTGATGCCGCCGTCCTGCGCGAGAAACTGCCGCAGGTCGCCGCGGACTTGAAGCGCGCGCCGGACGTTCCGACCTACGAACGCGCTAACGCTGCCTACGTCAGCAAGGACTATGTCGAGGCGGAACGTTTGGCCTTACAGGCAGTGGATGAGGCGCAAAAAGCCGGTTTGAAAAAACCCGAGCAAATCCTTCCGGCCTTGCAACTGGCCGGTTACTCGGCCCAAAAGCGAATCCAGTTCAAGACGGCCATGGAACATTTCCGGGCCGCGGAAAAGCTGACCGATCGCGCGACAAACCCAGAGAAGTGGGCCGAAGTGCAGCACGCGATTGGCGAGGTGCTCATCGATGAAGGCCTCTACCGCGAGGCAGAGCGTGTCCTTCGAGCGGTAGTGGAAACGCGGAAGCAAACCTTCGGTGGAGACGACCCCGACACCTTGCGCAGCCGGAACCGCCTTGCCTACGCCCTCTATCGCCAGGGTAAGTATAACGATGCGATTGCCGACTTTCGCCAGATTGTTACCTCGGAGGAGAAGACTTTTGGCCCGACCGATTCCGAGACGCTCCTCAGCCGCAATGGGCTCGCCATCGCTCTGGATAACGGAGGCAAGTCCTCTGAAGCCGAAGCAGAGCACCGGCGCGTCCTCGAGATTAGAGAGAAAGTCCTGGGACCTGAGCACCCTGACACACTTAGAACCAGGAACAACATTGCTCTTACTCTTGATCGGCAAGGCAAACATGCCGAAGCAGCCGCTGCTTACCGCGATGTGATTGAGCTGGAGAACAAAGTCCTGGGTCCCGAGCACCCCGATACTCTTAGGAGCAGGAGCAGCCTGGCCTATGCGCTGGATCATCAGGGTAAGTATCCCGAAGCCGAGTTGAACCTCCGCGACGTCATTAGGCTGGAAGAAAAGGTCCTTGGTCCCGAGCATCCCGATACTATCGTCAGCCGTCTTCGGCTCGATAAGGTCCTTATGAGTCAAGGGAAGTTCGCGGAAGCGGAAACGGATTTTCGTGAGCTTATTCCCTTGGCCGGGAAAGTCCTTGGAACCGAGCATCCCGATACCCTGGCTAGCCGCTCCGGTCTCGCTAATGCCTTGCAAAGCCAAAGTAAATTTGCAGAAGCTGCCAGCGAATACCGGGAAGTCATCGCGCTTGAGGAGAAGGTGCTAGGGCCCGAACATCCTAACACGCTTCTTAACCGCAATAGCCTGGCTAACTCTCTCATGGGCGAAAGCAAACATGCCGAGGCCGAGCCAATTTTTCGTGAGCTGATTGCATTAGAAGAAAAAGCGCTGGGACCGGAAAGCCCCATCACGATCAGAAGCCGGCGCGGACTTGCTAACTCACTCTTCAACCAGGCTAAGTATCCAGACGCCGAAGTTGAGTATCGTCAGGTCCTGCAGCTCGCCGAGAAGGTGCGCGGCCCGCAACATCTGGAAACGCTCGAGGCCTGCTACGACCTTGCTTCAAACCTGGCTCGCGAAGGCAAAATCTCCGAAGCCAAGGACCTGACTCGCCGGGCTGCCGAAGGCGCCCGCAAAGTTCTCGGTCCAAACCATCCCGCCACCCAAAAATACTCCTCCTTCCTGACCGAGCTGGAAAAGAAAACCGCCCTCTAATAGCGGCTTTCAACATGAGATACATGGTGGTTGAGACCTTCGCGCCCGGAATGAAAGCGTTGGTTTATGAACGGTTCCACGAAAACGGTAGAATGCTTCCGGCTGGCCTCCATTATATCGATAGCTGGCTAGAGAAGGAGGGAGACCGGTGCTTCCAGCTCATGGAGATCGATTCTCCACAGCTTTTTGAAATTTGGATGAGCGCCTGGACGGACCTTGTTTCCTTTCAAGTGATCGAACTTGAAACAAGAGAGTTGTAATTCGTTGCGGCTCGCCTTCCGCTGGAACAATCTGTTCGGACCGTGGCTAAGAAAATCGCCAAGACCTGCGTGGTCCTGAATCCGGCAGCCGGATCTGTCCGCGATCTCGAAACGTTGCTGAAGAGAATCCAGCGGCTTCCTCACACTGATCTCTGCATTTCCCAAAAGGCCGGCTCGGCGGCGCGGTTGGCGCGCGCTGCCTTGCGCAAGGGCTGCAGGAAAATAGTCGCCGCGGGCGGGGATGGCACGTTAAACGAAGTCATCAACGGAGTGCGCGAAGACGCGGGGACCGCGCGCGTGGGATTGATTCCGCTCGGCACCGGGAATGATTTTGCGCGCACCCTGGGCCTACCGACTGATCTCGATGAGGCGATCGCGGTAATTCGAGCCGGTCGCACACGCGCGATCGATCTGGTCCGCGTGACCAGCGATAAGGTGCGCTATTTCGTTAACGTATCGGCGGGCGGATTCAGCGGCTTGGTGAACGAAAAGTTGACGCCCGAGATAAAAC
>QHBM01000162.1:0-4568 GCA_003244145.1 Chthoniobacterales bacterium
TGCAAGCGTGCGCTCCCCAGAGACGGCCTAAACACCAGGCTGTAGCTGCATCGGAGGAACACACGAGGCGACTGCCAGCAAGATCGCCTTCTGCACGTGAAGACGATTTTCTGATTGGTCGAAGATCGTGTCGGCGTTCGCTTCCAAAGTCGTCGCATCGATTTCCTGACCGCGGTGGGCCGGGAGACAATGCATCACGAGCGCGTCTGGTTTCGCCAATTTCACCAACGCTTCGTTTATCCAGTACGGCCCCAGATCGGCGTTGCGCCGCGCCTCTTCGCCTTCCATGCCCATCGAAACCCAAATATCGGTGTAGAGCACATCGGCGCCGCGCGCGGCCTCCTGCAGATCAGCATTGCAAATCACTTTGCCGCCCGCGCGCTTCAGCCATTTCGCTTTCGGCTGATACTTCGGCGGCGACGCGAGGCGGAGCTCGAAGTTCAATTTCCCCGCCGCAAACATCCACGAGCGCGCGGTGTTGGAGGCGCCGTCGCCGACAAAGGTGACGACCTTTCCTTCGATGCTGCCGCGTTTTTCCTGGACGGTAAAAATGTCCGCCAGAATCTGGCAGGGATGTTCGTCGTCCGTCAGGGCGTTGATGGTCGGCACGCCGGAGAACTCGGCGAATTCCTCGATGTCGCGCTGCGCAAACGTGCGGATAATGGCGCCGTGGACCATGCGGCCCAGCACGCGCGCGGTGTCCTTGATCAGCTCGCCGCGTCCGAGCTGAATATCGTTCGGATTCAGAAAGATCGTTTCGCCACCCAGCTCGCGCACGCCGACTTCAAACGAAACNNGGTGCGGGTGGATGGCTTCGAAAAGATCAGTCCCCAGGTTTGTCCTTTCAGCGGGAACTCAGTCTGCTTCCCGCGGTTCTTTTTTTGAATCGCGGCCACACGAAAGATTTCCTCCATCTCCGACCGGTCGAGCTGCTCGATGCTGAGAAGATTTTTCATGGTTTCGTTAGGCGGCCAATTCGGCGACGACGGCTTCGATCGCGTGCAAGCCCTCGACTGCTTCCGCCTGGCTCAGATTCAAGGCCGGAAGAATCCGAACAACGGCGGTCGCGGCGGGAACCGTCAGGATACCCAGAGCGTGCAATCGATCGACGACCTGAAGCGCCGGGACTTTTTCCGCGCCGCGGAAACCAGGCGCATCGCTTCGAAATTCCAGGCCAATCATCAAGCCGGCGCCGCGGACTTCTTTCAGGACCGAAGGAAACTTTCTCATCAATCTCTGCAACTCCGCCTTGATGAAATCGCCCTGCTGCCGGGCACGATCGGAGAGCTGGTCGCGTTCGATCACTTCGAGAATTTTCAACGCCACGGCACAGCCGAGCGGCGTGCCGCCGAAGGTGGTGGCGTGAGTTCCCGCCGAGAGAACATCCGCATATTTCTCGCGCACCCAAAACGCGCCGATGGGGAATCCGCCGCCCAGCGACTTTGCCATCGAGACGGCGTCCGGCGAAAATTCTGCTGCGCCGGGCACGTTCTCGAGAATCCGCTGCCAGCTCTGGAAACGGCCGGTGCGGAAATGGCCGGCCTGCACTTCATCCAGAAGCAGGAGTAGATTCTTTTCGTCGCAAAGCTTGCGCAGGCCTAGAAGATAATCGGCCGTAGCAGGCGTGATTCCGCTCTCGCCCTGGATTGCTTCGATCAGGATCGCGGCGGTTTGCGGGGTGATGGCCGCGCGCATCGCCTCGAGATCGTTAAACGGCACCTGGCGGAAGCCGGCCACCATCGGCTCGAAGCCTTTCTTCACCTTCTCCTGACCCGTGGCCGCGATGCCTGCCAAAGTCCGCCCGTGAAAGGAACCGTCCGCCGTGATGATCTCGTAACGGCCTTCATCGTGCCCGAATTTTCGCGCGAGTTTATAAAGGCCTTCGTTCGCTTCCGCTCCGCTGTTGCAGAAGAAACAGCGCCCGGGGCCGATCAACCTAACGAGTGCTTGCGCCAGCTCGGCCTGGGGCTTGGTGAAATAAAGATTGGAAACGTGGAGCAGCTTTCTGGATTGCTCGAGCAACGCGTCGCTGATTTCCGGATGGGCGTGACCAAGAGAACAAACGGCAATTCCCCCTCCGAGATCGAGATAGCGCTTGACCGCCACATCCCAGACGTAGCTGCCCTCGCCGTGATCGAGCGCGAGGTCGAAACGCGTGTAGGTGGGGACGACATTCTGCTGATAGAGTTTCCTGATGTCGCTGAGCCGGTCGGCCTTGATCGCTTCCATCGCTCCGGAAAACTCCATCTTCACAAGACCACCTCCGTTCCCACACCGGCGTCGGTGAAGATTTCCAGCAAAACCGAATGCGGAATGCGGCCATCGACGAACTGCACTTTCTCCACCCCGCTCTGGATCGCCGCGATCGCGCTATCCACTTTCGGGATCATCCCCTCGCCCACGACTCCGGTCGTTTTCAACTCTGGCACTTCGCTGGCGCTGAGATGACTCATCAATGATTCCGGATCGCCCGGATCGCGCAGCAATCCCGGGACGTCGCTCATAAAGACGAGCCGCCGCGCCTTGAGCGCAATGGCAGTTTGCGCGGCGGCGATGTCGGCATTGCAATTATAGATGCGGCCATCGTCGCCGCGCGCGGTTGGACTAATCACCGGTGTGATGCTGCGCCGAATGCATTCGCGCAACGGCTCGACGTTGACTTCATAAACTTCGCCCACGAAACCGAGATCGACCGGTTTCCCGGACTTGTCGTTAGGCGTAAACTTGCGGCAGCGAAAAATTTCGGAGCCGGCAAAGCCGCGCGCCTTGCCTCCCAGTTCCTCGATCGCGGCGACGATTTCCGGATTGATCTCGCGTGAGAGAACGTCGTCCACCAGTTTCACCGTCGCTTCATCAGTCACGCGTTGGCCTTGCAAAAATGTGGTGGTGAGCCCGGCCGCCTCGACCGCGCGTGTGACCGCCTTGCCGCCGCCGTGCACCACAACCGGATTAATGCCGACCGCCTCGAGAAAAACGATCTCCCGCGCCACGCGATGGCGCTCCGCCGGATCGGGAGAATCCATGAAGCTGCCGCCGTACTTTACGACGAACGTTTGGCTGCGAAAACGCTGAATGTAGGGCAGCGCCTCGAGCAATGTTCCGGCTTTGGTGATGATTTCTTGCATCGCTTCGCGTTAGCCACCCAGCGACCTGGGATCGCTCACGTTCCCTTTATTGAATTCGACGTATTCCTCGGTGAGATCGCTCGCGTAAAGGACGCAATCATGCCGGCCCGCGTTCAGGAAAATATGGAGATCGAATTCGGATTCGCTGACGATTTTCGCGAGCGTTCGTAAGGTGGTTCTGGTCGGTTGGCCGCCACGCAACGCGAAAGTAATCTCGCTCTTGCCAGCATCGCTGTAGCCCACATCCACTTTGCTCTCGTCGATGTTCGCGGAGGAATAGCCGAGGGCGCAGAGAATGCGGCCCCAGTTTGGATCGCCGCCGAACCAACTGGTTTTGACCAGAGAGCTGTTCGCCACAGCGCGGGCCGCCGCTTCGGCGTCCGCAGTCGTGCGCGCTCCATTCACGTGCAACGTAACGAATCGCGTTACTCCCTCTCCATCGCGCACGATCATCTTCGCCAACTCGAGCGTGACGTAATCGAGCGCTCGCTGAAAAACCTGGAAATCCCGGCTTCGCCCGCTGCCGATCCTGGGATTCCCCGCGAGTCCGTTCGCGAGGATCAGCACCGTGTCGTTCGTGCTCATGTCGCCATCGATGGTGATGCGATTGAAACTGTGCGCGACGGCGGTTTCGAGCGCTTCCCGCAGGAGGTCCGGTTCGATCGCGGCATCGGTCGTGATGAAGCCAAGCATCGTGGCGTGCAGACCTGCCGCCGGCCGCTTCCCATTGCGGCTCATTCCCGGCTGAATCATCCCCGCGCCTTTACAGATTCCTCCCACGCGAACGCGCGTTCCTGACAGTTCAAATTCCACCGCGATTTCTTTTCGGCGCGTGTCGGAAGTCATGATCGCTTCCGCCACTTCTCTCGCGCGAGCGGCTCCGCTGGCGAGCAGTCGTGCGGCGCTGGCGATTCCGCGCTTCACGTTCGCCATCGGCATCGAAACGCCGATGCGCCCCGTGGAGCAAACCAACACTTCCTTTGCGGCGATCCCCAAATTCCTGGCGACGAGCTCGGTCATTAACTTCGCGTCCGCCATCCCGCGCGCGCCGGTGCAGGCGTTGGCGTTTCCGGAATTGACCACGATCGCGCGAGCTTGCTTTCCGGCTGCGTGTCTGGCGCTGACCTTTACCGGCGCGGCGCAGACCTGATTAGTCGTGAACATGCCGGCAACTGCCGCGGGCACGTCGGAAACAATCAAAGCCAGATCGCGCTTCTCCCCTTTATCCGAGCCCTTGCCCGTGCCGATCCGCTTGATGTCGCAAAAAACAGCGGCCGCCTTGAAGCCCCTCGGCGCCGTGATGGAACCACGAATTCTCTTTATGATTTCGGGACGAGGCATTTTAGCTACCGAGTATCTGAAAGATTGGTGGAGTTGCCCGCGCTCCGGGGAGCGCACGCGTTCCGCGTGCTGGTTGCGGCGTGTCGCCGCAACAATCTTTTC
>QHBM01000162.1:4626-15522 GCA_003244145.1 Chthoniobacterales bacterium
CGCGATGGCGAGGACACCATCGCCAGCACGCTACAAGCGTGCGCTCCCCGGAATCCTGTGTGTTGCGCTTTCAAATCAGGCCCTCGCTTTCCGCATATCCGGACATGATGTTGAAGCATTGGATCGCCTGGCCGCTCGCGCCTTTGAGGATGTTATCCTCGGCGCTCATCACGATGAGACGGCCGGTGCGCGAATCGAGACGCCAGGCGATCTCGATGAAATTCGAGCCGACGACATTTTTTGTATCGGGCAACACTTTGCCGCCCAGCAACCGGACGAACGGTTCATCGGCGTAGGCCGCTCGTAACGCCGCTTCGATTCGCTCCGCAAATTCGACGCCACTCTCAGCGCTCCGCAGTTCACTCGTAGGCGCGGCGTAGATGGTCGTCAGGATCCCGCGATTCACTGGGATGAGGTGCGGCGTAAATTGAACGGCGACGGACTTCCCCGCCGCGATCGACAATTCCTGCTCGATCTCCGCGAGATGCCGATGCTTCGGAACCCCGTAGGCGCGCGCGCTCTCATTGCATTCCACAAACAAATAGTCGACCTCGGCTTTCCGGCCCGCGCCGCTCACGCCGCTCAGGCTGTTTGCGATAATGCTGCCGGGCTCAACCAGCCGTTCGCGCAGGAGCGGAATCATCGGCAACAAGATGCTGGTCGGATAACAACCCGGGCAGGCCACCAATCGTGCCGCGCAAATCTGTTCGCGGTAGATTTCCGGCAAACCATAAACGGCCGCCGGCAACAAGTCCGGCGCGCGGTGTTCGTGCGCGTAAAACTCGCGGTAGGTTTCCGGACTTCTGATTCGAAAATCGGCACTGAGATCAATCACGCGCGCGCCTGCTTGCAGCAGCGGCCCGGCAAAATCGACCGCCACCCCGTGAGGCAGCGCGAGAAAAACAATATCGGCCTGGTCCGCGATTTTTGCGGGAGCGGCGTCGGTGAACTGCAACGTCTGCGCGGTCGCATGGTGCGCGACGCGGGGAAAAACTTCGCTCAAGGATTTCCCGGCCAATTGCCTCGAGGTGACGGCGGTAAGCTCGGCGCGCGGGTGACGCAAAAGCAGCCGCACCAGCTCTTCGCCGGTGTAGCCGGAGGCCCCCACCACGGCGACCCTGGTTCTCTCGACATTTTTCATCGCGCAATGCGTATTACGTCTCGCCTCAATTGCAACGAAAACTCTCAGCGCTGTAGCGACGCCGCTCTGTCGGCGTAGGGCGCGTTGATTGCAATAGATGCGTGGTAACGGCGACAGAGCGCCGTTGCTTCAACAGCCCGTCGCTCGAACGCAATTAGCTTTCAGGCCTTCTTTGTTTCCGATAACGTCGCCGCTTATGCAGTCGCTTTATTTTGTCGGCGTCGCGGTCCTCGCGCTGTTTGCGTTCATTCTTTTCATCATCGTTTTCCGATTCTTCGGATTTTGGCTGCGAGCGCGCGTGGCCAACGCTCCGGTGGGATTGTTTAAAATGTTCGGAATGAGTCTCCGCAAAGTGCCGGTCGGAATGATCGTCGATAACCGCATTACCGCGGTAAAAGCCGGGATCGATATCGCGAGCGACCCGCTCGAAGCGCATTACCTTGCGGGCGGTGACGTCAATCACGTCATCCTCGCCCTCATCGCCGCGGACAAAGCCGGCATTTCTTTGGATTTCAACCGGGCCTGCGCCATCGATCTGGCGACAAAAGGAACCGGCAAGACCGTACTCGAAGCCGTCCGCACCAGCATCAACCCGAAAGTGATCGACGCGCCTAGCGCCAACATGGGGCGCACCACCATCGACGGCGTGGCGCAGGATGGCATCGGCGTGAAAGTAAAAGCGCGAGTGACGGTGCGCTCGCATCTGGACCGGTTCGTCGGCGGCGCCACGGAAGAGACGATCATCGCGCGCGTGGGAGAAGGAATCGTCAGCTCGATCGGCTCGGCGGCTTCCTACAAGGATGTTTTGGAAAACCCGGACCGAATTTCGAAAACCGTTCTGGCCAAAGGTCTCGACAGCGGCACGGCCTTCGAAATTCTTTCGATCGACATCGCCGACGTGGACGTGGGCGAAAACATCGGCGCGAAACTTCAGACGGAACAGGCCGAAGCCGACAAGCGAGTGGCGCAAGCGAAGGCGGAAGTGCGCCGCGCGGCCGCGGTCGCGGTCGAGCAGGAGATGCGCGCGCGCACGCAGGAGATGCGGGCGAAAGTGGTCGAAGCCGAGGCGCTCGTGCCGCAGGCAATGGCCGATGCGTTTCGGTCCGGCAATCTCGGCATCATGGATTATGTGCGGATGAAAAATGTGCAGGCGGACACTTCCATGCGGGAATCAATCGCCGGCGGCGACAAACCGCGGACCGAGGGGACGACGTAAGACGCAGCAAATCGTTAGTTCGCTAATTGCCTCAAGTGCACTTCGATAATCCGCTCATTATTTTCATCGTGATCGTAGCCGGCTTGGCGCGCTGGCTCGCGCGAAAAAATAATGCGGACAAGAGGGAATCGCAGGACTTGCCTCCGCCAACGCGGACCCAGCGGGCGGAGCCGCAAACAGAGGAGGAGCGAATTCGCCGTTTCATGGAAGCGCTCGGCCAGCCTGCGAATTCGCGGCCACCGCCGCCGGTCACGCCCCGAACCATCGTCCCGAAACAAGTGTTGCCGAAGTTGCCGCCAATGCGATCCCCGCTTCCGCCGTTGAAGACAGCTCCGCCGCCGCTGCCGCCACCTATTCCCGCGCCGCAAATCGCGTCGACCCCGGTCGCGAGAGTCCAAAGAGTTTTCCAGCCCGCTCCCGTGAAGGACGCAGGCTTCGAGGTGCGCTATCTAGACGCGGCCGCTCTGCAGGATCCGTCGCGCCGAAGTGCCGGCGCCTCCGCGGGGCTTCAGGAAGATCTCCTGATAAAGCTGCGATCGGCCCAGGGATTGCGCAGTGCAATTGTTCTGCGGGAAATTTTCGGACCGCCGCGCAGTTTGCAAACGCTCGACCCAGTCAGCGGATCTTAAGTTAGCGTTACGGCTTCCAGACGGCGAAGCGGATGCCGTCGATTTCCACCGGGACGATTTCGTTTTTCGGCAGAGCGCCGAGGATTTCCGGCGCGGAAGGTGCCGCGATCCAGACAATCCCGCCGAAGCGTTTTCCTGCTCCGGTCGACGCGGAGTTCCATTCATCCTCGGTGCCGAGATTGCGGAGAATTGTTCGTTGGGCGTAGTACGATAGCGGACTGTAATACGGATCGAAGTTGCAAAGAATAGTCGTGTCCGACGGAAAAGCTTTCGCGAGATACCGCCCGACCTCGGGAATGAGGTTCGCCGGTTCGCGAGTAAATCCATCGAGCATGAGAAGCTGTGAGCGTTGATTTTCCGCGCGAACGAAACCCGCCATGGCCAACCAGACCAGCAATCCCACGGCCGCGATTGCGCCCGCGGGTTCCAGAATTTTTCCCGGCTCCCTGCATTCCAGCCACCGCAATGCGCCCTCGAGACCGAGGCCGCCCAGAATCGCGATGCAACCAATCACAAAGAAGCTGGCCCAATCATGGATGAACGACCAGTTCCGCAGAAGCAGCATGTAGGGGATTCCGGCGAGCGCCATTTGCAGAATCGCCCAACCGAGCCAGCGGAATCCGGGCGCCTTCAGATTGCGCACGAGGTAAATTGTTCCGCCCAGCATGAGAAACCAAGTCGGAAATAAATAATCCTCGCCGAGCGATTGAAGAATCCGGCGCACCCATTCACCAAAACCGAAATGCAACCCTCCGCCCCCAATCATCGAGGAGCCGGGGGCGACACCGCTGCCGAGCCGCATCGTTATCGCCGTCCACAAATCGCGCCAAGCCCCGGGGTTTGCGTGGCGGATTTGAAGGAGAAACAACGCGGCTGAAACGCCGGCGAACCCAAGCAACGCTATCGCAAACCGCCGTCTTGGTTTTGTCTTTTGCCACAGAAACGAAACGGCGATGGCGAGCACGAACAAATAGCCCGGCCAGTCCGTCCACACCGCGCAAAAGCAGCAAAGGCCCGCCAGGAACGCCCATCGTCTTCCGCCTCGGACTTCCAAGTGGCGCAGACACAGAAGCGCCGCCAGCATCCACATCACCAGGCAGGGCTCGAAGTCCACCAAATCCCCGTAGTGTAACTCCATCGGGAGCGTGGCAAAAAAAGCCGTTACCAAAGCGGCTGCGCGCAATCCGATCGCGTCGCGAACCAGCAGCCAGAGGAAAATTGCGCTCAGGAGTGAGCACACGATCGGCACGAGCTTCACCGCCCATTCGGTTTCACCGAACGCAGCGACAGACGCGGTGGCGAGCAGCGGCATCAGCACGGGATGATGGACGTAGTAGGCGTCGCGCGGGATGGGGAGCGGCCCGGAGTAAAGCGTGACCGGCACACCGGCGGTAACGCGCAGGCCCGCCCGGAGATTGTTGTGCGCCGCCTGTGAATAAAGCGCACCGTAGTAGTTGTCCTCTTCGACCCACGGGACGTTAATCGTGTGAAGAAGAGAAGAGGCTAGAAACCCGAGCGCCGCGAGAGAAACGGCGATCCAAATCTTGCCGTCCGAGCCAAACAAACTTCCGTCTCTCTGAACTTGTCGCAGTTCGCGCTGGGTGGCCGGGATCACCGAAAGGCCGCAACGCAAATAACGATGTGCGCGTCCGGATTACGTGCAAGGCACGCGTCCGTGGCTAACTTTTCCGCCTCGGCCGCAGTCGGCGCCGAGGCCCATCCGAAGCCGCCTTTTTTTTCATTCGAAAGCGCCAGCGCGATCCATTCATTGTGGCACGAATACATGACGGCGTCGTCACTCTTGCACTCTTTTAGAGCGCGGATGATCGCATCCGACCTGGTTGCGAACGCGGTGCCATAGCCCCACCGGCCGGTGCTCGGCGAGTAGGCGATCGCCGCATAATAATCGCCTTCCGCCTGCAACGCCGGGACGAGCCCGAGCGCCAACACGAAAAGAATCAGCCAAACTCCGCGAGTTAGACTTTTCATGGGACTAGCGAGATTGCGCCTATTCGCCCGCGCCGGTCAAGCTCTGCCCGCTTTCCGACATTATCGGCCTATTGCCAATCCTACCGGCTGGAAAAAACACAGACTACGACGTGCGCGTCCGGGTTGCGGGCGAGGCACTCCGCGATGGCGGCGTGCTTGGCCGCCTCAGGAGTTTCGCCCCAGGATGAACCCCAGCCACCGGGGTTTTGGTCGGAGAGCGCCAGGGCGATCCACGCATTCTTGCACCAGTTGGTGCGGGCATCACGCTTGCCGCATTCGTGACGCGCGCGGGTGATGGCCTCCGACTTAGTGAGATATCCGTTGCCATAGCCCCAGCGTCCGGTGCTCGGGGAATAGGCGACCGCCGCGAAGGTGTCTCCGGCAGCCTGCGAGGCGGACCCGAGCACGAGCGCGAGCGTAACGACAAACACAAAAATTCCACGGGTCAGATTTTTCATTGCTGGTGAGAGTGCGCTTTTTCGGATGCGGGTCAAGCTCTTCGAGATTCTACAATGAATGAATGCGGATCCAGGTTTCGGCATGGCGTCCGCTTTCGACATCGGTGACGACAATTCGATGTTCGCCATCTGCAGCCGATGCGAAATCGCCGCCAGCCTCGGAACGGCATGACAGCGATTCGCTTCGCCATTCCATTCGCTTGCCTCCCTCTGCGATGAGCGGAATGCGGCGCGTCGAAGGCACATCGGGATCGACCACGTAAATACTCCCCGGGAGCGGCGAGGTGATGCGCAAGTCGTGATCGCCGGCCGCCAGCACTCCGCGGCCCTGCACGCTGTTCTCCGCGCTCCGAAACCAATCGCCGTACTCCGGTCCGAGCTGAACATTCCCGTCCGCGTCGTAATCACCCGGCGCTTCGGCCGCTGGCAAATGATCGAGCAGAAATTTTTCGCGCACACCGCGCGTATCCGATTCCGCCAGTAACTTGCCGGTGAGCGGATGGATGTTTCGCTCCACGATTTGCGCCGGCGTCCGATACCAGCTCGTACCGTAATTCGCATGGAGATAATCGAACACCGAATGGAGAATCGGACCGGCCCCGGTCACGCCTGAAACTTCGCGCATCGGCGAGCCGTCGAAATTGCCCACCCATACGCCGACAGAAAATTCCGGTGTAAATCCGATCGTCCAATTGTCGCGAAAATCAGTGCTCGTTCCCGTCTTGCAGGCGACCGGATAATCAAAGCGCAAGGCGGAATTCATTCCAAAAGCCAGAGTCCGCGCGGAATTGTCGCTCAGGATGTCGGCGATCTGCCAGACGAGCTCGGGGCGGGAATAACGTCGCGCCGCTGATGGACCGGTGGTGAGCACACGCCACGGGCGAAACTCTCCGAGTCGCGCGAGACTGGCGTAGGCATTGGTGATTTCTAGGAGACGCGCCTCGCAGTTTCCCAGAGTAAGGCCGAGCCCGTAGATTTCGGCGGGCCGGTTTAGTGTCGTTAGGCCGCAAAAACGCAGGCGCTCATGCAGGGCGGCGGGGCCGCCGGCGGCCTGCAAGACTTTGACCGCCGGAATATTCAGGGAGCTGGCCAGCGCGGTGCGATACCGGACCGGACCGTAGCAGCGGCGATTGTAATTCTCCGGCCGATAAAATCCTTCGGCCGATGGAAAGCTTGTCCGCACGTCCGCCACCATCGTGGCCGGCGTGGCGCCGCGTTCGAGCGCAAGCAGGTAGGTGAACGGCTTGAGAGCCGAGCCGGCGGAACGCTGCGCCCACGCCCCGTTCACCTGCCCCGCACCCGGCGCAAAATAATTCTCCGAACCGACCAGCGCGATCACGTCGCCGCTCGCGTTGTCGATCACGACGACGGCCGCATTGCGCACATTTTGTTCGCGCAACTGAGCCAGGCGCTCACGCATGATTTTTTCCACCTGTTCGTTCAAGCGAAAATCGAGCGTGGTCCGCAACTCGGCGGGCGCCGTTTCCTGCGCTTGCTGCAGGACCAGCTCCACGAAATGTGGCGCGCGAAAACGGCGCTGCGGCGGACGCAAAGCGAGCGATTCACTCAGCGCCCGGTCGTAACGGGCGGGATCGAGCTGGCCGTTGTCGCGCATCCGGCGCAGGACGACCTCTTCGCGATGGCGCGCCGCTTCGGGCGCGACGTGCGGATTCAATTTCCGGGGGTTACGCGGGATTCCAGCCAGGAACGCCGCTTCCGCGTCGCTCAAATCCGAGACCGGTTTGCCGAAGTAATAATCAGCCGCGGAAGCCAGTCCGATATTGAGATTGCCGAAATCGAGCCGGTTAACGTAGGCGGCGAGAATCTGGTCTTTCGACCAGCATTGCTCCAGGCGGATCGCGGTGACACTCTCGATAACTTTCGCGCGCAAAGTTCGCGGACGGCGTTCGGAAATTTTCACGAGCTGCTGCGTGATGGTGGAAGCGCCGGAGATAATGCGGCCGTGGCTCAGTCCCGTGACCGCGGCGCGGATGGTCGCGAGCCAATCAACGCCGTGGTGCCGGTAAAAGCGTTTGTCCTCGGCGGCGAGAATGGCGTCGATCACGTGACGCGGAACTTCTTCGAGCGCCAGCTCGCGGCTGAACCGCTCGGCCACGCGCGCTTCCCGTAATGGAATTCCGTTCCGATCGAGCAGCGCAATGCTTTGGATCGGTGGACGGAGCAAAGCCGGCGGGATCGGGACGCGGCTGAGCGCGAAATTACCAGCGGTCAGCAGTATCGCCAGCGTTCCAAAAACTGACGCTGCACTGAGTCTGCGTCTCATTGTCATCTCACGCTAACGTGGCCACTCTGGGGAGCGCACGCTTGCAGCGTGCTGGCGATGGCATGTTGCCATCGCGAACTTTTTTCTTCGTCACGCCTGAACAACTGACGGCACGCATGGAAAGATTGTTTCGGCAGAATGCCGAAACCAGCACGCGACACGCGTGCGCTCCCCAGAAGCCCAGTCACGCGGGGTTTCACTTCAGCGATTCGGTCTGCACGCGGAGCGTTTCGGTCGTGCCCATCCGCTCGGGATGGTACATCTCTTCGATCTTCGCCGAGGGCGCGATGGCGTTGCCCGCGGAGATAACGCGCGCCAGATAACGCAAGGTGTATCGGCCGGGATAAAGCAGGTCCGCGAAGAACAACGCGCGATCCGTGCGCAACTCCCGATAATCGCTCACCCATTCGGTCCCCATCGTTTCACCGGCAACGACTTCCTGCGACTTGAACGCAGGATTGATCGCTTCAAACACGCCCGGCAACGGATCCTCCACGGCCAGATAGGTCGCGCGCCGCGGCACTTCGATATCCAGCGTGACGAGCACGCGGTCGCCGACGCGCAAATTCTCCGCGCCGGATAGTTTCCCGTCGTCACCCAGCTTCGCGTAACGCCGCGTGATCGCGTAGCCGCGATTCTGCCGGGGTTGATCGATCAATTTCGGTCTGGCTTCGGCGGTGACTTCGGAAAAAATCTGGCCGCCAGTTTTACTGACGCGAATTGGTTCAGAATTGTTCGTAATCGGAAACGACGCAGCCGCCAACGGCTTGTCCTTGTTCACCGAGAACGGCGCGGTCACTTTGCCCCAGACGATTTGGCCGGTCGCATTCTTATCGCCCGTCTCGACCTGACGCAGGTAGGTAGAGAGCGAAAGCAGCGACCACGCGTTCCCCTGGGTCGTGCTCCAGTGGCCATTGCTGCGCCGCCGGAAAAGTTCGACCGCCAGCTCATCCACCCGTGGCGCCTTCGGCTGGGTCAGCGTCCACGCCATCAAGTGCAAGGCATTCTCGCGCACGACCGACCCGAAGAACTGCTCGACGTAAGCATCGTTCCCGGTCGGCGCTTTCAATAATTCGTCGATCATCGCTTTCGGGCCTTTGCTCTCGATCACCGCCAGCGCGACGAGCGCGCGATCTTCTGCACTGAGCTTCGCCCGTTTTTGAAACAGAAGATCGTGATAAGCCGGCTCCGGTTTGCCCGCGACCGCAAGCGTGTAAACGGCGAGGCAACGATCGGAAAGTCCGTATCCGGTCGAATCGGTCGCCGTTCCACGAAGTTGTTCGCTCAAATAGCTGAAGAGCTTTTTCGCTTCGGCCGCGGGCACCGGAAATTTTTGCTTTTGTGCGAGCGCCAAAGCGACCCCGCCATAAGCGCTGCCCCACAACATCGGCTCGTGCCCGCCGGGCCAGTAGCTCAATCCACCCGAGCTGGTTTGCATCGAAAGCAAAAGATTGACGCCCTTGTTCACCGCCTCGGCGATCTCGGCATCGCTCTTCGCCAGTTCTGGCAGCGTCGCGCGCAAGTCGCGCACCGTCAGCCAGGGGAGAAGGCTCGAAGTCGCTTGCTCGACGCAGCCGTACGGATAATGCAGAAGTTGGTGGAGCGATTCGCGCAACTCGATCACACGCGTGTTCGCGACATTCACGTCCACCTGTCCGCTTCCCTCGAGGATTTGCGGATCGGAAATTCGCGCCAGTTCAGCGTCGTTGCCTTCAACGCGTTTCGTTTGCACTTCGCGAAGCAGCGGGGCGGGATAACCGACCTCCAACTCCGACTGCAACGCATCCTGCAGTTCCGTTTTTTGCGCCGCGCCGACAAAACGAACACTCCAGCGCCATTGCGCATGCCCGGTCGCGACGAGCTCCGCCGGAAAATCGATCGGCACCGAACCGTGCGCGGGCAGAGTCACGTGACGCTTCAACTGTTGCGCCCCCGCGGTGCCGTCGAGTTGCAATTCTACGTCGGCTTCGCCTCCGGCATCGGTCGTGTTATGGAGGACCGCGCGCAACACCAGCTTGTCACCCAGATTTCCAAAACGCGGGAGCGACGCTTCCAGCATGATCGGTTTGTTGATCTCGACCGCCGACTCGCCAGTGCCGAACTGGTTTTGCTTCGATGCCGCGATGGCAATCACGCGATAGCGGGTCAAGCTGTCGGGCGCAACGAACTCGGCGTGGACCCGGCCTTGCGCATCGGTCCGGAGCGTGGCGTTCCAGAAGGCGCAGGCCAGGAAATTTTTTCGCAGGCCGTCGAGCAGCGTCGGGCCGCCTTTGCCATCGCCGATCAGATATCCCTTGTTCGCAAAATCGGCTTCCTCGCTCTCCTCTTTCAACAAGGTCGGCAAGGTCAGGCTCGTTTGAACCGCGAGGCGGCGCCGCGTGTTGAAGAATCCCAGCGGATCGGGCGTCTTGTAACCGGTAAGAGAAAGAACGCCTTCATCGACCGCGAACAGAACGACCTCGGAATCCGCCGCGGGCTTTCCACTGGCATCACGCACTTCCGCGTCGAGCTGGACTTTCTCGCCCGGTTTCGCGGTGGGCGCCGCCGGTCTCACGGTCACGGCCAGCTTGTCGTTAGGCCGCGCGACCTTTAGTTCGCAATAGCCGATCCGATACTCCGGCGTTTTGATTTTGCGCGGACTCTCGTTCGCGCCGCGCAGCAACATGACCGAGACGAAAACATTTGGCGCGTCCGTTTCGCTGAGCGGCACCTGCACCGAAGGCGCGTTGCCGCTGAGCTTCGTGACGAACGAGCGCAAAACGCGATCACGCTCCACCGTGACCAGCGCGTCGCCCGCGATCGGAGTCTTGACCATGATCGTCGCGGTTTGGCCCGGAGCGTAACTTTCCTTGTCGGTGACAAGATCAACGGCGTAGGGATTTTTGTAATTCCAAACCGTTTCGCCCGGCCCAGCGACGTCGAAGGTGAGCGAGGTGAGGATGTCATGGCCGTGCGCGTCCTTGCCCAGAGCTTCGAGTAAATATTCGCCCGGCTTTCCCGCGATCGCGTCGGATAGAGTGGCGGCAATCGGTTTGCGATCCGTGCCGAGGCCGGGCGTAGTCGAGATCTCGCGTTCCCATTCCACATGCAGCTCGGCCTTGCTCTCGAATTCGGTGGTGTCGCCCGCGGCCGCAAGCCGGTTTGTCTGCCAGGTGATGCGCGTGAGACGGAGCGTGGAC
>QHBM01000086.1 GCA_003244145.1 Chthoniobacterales bacterium
GACTTTTCACACAGCCTCTCGAGCGATTTGATCAATCCAATTCGCCGCGGCTTCCGTCGTTCAATCGCTCCGGGATGGAGCAGGTCGGCGTAAGCGCCTTCGATGAGATCGCTCTCCCGAATGTCGAGAGCGAGCATGAGTTCACGCGCGATCCGGTGGCCCTCCTCGGGCGGCTGGCCCTCGCGCAGCACGACCTCCAACTCGACGAATGAGCCGAGGCCCTCGACCGCATCGAGATGCACGCGGGTCTGGCCGACGAGGAAGAGTCTCCTGGTTTTGATGACGGTCTGCTGCGCGCCCAGGGCGGCGCAGAGCACCGCAAGCAATTCGGCCGGGGCGGTCGTCCGCGCAATGAGGTAGTCGGATTGTTTGGTGCCGGCGACATCGGCGCGGGAATAGAAGATCAGTTCGCCCGCCTCCGGCGAAAACTGTCGAAGCTTCAGACGGCCGTTAGGGCTGAGAAAGAAGGTGTCGTGCTGCTGGATGATTACGGCAGGAGCGTCACTCAGCTTCTCGGCCAGCGCGGTAATCCGCGGTAGGTCTAAAACGCGCGCTTTGATTTCGATATTTGAGGGCATGGATTAAGGACTGTGCGCGGTGACAATCGGGACGATAGTGTCAAAAGCCAGATCACGCGACGTCGATGTGCTGGACGAATTAGATAATCGACAGTTAGGCGTCGAAGCGGATCGCAGTTCGCTGAGTCGCGAGGCTGTGTGAAAAGTCCTAGCGTCACAAACGCGAGAAAAAATATCGTTCATATTTGACCTATAACGCGTTTTGATTTTTTCCGAGAGTGATTTGAACCCCAGTTTCGTGCCAAAAAGCGCCTAAGCGTGAGTTATTACACAGCCTCTCGCCAGGTTAGGCGACGTTGGCTCACGAAGACCGATCATGCGGCCACCCCGAATAGCGCACCCACTCCTGCAGTAATACCCATCGCTAGTGCCCCCCAAAAAATGACACGTATGGCTCCCGCTAGCATAGGCGCGCCGCCTACCCGAGCAGCAACTCCGCCGAGCACGCCTAAGAAAATCAGCGAGCACCCGATTACGACGGGGATTACCAAGTTCGCGGGCGAAATGATGGCGACAAAGAGGGGTAGCGCGGCACCCATGGCAAACGTCGCTGCCGAAGCTAGCGCCGCCTGAACAGGACGAGCCTTGAGTGCGTCGGAAAAGCCTAGTTCGTCCCGCGAGTGAGCACCCAAAGCATCGTGCGCAGTGAGCTGCGCGGCTACTTCCTCGGCGAGCGCGGCTGTGAGTCCTCGCCTGACATAAATGGCAGCCAGCTCGGCCTCTTCGCCGGCTGCATTCTCCGCCAGTTCCCTGCGCTCCAGATCGACATCTGCCTTCTCAGTGTCTGCTTGGGAGCTGACTGACACGTATTCACCGGCCGCCATCGACATGGCGCCGGCTACCAGTCCTGCGAGGCCAGCCACTAAAATGTTCCTCGGCGCGATATGGGCGGCGGCGACGCCGACGATAAGACTTGCGGTTGAAAGGAGGCCGTCGTTGGCACCCAGGACGGCGGCTCGCAACCACCCGATTCGATCACCGCGGTGGAATTCTAGCGCCTGCATTACATTCTATTGGTGGTGTTGCGCATTGCCCAGGAGATATGTGCCTGAGTCGTCTAACGCGAACAAGATAAGCCGCCGCGAGCGAGGACGCGCGTCGCTGCGGGAAAAGGTAAACGAAGTCATGAGAAAACTAGATATACCAACGGCTCGCGGTCGGCCTCCATCGGTTGGTTAGGCCTTTGCTCTACTACTTGGCCTTAAGCCCGTCACGAAAAGCAGAAATAAGCGCAGAGTCATCGACTAGTTAGTTGATTGGCGTCGCATTAGAAGCAGTATTCCTTCATGGGCGCGAGAAACTCCGTCGCGTGAACGGGGACAAAGGATCAGCTACTCTGTTCGAGCTCGAGCCTGACCCACCTTGGCAATTTTCCTTGTGTGTCAATGGTCACCACATAGCAATACTTGTAACCACGAAAAATAACGCAGACCGTTCCCACGATTCGCATCTCGGTCGTAAGCTTGTGACCCTTCTCGTCCGTGGCGCTCCAGCGGACGATTTTGTTGTTACGCGATTCGGCCATCAACTTCACGCCATCGCCCTCGTGCACGAGATTTTGCCCGTCATGCAGGTGCATGGTTTTTAACTTCGACACCAGATCGATCCGCTTGGTCTCGACCGCAATGGATTGCTCATTCCTAGGGGCCGGCGTCGCGGTGGGCTTGGGCGAGGCCGTTGGCTTGGGCGTTAGCGTCGGCTCCGGCTTCGAAGTTGGCATTTTTTTTGGATTCGCCCCCGGATCCTTCGCGGCGAGGTGTGCGGCCAGGCCCAGGGTCACGAAACTCGCAATGGCCAACGACAATATTTTAGTCCGGTTGGTGTTCATAGATCCATGTTCTTACCAACTTCATGACCCAGATATCAACCCTGGAATCAGCTATCGTCGCCATCTTGCCCGCGAATGGGGCGCAGTACACCGCGATTGTCCGCGGCGTCGGTGGAACTACCGGCGTAGCCGTCGTCGAAATTTACGCTCTGAATTGAGCGGCGATCATGAACCGGAACTAGCGGGAACTCTTCTCTGGCCTTTAGGGGGATCCCGCCGGAGCAGCGTCCGGATAAGAGGTTCCGGTAAAGCGAACGATCTTGGGCGCCCCATCTCGTTTAACAAGGTCCCATTCCACCTGTGAACGGCCGGTGCTTGCAGCGCCCTTGCTCCCAACCCTGAGCGTGTAACGGACCTCCAAGGTCACCGTGATTTTGCCGTCGTTGGGCGGCCCCCGGAGCTTGACCTCACCAACGGAAAATAAACGGATCGGATAGGAGGCAAAATACTTCCTCAGTTGTTCGGCGATGAACGCCTTGTCCTTGCGTCCGAACGAGTAGTAGTCAACGGTCTTGTCGAAGTAGGCCAGCACCTTTCCCGGATCGTTTTGACCCATGTCGCGATAGACAGACCTGGCGAAGCTTTCGGCTTCGCCCTGGGTAACCAGCGCTCCGCCCGAAGCCTCTGGAGGCGGCGAGGCAGTGACCGGCGTCGGCTGAGGAATGACACTTGGCGCAACGGTCGCGATGGTGGGAGCAGGGCCCTGTGGTGTCGTTCCCTGGGCCGAACTTTGGGTGTGGTCCGTGAAGAACACCTCTTTAAGTGAACACTCGACTTTCACTGATTCGGGCCTCAGGTACGTCGTGACTTCGTAGGTCTTGCCCTGCTCAATCGGCTGTCGCGTTGAATGTTGAATGTTTTGCCAGATCAGGTCGCCGTCGAATAAGACCTTTCCGCTGGCATCCGTTTCCTTGAGGCTCATATGGACCTCCTCAATTGGTTTGGCCGTGTTCACCTTGATCTTGTACGCGATCTCATGTTTAGGAGTGATACCACCGAAGGTGAATTCAACCGGGGCCTTGCCGGTTGTCTGGGACGAGGGTGATTCTGCGCTCTCAATCTTCCCCGGTGCAAGCCATCCAATTGCCACGGCGATTACTATGCCAATCAACCGAACCGGTCGTTTCATGATGTCTCCTCGCACGTGCGTTTGGGAATTTAAGAATAGCCCCGGCCCCTGACCCGCTGTCAATGCTAAATGCGGAGGGATGCTCTCCATCGTTCCGATCGGCCCACCCATTTGCAATGAGGGAGCCGTTACCGTCCACTTTTAGATAGCATTTACTTTATTCGCGGTTTCCGGCAGCATCAGCTCGCGATGAGAAGCCACGCATTGTTTTTCAGGTTAATCCTCGCGGCGCTTTTCGGCGTGGGCGTCGTCGAAATCTCCACGCTGAATTAACAGAACCGGCGGGTGACCCGGCGAAAGAAATGAAAATGAAACTACCGCTGCTCGCCGTTCTGTTTCTTCTGGCCACAGGGATGAAAGCGAGCGCGCAGCCATCCGCGGGCGGGATTGTTTACGGGCCGAAAGGCGCTTTCAATATCAGCGCGCCGAAAGGTTGGAAGCTCGATCCCACCGCCGGCGCGGGGCAAGGTCTGCCGTGCGTGCTTTATCTGGAGGGCGCCAGTTGGGAAACCGCCGACCCACTCATGTATGCCAAGATCGCGAGCACGAAATACGAGGATTACGAGACGTTCGCCAAGGACGCGATCGCGGACATGAAAAAGAAGCGGCCCGGATTTAAAATGAAACGGATCGCGTCGGGGAAGACTGCGGGGGGCCAGTCTTACTTCATCAATGAGTATCAGCCGACAAACGCCTACAAGCGCTTCGAGCGCGTCGCCTACGTGCAACTGCCGAAAGCCGTCGCCTATATCGTAATGACGGCGGAGGACAGAGCCGGGTATCAGAAGCACCAGGGGGCACTGATGGAAACGGTCAAGTCACTCCGCTCCATGAACGTCGATTATCCCGACAAGCCGAAGAACTAATTTGGAGGGACGCCCGCCGTGGCGTCCCAAATTTTTTAGGACGGGACAGAGCCCGTCCCTCCACAGAGTCGTTGCCCAAAGCGCCGGACCGATTATAGTAGCGCACTCTAGAACAAGCAGTTCCCCTTCCCCTCCTCAGAAGAGAGGGGGACCGTGAGAGAATTTCAAAGAACTACTGCCTGTCTTGTTCTCGCCATCCTGGCGTTCGTGGCGTCTTCCCTATCGGCGGCGCCTATTCGGGTCACGACTTGGAACCTCGAATGGTTTCCGAATGGCTCGCCCAAGGAATTGGCGCCCATAGAACAAGCGAAGCGGATCGAGGCCGCGGCCGCCGTGCTGCGACCGCTCAATTCCGACATCATCATGCTCCAGGAAGTGAAGGACTATGATACCTGCGCGCGCCTCGCGGAAGCGATCCGGCCGCACACCTATCAGGTGGCGATTTGTTCCGCCTTCACCGAACCCTTTCAATCCGGCCTCGGGAAACAGCAGGTGGCGATTTGTTCCGCCTTCACCGAACCTTTTCAATCCGGCCTCGGGAAACAGCAGGTGGCGATCCTGGCCAAGGAGCCCGCGCAAGCCGCCTGGTCGGAGAAATGGAAATCGATGGAAGGCATCGATCCGCCGCGAGGATTTGCGTTTGCCTAGTTCCGCATCGGCGGCGCCGACGTGGGGATATATTCCCTCCACCTCAAGAGCAATCTCATCATGCACGGGGACAAGGCGATCGAGGCCGCAAAGAACATCAGGGAACGAGAAGTCGCTGTGACCCAGATTCTCAACCACGTCCGCGCGGTCATTACGCCTTCCATGCCGATGGTGAAGAGCCTCGTCGTCGGTGGCGATTTCAATACCAACCTGGACCAGCCTGACTTCAGGGACGAGAAGACATTGCTAAAGCTGACGGAAGCTGGATTTCGGAATCCGTTGCAAGATGCGCCGCTGCTTCAGAGAATCACGCATCCGGGAAGCGGCCGTTATCCCGCTGCGACTTTCGATTACCTGTTTGGCGCGAATATGATTTCGGCCAGGCCTCAGATCAGCCCGTCGCACGCATCGGATCATTATCCGGTGACCTGCGATTTCGTGGTCCAAGCCACGATGCCACAACACGCGCAAAGCGCGGCGGCGGCGGCGCCGAACAAGACGGCGTTAGCACCGAACCCGGCACCGGTGCCGCAATTCGCCACGATCACGCAGCCGGTGCGGATCAAAATACCGTACGGCGAGACGGTGCTGCCGCGCGGATTAAAGCTGGCTGTGATTTCTCGCGACGCGCAGAGCGTTACCGTCAGTTACCTGAACGGAACGCAGATCATTCCGATCGCGTCGACTGACATCCACTAATGAAGAGACGCCCGCCGTGGCGTCCTCAATATTTGGGACGGGACGGCGCCCGTCCCTCCAATCACTTCCCGGTCGCGCTAATCCGGCTGGCCTTGGTAGGGTCTGTGCCCATGGTAATGCTGACGGTCATACTTGGCTTCAACTCGGCCGCGGTAGCTTTTTGACCGTTCACCGTGATCTCAGTGGACGGCGTGATCGTGAGCGTCTTCGTCGTCTTCTCTTCTGTCACCGTGATGCTGTTCGCGGTCACGCTGAAGATGGTCGGAGGATGAACCTGCGGAGGCGGGGCCGGTTTCTTCTTCGAAGCCCCGTAGGCGGGGCTCAGCATGAGTAGACCGAGGAGAATGGCGAACCCCGGCAAAAGGAAACAAAATTTTTCCATGGCTACTTCTTGTAGAATGGAACTTCTGGCAGGATTGGAGGTTCTATGATGTCTTCGGATTCTTCCAGCTCTTCGGTGGAGTTCACCGCCTGGCCACCCGGGTTAACCAGGCGCGCGGTAACAAAAATAATGAGATTCCGCTTCACGTGTTGATCCACATTCGTGCGGAAAAGGCGGCCGATGATGGGAATGTCGCCAATAATCGGCGTGCGGTCTTCTGTCTTCTGCACATCTTCTCGCATCAGGCCTCCCAGGACGACGGTTTGCCCATCCCACACACTCACGCTCGTGTTCACTTTGCGGCTGCTGAAGATCGGCTGGTTGATGACGTTTGGCGTTAGGACATTGACCCTGGTCAAGCCAAGGCCGTTCGTGCTCGTCGTTTGAATTGGACTTCCGTAGTTGATGAAGCCTTCGAATTCCACCACCTGAGGCACAAGGTTGAGATCAATGGTAATGCCATCAGGACCGACCACGGGTTCGACTTCCAGCGTGACACCAGTGTTTCGCGTTTCGAAAGCAGTCGGCGTCGTTGGCGTCACCGGGAAAGCGCTGGCCGTCACAAAACGCGTCAGGTCTATCGTGGGCAGTTGGCTGTTGTCCACCGTATCGCTCCGGAAAGTTTGCGGAATCTGCGGAGGTTGAAACTGCGTGGGGTAGCGAAATTCCCGCACGATTTCGATCATCGCCCGCTGCCCGCTCTTGGTGGTGACGCGCGGCGCGGAAAGCAGGTCGACGCCCTTCTTTTGGTTGAGGGCCCGGATCACGACCTGGAACTGCGGGTTCGTTAGCAATCCGCCTATTCCGAGAATCCCGGGCGTCAGGAATTGGCCGGCGCTCGTTCCGCTCAGAAGTGAATCGATGGCATTCCCGGAGATCGCCAAATTCCCACTTCGATTTCCGGCGGTGATTGGATTCGTTCCGTTAGTCGAAAAAGGGTAATCAATCTGGTTTAGGGTGGCGCCTGTCCCCGAGGTGCCGCCGGTGCCCTTGATTTCTCCGCTCCCCTGCAGGCTGAACGGCCCGAGCAGCCAGTCGAAGCCCAGGGCTTTGAGATTATTCTGGGTAATCTCAACAAACTTCGCCTCGATCTCCACCTGCTTTGGACCGGAGATGTTTGCCTGCTCCACGATCGCATCGACCAGCTCCAGGTTGTCGGCGGTGTTGCGAACAATCAGCCGGCTGCTTTGCGGAAGAAAATTCGCGCTCGAGCCCGGGACGGTGAAGGAGACGCCCTGATTCTCCAGGAATTCCTTCGCGCCTTCGCGATTCACGAGCAGACGACCGCCCGTCGTTTCCTGCGTGTCTTTCCCGGTGCCGTTCGCCGGCGGTTTCGCCGCCGTGGGATTCAACGGCGACATATTTGCGTTCAGTGTTCCGCTAATAAATCCAGGCGGGACCCGATACTGTTTGGTCAGCAGATCGTTGCTCTGCTCACTCAGCGGAATAATCGAAACGGCGTAGGGCTCGATCTTCACTTTGAGTCCGGCCTGGCTCGCGATGTAGCGCAACGCTTCTCCGAGTGGAATCTCATTGAGCGTGATCGTGATCCGCGCGTCCGACGTTGAAATGGCTGGGGCCGGTGGGACCGCGGCGGGAATCGGCGGCACGACGGTCGGCGCAGTCTCCGGCGAAGCGCCCGGGACGGGTGAAGTGGTGGGGGCTACGAACGTTGTCGTCGTGCTCGTGGTAGAAACAGTTTCGGAATGCGTGCCGAGCGCGTTCACACGCAGGACGATGTCCACGCCTTTGCGGCCATCCGCGCCGGGATCGTTGGCCGCCGCTTGTTGCCGCAAAAACTCGATCGCTTCACGGAGGCTCGCGTCGCGAAATTCGATCCGCGGGATGATGATCGTGTTTAGTTTGTTGGTAATGCGCGCCGTGCCGGTCGCGTCCTTGGTGAAAGCGTCGGTGATCGTGCCGACGGTCTCTCCATATTTCTTGACTGGCTCTTCCCAACCTTTCTGCACCTGCCAGAGCTGGCGCGAACGCGTTTCGTTGTAGGCTTCCTCGCCGTAATGCGTCTTGGTCAGGTTGATCTTCTCCTGGCCGCGCCGCGCCGCGACATTGTAAGGATCTAGATTGAGGACCTGCTCGTATTTCTTAAAGGCGAGATCGTACCGCCCGCTGTTGTAATAGCCGTCCGCTTCGCTCAGGAATTTTTTTACCTCTTCGACTTTGGTGAGGAATTTCGGACCGACCGTTCGGTTAACGAAACCGGGCTCTTGGAGCCGGGCCAGCATTTCCAGGGCGGGCCGGTAATTCGGATCGTAACGATCGACCAGCATCTCGCGGCAGAGCCCTTCGGCTTCGGCGTATTTTCCCTGCGCGATTTTTTGTTCGGCCAGTTTGATTCCACTGGCGCAGAATCCGGCGACCGCCTCGTCATGCGCCCGGCCGCTCACAACCGCGTCGGGTAAATTACTTAAGGCGATGCGAAACTCCTCGTGCGCGACCGCGTAATTTTTCTCGGCCATGGCAGCCTGGGCGCGCCCGAGCGCCGCACCGCCGCGCGGGAGCGCCGCTTCCCGCCGGGCCGCTTCGCGAGCGGCGACGTGATTGACATTCTGAGCGAAACTACTCCCGCAAAGCCACACCAGGAAGACGGCGGCGAGAGCGAGAAAAATAATGCAACGGCAGGAGGGGTTTGTCATGGAGAGATACCACAGAGGGGTTAGGGGATGAAGAGGCCAACTTCGATCGGTTCATTTGGGTTTTGCGTGTTGACGATGACCGCTTTGGCGGGCTGAACGTCCACTAACTTATACTTGATCTGCTCTTCCGGTTTCAATGAAACTTTTTGGTCCTTTTTCACCGCGAATTCCCGGCGTTCGCCCCACGTGTAAACAAAGTTCGCCACCGATTCCGGCGAGATCATGATCTTCTCCTTCACCAGGCTGAGCTGCTCGTGCGTCTCCTGATTCTCCAGGGTCAGCTCCGACAAATCGATGCTAGTGCCGTACTTGTTCGGTTCGTGTTTCTCGGAGAATTTCACGATCTTGAATTTCGTCCCGCGAATCGTGTCGCCGATTTTTAGAAATTGCGTGGGCTCCTTCAGGTCGCTGGTGTTGAGGGCGAAGGTGTCGTCCACCCACGAGGCGAAAACGAGGCGAAACGGCTCCTGCGCGAACGATTTCAGTTTCAGCTTCGCGAGAAACGCCGGATGCGAATTTTTGTCCGTCGGGTTGGTGTGGTTCTCCCATTCCTCGAGATTAGTGAAGCCGTCGGCGTCGGCGTCCTGGGTGAGGACATCGGCATCGGCGATGGGCAAACCGAACTGTTCCAGCCACTCGTTAGGCACGGGCGGATGGACTTCGGTGGTTTGCAATGTCGCCGGCAGACCGTTGGCGCCGATGAAATGTTTGTCGGGAACGAAAAGCCCGGAGCGCCCGCCTGCGACCCATTGCACCGGCTCGCGCAACTTCTCTGCCGCCTGCGCGGTCTCGACCGCTTTCGGCGGCGGCACGACAGGCTTCTTCACCGGAGAAGTCTGAAGACCGGAAAAGTTTTCGGCGAACTGCGAGGCGTTGCGGATGATGAGCAGCGCGGAAACAAACAAAAACAGCGCAGCCACCAGCACCGCGACGCGATCGTAATGGGAGCGGATCCAGGTCAAAACGTGAACCTCACAATCTCGATTTTCGCGGAGGTCTCGATGTGCTCGTTGCCGACGATGAAGTTCAACGCCGCTGCCGGCGTTGGCTTTGCTCCGGGCGAACCGGCCGGAGATGGATTCACCGCGGTCGTGCTGGTCGCGTCCGCCGCGCCCTCACGCGGAGGCCCTTTGTCTTTCTCGTTTCGCACATGCAAAAGCCGAACGATGAAGAACTGCTGGCTTGCGCCCGCGATTTGATTCAACGCTCTTCGCGCGGCCGCCGGCGTGGAAACAAAAGTCGCCTCGACCACGCTGCGTTCGAGAAGCTTCGGCCCCGCCGCCACCGCCGGTCCAGTTTTTGGCGCGGCCGTCGTTGCACTCGACGTCGCCCCGCCTCCGCTCTCTTCCGGCAACGGCGTCCGACGCAGCGACGTGAGCGCGTCCACCCGCGCGTCGATCAAAGTGTTCAAGAGCCACTCCACCTGCGTGAGTTCCTGGCCGAGCAAAGGCGCGGCCTCGGTCCGGGGAAGCGCCGAGGCAAATTCATCGAACCCGAGATAGAATTTGTCGGGAAGCTTCACCTTGTTCGCGCGCGCTTTCTCGCCCACCGCGTTCATGGCCACGCGCAAGCGTCCCTGAAATTCATTCGGCGCCAGCGGCGGCGCGGGCAGGACGCGCATCTTCAGTTCGTCTTTCAATTTGGCCAGCGCACCGGCGTAATCCTCCGCGTGCGCCTTCATCTTGCGCACATTTTCTTCGCTGGGATACGGCGTGAGCCGCTCGAGTCGATTCAACTCGGCCACGGTCTGGTTCAATCGCGTCGTTGCCTCATCCGCATCGGACTTGGCGCTGAACACAAACCAGACAGCGCCGAGCGTGCAGACACCGAGCGCGATAAAAAAATATCCAAGAAAGCGATTTTGCCGGAACCAGTTCATGGCAGCTTCACCGGTTTGCGGAGATCGAGCCGCAGCTCATAGGGGTAAGCCCATTCCGTGTTGTTCGGCGTGGTGGGCTTGATCACTTTCGCCTGGTTGTTCGGATCGATCGTGAACCAGGGCGATCCGAGAAGGTTCCGGAAATAATCGACCACCACTTCCTGTTGCTTGGGATTAAACAGGTAGAGACCGCGCACCAGAATCCCGTCGATCGCCGGTTCCGTCGGGGTCGCGCCGGGACGCGGAGGCGGCGCAGTGGGAGCGGGCGTCACGCCGGCGCGCAACGCGGGAACTTCCGGCCCGCCCAGCGGTTTTCCGCCCGAAGTCGCCACCAGTTCCGTGATCCAAATATCTTCCTTCGGCAATCGTGTGTTCAGGTCGTCCACAACCCCGAGCCAAAAGCCGCGATCGTTGATCGCCTCGATCAGCGGCGCGGCCAGGGTGTCGAGCGATGCAGTCTGTTTTCGCACCTGGGCCATTTGCGAATCGATCCGGCGTAGCGCATCGACTCCTTTTTCGAGATGCTCGACGGCCTGATCTTCTACGCGCGCCGCCTGCCAGTAGTAAGCGCCCCAGGCGATGAGACCGAGAACGAAGCAAGCCGCGGCCAGAACGAAGAAGGGCCGGCGCCGTTCCAGTTGCTGCCGGCGCACCACGCTTTCCGGCCGCAGATTCAATTCCATCGGGCAGGTGGTCGCGTTGCGCAGAGCCAGGCCCACCAGTTCGCCGAGAAGATGAGCCGATCGCGCCACTTCTGTTGTCTCCACCGCCGGGCTCACCGCCACGTTGCGCAGCGGATTGAAGAACTCGATCGGCAACTGGAGTTTCTCCTGGAAAAATTCACGCATGTAGGGCGTGCTCGCGCTGCCGCCACACAGGAACGCGCGCTCCGGCGCCAGCCCTTGCTGCTGTGAACGGTAGTGGCTGATCGAGCGCATTAACTCCGCATGGAGCCGCGTCATGGTGCCGCGAACGATCTTGGAAACCCGCGCCACTTCCGGATCCGCCGGCTCGGCATACGCGCCGCCCAGGCTAACGAAGCCGTCCCGTTTTTTTCGAAACTCCGCCGCGCCGATTGGTTCGCCGAATTCTTTCGCGATCGCGGAGGAGATCGAGGCGCCGCCGAGCGCGACGCTGCGCGAGAAAACTTTTCCCGGCTCGATGAAAAGCAGATTGGTCGTGCGCGCGCCGATATCGACCAGGAGCGAGCAGCCGGGCAGGTCGCTGTAGCTGTAACGAAAGGCGTTGTAGAGCGCCATCGTCGCGACGCAAACAATGTTGGTGCGCAGCCCCGCGCTTTCCACGGCGGCGTTGACGGATTCGAGCAGGTCCGCCTTGATCGCGACAAGCACGACCTGGATTTGCTCGTCGGCGCCGCCGCCCCCCACCAGTTGATAATCCCAAACGACTTCATCGATAGGGAACGGCACATTCTGCTGGGCCTCGAAGGCAATGATGCGCTCGATTTTTTCTTCCTCGACCGCGGGCAATTTCACGAAACGGGCGAAGACCGATTGCGCGGCCGTGGCGTAGTTGACCGGACCGGGCTTGAGATAAAGCTCGTGCATGATCTCGCGCAGCGCCGCGGCGATCTGGGCGTTGCGCGCACTCTCGTTCGAAGAATCAGACAGGATTTCGCGCAAGCGGTAGCCATTCAGGACGAGGCCGCCGTTGGTTTGGGCGTGGAATTCCGCGAGACCCACGGTGTGCGAACCGAGGTTCAGACTAAGAATGCGCGTCACAGCAGCCATGATGAGATTTAGCGGCCGGGTGTTTTGATCTGCTCGTAGCGGTCCCAGTAAAGCGGCGCGAACGGCGTTTCGTTCTTGTTCAAAACGAAACCGGCCACATGCGGCAGGCCGGCATACCATTGGCCGGGCGTGCGCTGAAGACTCTGCTCATCCTTGATCGCGCCCTGCTGCACGATTTGCACCGCGATGTTTTGGATCGCGTTGAGTGTGACCACGCTTTTGCCAAGAAAACGAGCCAACGTCCGCGGCGAGACATACATGACCGAGCGATTCTCGCGGCCGGCGGGCACATTCACGTGGGTCACTTCGCCTGTGAGCAATTTGCCATTGATCAGAATGAAATATTTGAAGGTCAGCTCGTCGGTGAACTCCGGCGTCGCGGTAAACTCCACTTCCACTTCGAGCCAGCGATTCTGCTGGTTCGTCTGGTATTGTTGCGCGCCGGTGTAGGTAAACTGCGGCGTCGAGATCAGGTTCTTGGTGATTTTCGTGAGCTGAAATTCCGCTCGCGTCTGCGCTGGTGCGACCGCAGGCAACAAGAACAGCAGCACCAGCAGATGAAACGCTCGGATGTATTTCATGCGAAAGGTCCGCTTTCGCTCAGGCAATCGTGCGGACGCGTCAAGAATTCCACGATTCGACAATTCGACGCCAGCCTAAACGCGCAAAAGTTAGCGACCCTCGCGCATCCTGGCTTCCACGTTCAATGCAACTTCCGGGGATGGTGGATCCTAATTCGGTACCCTTCGACTACCGCACTCTATTGCACGCGAATCTTTACACTAGTTGGTAAGTTGGCCAGCTTCGAAGGAAGCAGCATCATGTTGAGCGCCGCAAACTCCAATCTTCCGGAGAAGTCTATCTTCATGTGCTATCGGCGTCTCGATTCCGAAGACGGTTGGGCTGCGCAAGCGCTCGCGAGTGCCGACAATTCATGAGTGAGAGCAAATATGCCGACGATGTTTGTCCGCACTGCGGGGGTGAACTTGATTTCCTTGGAAAGGATACTCACACTGGAACTGAGTGGCGGGAATACCGGTGCAAGAGCTGCGAAAAATTGGTCGACATAAGCAGGGGGACAGCCCTGTGGCAAGTGTTGAGCGATGCTCGAGAAGAAGCGAAGGAACAGCAGCGCAAAGCCTCGGCAAATGAGCCGGTCGCCCCGATGAGTCCACCCACTAGGGGAGCCGACACCGACGCGGCCATGCTGCTCGCCGCACTCCGATTCGCGGCGCAGAAACACAGCCGGCAGCGGCGCAAGGATGCGGACGCCACGCCTTACATCAATCATCCCATCGCGGTCGCGGATGTTTTGGCCCGCGTCGGCGGAGTGACGGATTTAGCGACCCTGAGGGCAGCCCTTCTCCACGACACGATCGAAGATACAGAAACCACTTCGGAAGAATTGGAACAACGCTTTGGGGAAGAAGTGCACCTGCTAGTTGAAGAACTTACCGACGACAAGACTTTGCCCAAGGAGGAGCGGAAGCGGTTGCAGATTGAGCACGCGCCGTCCCTATCGCGGCGCGCGAAGGAGATCAAGATTGCCGACAAGATTTGTAATCTGGGCGACATCACGCTGGCCCAGCCCCTAGATTGGCCCATGCAACGCAAGCGCGATTACCTTGATTGGGCTGAGAGAGTCGTGGCTGGATGCCGCGGTTGCTCTCCGTCGCTCGAAGATCTTTTCGACTCGGTCTTGAGAGAGAAGAGAGAGATCGTTCGATGACGCTAGTGGCAGCTTACCCCTCGAACCGCTCGCCCAATTCCCCACGCTCGAGACAGCCGCGGAAGTATTCGATCGTCTTGACGATGCCTTCCTCGAAACGGACGCGCGGCTCCCAATCCAAAACTTTGCGGGCCCGCGTGATGTCGGGTTGACGGACTTTCGGATCGTCCACCGGCAACGGTTTGTATTCGATCTCCGATTTCGTTCCCGTGATCCGAATGATCTCTTCCGCAAACTGCTTGATCGTCATCTCGCGCGGGTTCCCGATGTTTACCGGCTCGTGAAAATCGCTCATGGCCAGCCGGAAAATCCCGTCGATTAGATCCGAGACGAAACAAAACGATCGCGTCTGCGAGCCATCGCCGAAAATAGTCAACGGCGTTCCGCCCAGCGCCTGCCCGATGAACGCCGGCACCACGCGCCCGTCGCGCAACCGCATCCGCGGCCCATAGGTGTTAAAGATGCGGACGATCTTGGTGTCCATCCCGTGAAAGCGGTGATAGGCCATCGTCATCGCCTCGGCGAAACGTTTTGCCTCATCGTAAACGCCGCGCGGGCCGATCGGGTTCACGTTGCCCCAGTAATCTTCCGTCTGCGGATGGACGAGCGGATCGCCATAACATTCCGAGGTGGAAGCGAGGAGGAAAGTCGCCTTCTTCGCCTTAGCCAGGCCGAGCGCGTTATGGGTGCCGAGCGCGCCGACCTTTAAGGTCGGGATCGGCAGCTCGAGATAATCGATCGGGCTGGCCGGCGACGCGAAATGGAAAACGTAATCGACCGCGTCTTCGACGAGAATGTAACTCGAGACGTTGCTCTTGATGAATCGGAAATTCTCGTTGCCGCCGAGGTGCGCGATGTTCGCCGGGTTCCCCGTGACGAGGTTATCGATCGCGATGACGCGATGGCCCTCCGTCAGCAGCCGGTCGGTCAGGTGCGACCCGAGAAACCCCGCGCCACCCGTGACGACTGAAACCTTTTTCGAACGCGAAGGCATGCTCCGGTGCTTCTAATCCGTCACGCCAAAGTTAGCGAGCGATTTCCCGAAGCGGCTCGGAAATCAACTATTCACGCTTCATGGGCTCGCCGCTCCACGGATCGACTAGGGGGGCCTTTACAATGTCAATCACGTCGTTGCTTGTCAGTATCTCGTGGCCGATTTGACGCAGTGCGGCAAGATTAGCGAAGCGCAAAGTAACCGTCTCGCGAGTACCATCGCGGCGTCCTACGACGAGTTGAATATTAAGGCCAGCTTCGAGCCGCTCGTATTCTGTTGAGCGACGCGTATCCACATGCGCTCCGCCATCGGTGTTTGCCGCAGCCAGAATCAATTGCTTCCGCGTAATCATCTCGTCCGATTTCGGCAGTTTGAGGATTGGCTCCCCGCTCCACCATTTCTCAAATTCCACCTGCTCATCGCGCGGGGAATCATCGCCATATGGGCGAAAGCCGGTACCTTCAGCCTCTAGGCCAATAAATCCCGGAAAATGAGAATTCGGACCTGACACGGGGACCGCGGTGGAACGAAGCTTCATCTGCGAAAATCCCAGGTGGGACCGGATCAGTGATCGCGAATTTCGCGTGTCGTGAAACAAGACTCGAGCGGCGGTCGCTATGCGAATCGCTTCTGCGCGCATGCCAGAATCGTAAGCATTGCATGAGGTGATAATGAAATTCACCTGACGACGGACCTGATCAATTAGTACCGCCCTGTTCATGGCCAGAAATTGTGTTCGGCCCGACCGAAGAACTCGCTCTCGGTCGCGCGCTCCTGCTCATGATCGGAATTGTCCACCGCGATCACTCGAATTTTTCGGATGGATTAAGCGAGAGCTCGGTTACAAACGCAGGGGTTGGGCAGTACCAGGCGAGATTCCTTAATGCGGCCGCTGCAGACTCTCTGGTAAGAAAGAAACCGATGTCTTCGTGAACCAGGGAAATGTGCTCTGTCGTCTCGATCCCGAAGCCTCTTTGCATATCAGTTTTGCACGTCAGAACGAAGACCTTTCGGCGGCGGTCCTTACTCATCTCACCGGCAAGCTCGTGACGATCCAGTAGATCACGCCGCCGATGATCAAACCGATGAGGAGCGCGGCGAGAAATCCGGTCGTGGTTTCTTTTTGTCTTGGAGGCGCCGGCGCAGCTTCGCGATTCGGCTCGCCGCAATTCGGGCAACTCGCTGCGTTCGGCGAGATGTCTTTGCCGCACGCGCTGCATTCGATAAGCGTGGTCATTTCAGTATTGCGCGCCTGACATCGTGAACGTGATCGGGCAGCGCGCCCAATCTTTGAATGCACCTGGCTTGAAGCGCCACCGCCTGAAGGCTTCAATCGCGGCGCGATCAAGGATTGGCGACCCGGTGCTTTGCGCCATCCCGACCGACTTGGTCTGGCCAGCCGAGTTGATCTTCATCCTGACTACGCCGCTTCCCGTTATTTTCTGCTGTCGCGCAACAAGCGGATAGTCCGGCCGCGGAGCATACACAGCGTAACGTGGGTCGCTGATGAGAAAGTCTTTCGCGAAAGCTGAGCTCGCACAAAGGACCAGGAGAATTGCGAATGCGGAATGGCGAATGCTGAACGTTTTCATGATACGGTCATGGCCTTCTCATGCGTCGAACTGTTTCATCAGTTAAGCGTTTAATCTCTTCCGTTTCGCGCTGAATCCTAGCGATCTCCCGATCGGTTTCTCGCGCCTTGGCCGCTTCGACCTCTTCGAGACAGACTGCGCTTTTTACCTGATAGGTTTTCGGATCAACCGAGACTTCAAAGTGACGCCGGATCGGAACTCCAAATGCGTTCTGCGCGTCAACCCAAAAAGTCACGACCTGATTGCCATCCTTCTCGACAAACTTTGCCTCATCCATTGAGCAAAACTTCGCGGTGCTTGGCGCGAGTAATAACGGTCGCACGGTTCCTTCCGCCGCTGAGAAAACCTTGGCCCGATGGGTTTGTTCGCAGCCGGCCACTGCCAGCGCGATCACGAGGAGGAATTTTTTCATTAACCCTCCGTCTCTTTGTCCCAATTGAATTTCTTCACGCGCCCGTCGGCGCCGAAGACGAGCACTCCGGTCCGCACCAGCGGATGTTTGAAGTTGAAAGGGATGAGCGCTTTCCCGATCACTTCGCCGAGGTTGAGGACATAAACCCACTGCTCACCTTCGTCCGTCATGGTCTGTTTCTTCGGATGGCCGTAGCGCGCGAGCGCCTGCGCTTTCGTCATGCCAATGAACGGCGGCGTTTCCGCTTCCGGATTCGAGATGTCGCCGACGGGACCATGCGTCTGCGCTGTCGTGGCGGGTTGCGGCGAAGTCGCGCAGCCGACGAGCAGCAGCGCGATGGTTGTAATGAGGGGTAACATCTTCATGATTTTTCTCCGGCGTGGTTCCGGTGTTTTTTAATTCGTCACGCGAAAATTGGCGAGCAGATTCGAACGTTGGTTACAGATCGCGACAAATCGATCGCCGCGGCGAAGCAGGCCCAAGGAGTCAGATCGAGCCGGTGAGGCTTTGATAGAGCGCGCGCCGGAACAGATCGAGCAACGGCCAGGAATGACTGCACCTGGAAAACAAAAGCGGGCGGGACCTTTCGCCCCGCCCGCGAACTATTTTGAGATCCGTGACTCCTAGAAAAAGACGCGAATGCCAATCGCCTCTCCCGCCGCTCGCTTTTCACTCAGCCAGAGCTTGATCAAATCTTCCGCAGCGGCGCGCGCGCCTTCGATTCCCTCCCCGTGCGTGGTCAATGCCAAAGCGGGCACATGCGCGTAGTAGGAACCCGGCGACAGCTCGGCGGTCTCCGCTTTTTCAAATAGGATGCCGTAGGTCATTGAACTCCGACCAAGATAGACTTTTTCCTAAGCCTGCCAAGTTACCGTTTCGCGATGACGCGATGTCCCTCCGCCAGCAACCGGTCCGTGAGGTGCGACCCGAGAAATCCGGCGCCACCCGTGACGACTGAAACTTTTTTCGAACGCGAAGGCATGCTCCGGTGCTTCTAATCCGTGCCGAAAACGTTGGCGAGCGATTTCCATTTTCGAGCAGATTCATTTTGAAGAAAAATCCGCGCACTGCCTGCGGCAGTGCCAAGGGTAGCAAGTCTTGGGACGCCCGTGCGGCGTTTCTAATTCGTGCCGAAAAGCTTAGAGAGCCATTTGTTCTATGCTATGCGATGGAATGGCACCAATCTTCCGCGAGACTGAATCCGAAGTGGATAAAACCTTAATGATTTTCCAATACAGATGGGCGCAACGCGACTCGAATCGGAAGGTCTTGGCGTTTCAGTTGCTGGCATTGGATCGAAAATGAGACGCCGGATTTTGCTCCTTTCACTTCTTTCGCTGCTCCAGTTTGTCCTGGTCCACTTTTTTCTGATCCAGCACTTCCCTAATTCGGGGGACGAGCAGGCCTATCTGTTCCAAGCCAGGTTGTTTTCGCGCGGCCAAATCGATGTCAAAGATCCGATCTACGATCGAGCGCATCCGCTGAACAAGTTCGTGCACGCCGACGCGCTCGATGATATGGGCGGGCGTCGCCTTCCGAAATATGATCCGGGTTGGGCCGCGGCGCTCGCCCCTTTCGCGAGGCTGAAGCTGGAATGGCTGCTGGCGCCATTGCTCGGCGCTCTCACTGTTTTCCTGCTCCTCTCGCATGTGAGCAAACGGATCGGGAATGAGTTTGTTGGAATTACGTGGTGGCTGGTGACGCTTTGCTCGTTCTTTTCCCTAAGCGTCGCCAATTTCGGAAACCATACCTTGACCATGGCGCTCCTGTTCGGCGCATTCCTTGTCTACGACACCATTCGCGAGCACCCAATGGAACAATCGCTTGGGCGTCTCTTCGGGGTCGGGCTACTTTTGGCCTCTTGCTCGTTAGTCCGGTACCTCGATTGGATTCCGTTGATGGCCTGGATCGCTTTTGATCTGTTGCGCAAAAGAAAAATCAAAGGGCTTGTTCTGGTCCTGCTGGGCTTCGGCCTGCTCGCGTCCCTTCACCTCGTATACAACAAGCTTGCGACCGGAAACGCACTGCTCCCGCCGGCGGTCCATGATGCGCGAGGCTACCAAGGCGTAGAAGCAAAGGGCGCCAGTCTCGGTCTTTCCTGGAACGGTTTCAAAGTCACCGCGATCCGGCTCCTGCGAACACTCTACGCATTTCCGCCGGTCATTTTGCTTCTGCTCTGTCTGATCCGACCGTGTCGCAGCGCGAGATTGAGAACATATGTGGCTCTATTCGCGCTCAGTGTGTCCACATACTTTTTGTATGCCTGGACCCCCGCAGGACCCGGGCCGCGTTATCTCTTCCCTTACTTTCCGTTTCTCTTCCTGGCGGTGGTCGAGGTCTATCGGATGAGCCGCGACCAGAAGCTCGCCAGGATCGGATGGCCGCTGGTTATCGCCGCTCTCGTGATTTGCAGCTTTCTGTATGCAGTCGGTCAAACTCTCGAAATCTACCGGCGAAAGGATCTCGAGCGTACCGTCGCGACTGTCGCAGAAACGAAGAGAATTATCCTTCTCGAAACCGGCACCTACAAAATGGACATCCCGGATCTGATCCGCAACCCCGTCGATTTGTGGTCCGCCCAGACTGTTTACCTGGCGTATGGCGACGGAGTGGGCCTCACTGAATTACTGAGCCGATTTCCCGAGCACAGCGTTTATGTCTATCGCTATCCGGGGTCGCTTGAACCTTGGAAACGGTGAAGCGCGATCTTTCCCTCAGCGCCCCAAGAGCAAACGGGCGGGACTTTCGTCCCGCCCGCAAACTGCTTTAACCTAACCGCGACTTCTTAGAAGGAAATGCGGACGCCGAGCTGAATCTTCCAGCGCGAATCCAGGTCGTTTTCCGATTGAATGATCGGCTTGGTGCCGGTCCCGTTGTTAAAGGTGTAAATGCCCGCGCTGCTGACCGCCACCGGCTGCGGCGTGCCGAAGGCGCTGTATCGTTTGATCGCGCCCCAGTTGCTATCAAGCATGTTCGTGAAGTTGAGGATGTCGGCGGTAAATTCTGCCCAGACCCATTTCACCGGGATCCGCTGTGAGAAATGCAAGTCGAGACGATTGATCCAGGGATCACGTCCTCCATTGCGCGGCGCGATTTGGCCACGGTACTTGTCGAGGAAAGGGTTCTTATCGACATAAGCGTTAAAGGCCGCGAAGTTGGCGCCGTTCTGGCCACCGACGTACTTCGCGCCGATCGGATCGGAGAGACCGGTCGGAACATAAATCAAATCGTTGCCGAACTGGCCATCGCCGTTTACGTCGCCATTGTAGAGGACGCTGTAGGGATGCCCCGACGCGCCTTCGTAAACCGTGCCGATGGTAGTGTCCCATCCCTTCTTAAGAGCGAAGGTGTAAGTTAGGACAGCGAGGAAGCGATGCCGCAGCTCAAAGTCCGAGGTGCTGAGCGTGTCCACGTTGGGATTGCCGGCCACGGGATTAAAGCCGAAGTTCGAGGCGGCCTGGCTGGAGGTGGTGCTGTTTACATCATAAGCCCGGCCATAGGTGTAGGCCGCTTTGAAGTACCAGCCGTCGCCCGGATCCGGGCGCTCAAGTTGCGCCGTCAGGTTATACGAATAACCGCGGTTGCTGTTTGTGAGCAGGATGATGCGATCGAAGTTCTTGTCGCCGTTAAATCCGCCAAAGATCGGGCGTCCATCTTCCGGCCTGATCCCGATCTGCGGAGCCAGGTTGATGTTCCGCTCGGTCACGGCTTTCAGGTTTTTCCCGTAGAGCGCTTCGATGGTTCCAATCAAGTTGAAAGGCAGCTTCTGGTCGATCCCCAGGCTGCTCCGCCAAATTGAGGGCGTCTCGAAGTTGTGGTCGTTCAGGTCGATTTCCGGAGCCAGGGTCCGGCCGGTAGGTGGAACGGGCGGATTGGTCGTACTCGGGCTAAAGAAGCCCGGAGTCAGAGGCGGGTTTCCGGTGCCGCCAAAATTTTGGGACACCCGTTTGAAATCCACGCCGGTGCCGCCGTATTGGTTCGTGTACAAGACCCCGAGCGTGCGAGTGCCGAAAATACCCGTGCCGCCGCGCAGCTGGGTTTTCTTGTCATTAAAGATATCCCAGTTGAATCCGAGGCGGGGCGAAATAATGACGTCGTTATCGATTTGGCTGGTGCTGCGGCCGGGAAAGTCGGCGGCGAATTGCGGGTTAAAGAACGGATCGTCCGGGAAAATATGGGTATCGATCCGCAAACCACCGGTGACGGTTAGATTTGGAAACGGCTTCCATTTATCCTGAATGTAGCCGCTGAAATCGAACAAACGCACCTCCGTGATCGGGATGGTGCCGGGGACCGTCGGGAAAGTGACCGCGTAATTGCTCGGCGCGCCGCGCTGGTAATTTTGGGTGGCGGTGAATCCCGTGGTGGCACGGAAATCATAGGCGCCGAAGAAATCGCGAAGAAACTTGTTTTCGAAACCGATCAATTCGTCGCTGGTGCCAATCGTGATCTGGTGATTCCCGATAAAATAATTGGCATTGAACGTGCCAGAGATGATCTCCTGGTTGAGCGAGTTCTCCTGGCTGAACTGCTCCGAGCCGAGACGCACGTCGCCGTAGGTTTCGTGGACGATCACCTGCGGAAAGATGCCCTGTGGCACGCGCGTGGCTTGGGCGTAGTTATAAACGAAAATCGATTCGGTCGAGAAACTGGGATTCCAGTTGTCGAAGAGTTGAATCGAAAGCGAGTCGAAGAAAATTGGCTTGTTGTATTGGCGGCTCTTTAAGTCAAAGGTGGTGCCGCGGCTAAGGCCGAACGCGTTCGTGCCCTCAATGTGGTTGTAGCTGATCGAAGCATGGTGGCCGGGCAAAATGTTCCAATCGAATTTCAGGAAATACTTGTCGTCCTCGATGATGGTCGATTCCGTGCCGGTGCCGCCCGGAGCAAACCCGTACTGATTGGTAGTGATATCGATGATGTTCCCCACACTATTCGGACCCGTGAGAGAAAATCTCGAGGTGTCCCCCGTGATCGGGATGAGCGCGCGTTTGGCTTCGTAACTGGCGAAGAAGAAGAGCACGTCCTTAAAAACCGGACCACCGAGGCGCGCGCCATAGGTGTATTCGTGGAAATCCGCTACCGGCATGCGGATTCGCGAACCTTCGCCGACCAGGTCCTGATTGCGGCCGAAGCCGTAGACCGATCCACTGAAGTGATTATCGCCGCTTCGCGTGATGCCGTTGATGGATGCGCCCGCGAAATTGCTCTCGCGCACGTCGAAGGGCGCAATGTTAACGCGAAATTGATCGATCGCATCGAGGCTAATCGGCTCCGCGCTTTCCGTCGGCGCGCCCGTGCCGCCGCCCGAGGTGGCGAGACCAAACGCGTCGCTGATGGTCGCGCCGTCAATCTGGATATTGTTGGAACGGTTGTTCTGTCCGGCAGCCGATGCGCCCTGCCGGCCGAGTGTGCTGATCTGGGGCGTGAGCCGGATGTAATCATTCAGACTGCGCGTGATCGTGGGCAGGTTATTGATCTCCTTGCGGTCCACGTAGGTGCTGGTGCCGTTCCGATCGGAGCTGTAGAGCTCATCCACGGAGGTTCCCTGCACGACAACGCGCTCGGTTGTGGTGGCGCCTGCCTCCGTCGTAGTCGTGGTGGCTGGAGCCTCAGGCCCGGCCGTGGCCGCGCGGAATTGCAAATTTACTTCCGACGTTTGCTCCAGCGTGGTGTACACGCCGGATTTCGACGCGGTCAGACCATTGGAGGTCGCCGTGATCCGATAGGGCCCGCCCGTGCGGACGGCGGAAATGTCCCATCGGCCGCCAGCTCGGGTAACCGAGGAATAACGGGTGCCAGAAGAGGCATCGACGGCCGCGATGTCGGCGCCGACCACCGGGTTTGCGGAAGCATCGGTGACTACACCGCCGAGCGACGACGACGTGGTGCCTTGCGCGCCCAATCGCGCAGGGAGGGCGGAAAGGCCGACCAAAATTAAGAACAGCAACGAGGTTAAGGTAAGGTTTCGCATAGAAGAAGACACCGTTTTAGGTGGTGGCCATACTCACAGCGAGAAAAAAATACGAATCTGATGAAAAATATTTGAACGACCTCCGCATAGGCGTTGTCGCCTGCAGTCAGCCCTCCATCGAGAGCGCTCGCTAAAGGATAACTCCGACGACCGCTGTCATGAGGTAGCAGGCCAGGATTCCCGCGATCATGGCGCGAAATCCCAGGCGCGCGAGATCGTGGCGGCGCTCGGGCGCGAGCGCGCCGATGCCGCCGATCTGGATAGCGATGCTGGAGAAATTCGCGAAACCGCACAGCGCATAACTCGCGAGCGTGACCGAGCGCGGATCGACCGCGCCGGGATGCGTCTTTACAAAATTGGAAAGATCGAGGTACCCGACGAATTCATTCAGCACGATGCGTTCACCCAGGATTCCGCCGATGAATGGGCAATCGTTCCAAGGCACGCCCATGAGCCAGGCGAAGGGCGCGTTCGCCCACCCGAGGGCCTGCTGGATTGTGAGCGGCGTCGCAATTCCAAAGAAGTGCTGTGGCCAAACGATCAAGCCATTGAGCAGGGCCACGATGGCGACGAACGCGATTAGCATTCCCATCACGTTGATCGAGAGCATCACGCCCTCACTCGCGCCGGTGCAGATCGCGTCGATGCTGTTCGTGGCGATGCGTTTCGTTTCAAAATGACAACGCTCGCCCGTTTCGCTCGGTTCGGTTTCGGGAAACATCACCTTAGCGACGAGCAAACCCGCCGGCGCCCCCAGGACCGACGCCGTGAGAATATGGCCCGCGCTCAATCCCTCCATGCCCGCATAAACGGCCATCACCCCCGTCGCGATGGTGGACATGCCGGTCGCCATCAACGCCATTATCTCGCTCTGCGTCATCTTTGGAAGGTACGGTTTGATCACGAGCGCGGCTTCCGTTTGGCCGAGGAAAATGTTGCTGGCGCCGGCCAGGCTTTCGCTCCCGCTGGTCCGCATCGTTTTCATCATCACCCACGCCACGCCCGCGACGACTTTTTGCAGGACGCCCCAATAATAAAGCAAGGACGAGAGCGACGAGATGAGGATGATGGTCGCCGTGACCGAGATCGCAAAGACGTAGCCGCCGGTGGGACCAAAAGTTTTGCGCAGCATCTCGCCATCCGCCAGCGGACCGAAGACCATTTTCGCCCCGTCGTAGGCGTAGGTGTTGAGTTGATCCATCACGACTTGCGCGCCTTGGAACAGCCGCAAACCGATCGGCGTTCTTAAAATAAAAATTGCGAAAACGAATTGCAGAACCACGCCCCAGATCACAGTGCGCCACGGAAACTGCTTGCGCTTGTTGGACAACAGCCACGCGAAGACCAGCATCGCCACCAGCCCGAGCGCGCTGATCAATCGTAGTTGCATGTCGAAGTTCTCACGGCCGCACGACTCTGCCTAAGTCCGGCGCGAGTTGGCGAGCGATTTCCCAACTTTCAGTCCGTCAGACCAAGTCGGTCAGGCTTTGGTAGAGCGCGCGCCGGACGCGCTTCGCGGCTTTGCCGGTAACTTCGAAAGGCTCTTCCATCAGACGCAGCGCAAACGGAATCAGAGCATCCCTGCGTGATGGAAGCTCAATCGCGCCAATGTGGAACGATCTTATTTTCCGAAAAGGCCAGCGATCGAAAAGCCATTCGGCGCCATAAGGCGTATCGCCCTCCGGCGCCTGGCCGGTTTGTCTTTGATCGCGACCATAGGTTCCCAGTTTGATGTCGTGCAACAAAATCCAGCCGCCGTCTTGGACGTAGGGCTCAAGGCGAAGCACATCGAGCAGCGGCCACGGATGGCGGTGATCGGCATCGATGAACGCGAGACCGAACTCGTTGCGCGCTCCCAGCTCGCGAACGAAATCGGATTCCTTCCCCGTGTGGACCTGCACGGTGGAGACAAGGTCCGGAATCAGCTCGGGAATTTCAAAGCCGGTCGCGCGCGTTTCGTCGATCAGGCAGCGAGTCTGAACATCGATCGTCTCCACGGTGATCCCGTTCCGGCCTGAGGGCAGGCCGGCTCCATCATGTTGGCGATGGATGGCGGCGGCGATAATGGCCGCGGAGAAACCAGTCAGAGTTCCGATTTCGACGACGCGACGCGGCGCCAGAATGCTGACCAAGGCTGTGAGGAAAAAATAATCGCGCGACCCGATTCCTCCTGGATGCCGAATGTCGTCGCGGTCCACCATGGCATGGAGAAAATCCATTTCGCCCGGCGCAGGAACCTTCCCTTCATACCCCAACTCCGTGGCGAGGATCCTGTACTTGGTCTCAAATTGCTCGAAAGATTTGAATTCGCCGATGTCGAAGCAATCGCCCGTCGCATCAGGCGCTGGCTGAGCTAGCGCGCGGCGCAGTTTCCGGACGACTTCGAATCGGCGGCCGTGAGGCGCATCCCGAAAAGCCGCGAGCAAAAGCGAAAGGGAAATTTTCAATCTAGGGTCAAACGTCGGCGCCTGACTGACCAGACCTAACGAGCAAACCAGGCGGAGTTACGAAAGGCATTAACTTATCCTGGCAACCTCGACAATGTTCATTGCTTCACCGGGCCGGACTTGGTAGAAGGCATTTAATTAAGAACCCAATCATGAAAAACAAATTACTACTCACCTCCTGCCTTGCGGCCCTCATTTGCAGCACGGCGTTTGCAACTTCCCCTGCCCCGATGAAGAAGGCCCCGCCCGCTCCCTCGCCGAAGGCCACCGCTTCTCCCGCGGCGACAACCGTCACCGACACCCGCGCCATTCCCTTCCACGGGATGATTTCCGCCGTGGATCAAAAGGCGAAGACCTTCACGATTGCCGGGAAGGAAAGTTCACGCGTCTTCAAAATCACCGATAAAACCGTCCTCACGAAAGGCAGCGCCAAGGCTACGATGAAAGATGTCGTCGCGAACGAAGAAGTCCGCGGCTCCTACTGGAAAGCCGCCGACGGAAGTCTCGAAGCGAAGACCGTGAAGCTGGGACCAGCGACAGACGCGGAAAAAACAAAGGCCCCGAAGCCGTCCGCCTCCGCCAGCCCAGCGGCCTCGCCCAAGCCTTAGCTGGCGGCTCCCACGACTGTTATTTTTTCTGCGAGGCTTTGAGCGCGGTTCGCAAGTCCGCGACGAAGAGCTTGTACTCGCGCTCACGCGATTCTAGTGAATCTCGTTAAATTCTCACCCTTCCCTTCCCTCGGGAGTCACACACATCAAGGCGGAGCCTGCCCCATTAAACGAAGCTGCCGCCCATCACGGCGGCAGCTCCAAGGGTCAAACTAGAAACCGCCGCTATTTCTTTTCCTTTTCGACTTTGGTGAGCTGCGAATAGGTCGCCTGCCACTTGCCGGCTTTCTTTTCGAAGCAATCTATTCCCCGAAAATCTCCGGAGAATTCTTTGCCATCGTCGCTGCCGTTCATCTTGAGCATCGCGGTCACGCAAGCGTAGTTGTCGCCCATTGACATGACTTTCGTGTCGCTCATGGAGGCACTCTTCAGAATAAACGTTTTGTCCGTGACGGCTTTAACGTCCTGAGCTTTGGTCGTGACCGTGCCGTCCGGTTCGACCACGGTATAATCGTCCGCCTCGAGATTTTTGATGAAGGCCGCATCGCCTTTCATGTAGGCATCGAGCCACTGCTGCTCGATCGCTTTCAGTTCTGTCTCGGCCGAACCAAACGCCGTCGCCGCCAGGCCGGCAACTGTAAGAAATGTGATAAGAGATTTTTTCATAGGCGGCGATTCTGGTTTGACAGATTACGCGAGTCAATCCACAACTGTCCCCCACCCTTTTCGCTTTTTTGCAGCGGGATTCGCGGGCAAACACCATGGAGGAACCACGCGATTATCAGCTCGTTTCCGCGGATCAAACCGCGTTGAAAAAGGAGCTGGCTAAGCCGGACGCCGGGGCAACCCCTTTCAAGGTGGTCGTCGATCCGGAAATGCGCGTAAAGCTCCGGCGCGCCTTGATCGAGCTGATCGATTATCACGACGAAGCGCTGGCGGAACACTTCGCCGAAGGAAAGCTGGCACTCGAATCGTACAAAGAATACATCGAGCTTTTCGCGCGCAGTCTGAAGGAAACGATGGAGAGCCGGGAAGGCGTTTCTTATTTGCTGCGGGCGGTCGGGTTCGATGTTCCGCCGGAGGAGATCAATCTCCATCCCGATCTGCGCTGGAAACGCGGCAAGCCGGGCGCATTCGGTTCTAGCCTCCTCTAGCTTTTGGCCGGGTTCGGGCCATTGCGGAAAACTCTTGGTTTCAGGCAGATCGGCTGACAGAATCCCGCGCAAACGCCATGCCGACGGTTTTACTCATTGAAGATGACGTCGAGAGCCGCAGACGGCTGGCGCGTCTCTTCGCGCGCCATGGCTGGGATGTGATCGAAGCGTTGGAGGGCAAGGCTGGAATTGAATTGGCCTTTGCCAAACGGCCCGATGCGATCGTTTGCGATCTGCTGCTCCCAAAGATGAGCGGGCTGCAAGTCTGCCGCGCGATCCGGGAGAAACTGGACCTGACCAGGATCATCATCATTGCCGGACGGCGCTACAATATCGATCGCGAAGCGGTCCTGGAAGCGGGCGGCGATGGTTACTTCGTCAAGCCGTTGAAATGGGAAAAGCTCGCTGCGGCCATCAAACGTCCGCGGCGCCGCGCCGGAAAACTGGCCGGACGCCAATCGACGACGCTCAAATTTCATCCGCCATCGACGCGCATAAAATTCTGGGGCGTACGCGGGTCGATTCCGGTGCCGGGTCATACCACCATCGGTTACGGCGGAAATACAACCTGTGTCGAAGTCCGCACCAACGGCGACATCATCATCCTGGATGCTGGCTCCGGGATTCGCGAACTGGGGCTCGCGCTCAATCAGGAATTTGGCAGCGCTCCGATCAATCTGACGCTCCTCCTCACGCACACGCACTGGGACCACATCCAGGGACTTCCGTTTTTTCTGCCCGCCTACCAGGCCAAGAACACGATTCGCGTTTTGGGCTATCAGGGTGCGCGCGAGGGTCTCGCGACGATTCTCGCCGCGCAAATGGAATTGCCCTTCTTTCCGGTGAGCTGGAAGGACTTGCCCGGCACGATCAAGATCCAGGAGCTGAAGAAGATGAATTTCTCGATCGGCAACGTCCGGGTTCACTCGAGATTTTTGAATCATCCGGGCGTCTGCGCCGGTTATCGGCTTTTTACCAAGGAAGGTTCGATTGCTTTTCTTCCGGACAACGAACCGTTCGAGCCCTTGCAGCTAAAACTGGCGGAGCGCGATGGAGTTCACGCGGATCGGGCCCGCGCCAAGGCGGTCGTGCAACGATCGAAACTGGTCGAATTCCTCAAGGACGCCGACGTGCTGATTCTGGACTCCCAATACACCGACGAGAAATATCAGGAGCACATCGGCTGGGGGCACGGCGCCTTAAGCCGCGTGGTTTCTTTGGCCCTCGAAGCCCGGGCGAAAAAATTGTTTTTGTTTCACCACGATCCCGCGCACGACGATCGCCAAATCGACGAAATGCTGGAGCGCGCCCGCCTGCTGGTCGTGGAAAGCGGCCGGTCTCTCGAAGTGGAAGCCGCGCGAGAAGGCGCCGAAATCTGGTTGAGCGGATCGGCGCCTGCCCGATAGTTCATCCACTTGCGGCGCGAGCCAAGCGCGTCTTAGCTCATTCGCTCCGCGATTGATGCCTCGTAGTGTAATGGTAGCACCAGAGATTCTGGATCTCTTTGTCAAGGTTCGAATCCTTGCGAGGCAGCTACCTGATCAAGGATGAAGGATGAAGGCGGAGGGATGAAAACCGCAGAATACGGTCACGGCAGATTCAATGCGCGCCGCACCGGAATCGTTAGTTGTCCGTTCACGCGCTGGGTGTGGTTTTTCTGCAAGCGCGCGATCGCATCACTCACGTTTTCAGACATGATCCCGTCGATCGGGCCGCAGTAATATCCGCGATTCCGCAACACGACCTGAAGGGCGCCAACGTAAGCCGGATCAGCCAATAACTCGTGCCGCGACTTGAAATAGAAATACCAGCGCGAACCGGCGCGATGCGCAAAGTCTGTCGGATACAAAGTGGGACTTTGATGCAGCACGCCCCACTCATCGCGCGGCGCCAGCGGATCGGTGGAGTGAAACAACGGGTGATCATCCGAGGCACGCGCCTTGTCGCAAAATCCGAGCAACACCGTTACGAGCAAAATGGTAACCAACTTCGCGCACATGCGACCAAAATAGATCACAGCCGGCGCACGAGCGAGCGCAAAAAAAGGCAGCCAGCAGCCAGCTCAATTCAGACGCGTTTGCGCGTAACAGTAGCAGTCGCGAGGAATGTCGGAGACGTTGGGGTGGAGCGACCATTTTCCCAGGACGCCCTCGCGCACGAAACCCGTTTTTTCCAGGACGCGGGCGGAAGCTGGATTCTCGACATCACACACCGCCCAGACCCGAAACACCGAGGGATCTTCGAAAGCCCAGCGAACAACGGCTGCAACCGCCTCGGACATCAAACCGCGGCCCCAGTGGGAGCGAGCCAGGAGGTAACCGAGGTTGATTCCATTCTGGTCCTTTCGCACTGCGATCGAGCCCACGAGCTCGCCTGTGTCGCGCGCAAAAATCAACCAGCAAAATTGCGTGCCCGAGTTCCAGCCGTTGAGGAATTTTTCGACCGCGTCCTGCGCATCCCGAACGCCGGTATGCGGCCGCCACATCAGGTAACGGGTCACCTCCGCGTCCTGTCCGTAGCTCTGGAAAATCAGCGCCGCATCATCCGGCCGGGGCTTGCGCAGAAGCAGTCTCGGCGTTTCCAGCGAATCGGGAGGCATCATCCGATCATGCATCAGGGGCGTTTTCTCGCCGCCTGGCTTTAAAGAATGTTTGGAGAAGATTGGCGCACTCTTCCCGAAGGACGCCCGACACAATTTCGCACCGGTGATTCAGCCCAGGCATTTGCAGCAAATTGATCGCGCCGCCCGCCGCGCCGCTGCGTTCATCCGCGCATCCGAAAATCACCCGCCGCATCCGCACGTGGACCAAAGCGCCGGCGCACATCGCGCACGGTTCTTTCGTGACATAAAGATCGCAGTCGTTCAACCGCCAGTCGCCCACCGCGGCTTCGGCCTCGGTTATCGCCAGCATTTCCGCATGCGCGGTCGCGTCCTTCAGCAACTCCACTTGATTGAAGGCCCGCGCGATAATTCTTCCGCCTCGCACCACCACGGCACCCACCGGCACCTCCTCCTTTTCGAATGCCTTGGCCGCCAGTCGCAACGCATCGCGCATGAATGAAGCGTCGCTCAGCTGATCGATAAGATTGTCCATATTGAAATCGGTTGCCTAACGAGCGCGCGCGCTGCGGTCGAATACGTCCGCGCACCGCAATCCAGGCGAATCAATTATAGCCATGAAAACGATCTCCATCATTCTCCTTACCTGTTTCTTGTCCTTCAGCGCCGCGACCGCCGCCACGGAACAGGAAGTTGTTAATCAATCGGCCTCCATCCTGCGAGACTTTCGCAGAATGCCGGAACGAGGCATTCCTCGAAGCGTCCTGCGCAACGCTCGCGGGCTCGCCGTCCTAACCGTAGTAAAAGTTGGTTTCGGCATCAGTGGCAAGGGCGGCCAGGGCGTGGTGGTCGCTCGCACCGGGCGCGGCTGGTCGGGTCCATCCTTCGTCGGAACGGGAGGCGTCGGCTGGGGCCCGCAGATCGGCGCGCAAATTACAGAGTTTGTCTTTGTTCTCAATACCAGCGGAGCCGTTCGCGCGTTTTCCAAGGACGGCAACGTCACTATCGGCGCCGATGCCAGCGCCGCTGCCGGGCCGGTGGGTCGCGACGTGCAGGCGTCGATTACGCCGACCGCTGCGATTTACACCTACAGCCGAAGCAAAGGTCTTTTCGCAGGCGCATCGCTGGAAGGCGCCGTGATCGCGACGCAGAAAACGGCGAACGCGCGTTACTATGGCCGTCCGGTGCGCGCGAGAGAGATCCTCAACGGCAGCGTCGCCTCTCCGGCAAAGGCGAATGTCCTTCACGCCGCCCTGGGCCGCTGACCGCTCCGCGGACAATTTGCTTTACAACGCAGCGCGGACTTCGGCACGTTCAGCAACGTGCGGATGATCGTTGCATTCATGGCGCTGCTGGCCGGCGTCTTCACGGCTTCCGCGCAGGACCAGGAACGCAAGCTGATGGATCGGTTGCTGAAGCCGAACACCGCGCTGGCCAATTCCGCGCAGGACAAGAAGTTCGTCGCTGCTGGGGTCCCGATCGATAAGCAGGCGCCGTCCCGAGGTTTCTATTCGCCGGAGAAAGCGATCGCGAAACCATTCACGGGCGAACGCGCTTTCTCGCCGAAGCAATTTGCCGCTCGTCACTTTCGAGCCGGCGACTCGGCCGCAAATATTTCCTCCCGGTCGCAGCTGACCAAGAGCGACACCGTTAACGCCGCTCCCGTGGCTCCCGGCGTTCGGGTCGCGCCGGACAGTGGCGCTACGGTGGCGGTCCGCCAATTCGCGGGCAACCGTCCATTTCTCGATCGGGGCAAGAGCCAGAAGTTCCTGAACACGAACAATCCGCCGATGACGATTGAGCAGGTGCGGGAATTGTTGAACAAGAGTAAGTAGGTTCGGTCGCTGCATTTTTCCGCGACGGCACATGCAACCGGACGAAGCTCTTTCCATTCTCAAGCAAGGCGCGGCCCAGATCATCAGCGAGGCTGAGTTGCGGCAGAAACTCGCGCTCGGCCGGCCACTGCGGGTAAAACTGGGCGTTGATCCGACCAGTCCCGATCTCCATCTGGGTCATGCGTTGATCCTCCAGAAGCTGCGCCAATTCCAGGATCTCGGGCACCAGGCTGTCTTGATCATCGGCGATTTCACTTCCATGATTGGTGATCCGAGCGGCCGGTCGGCCACGCGGCCCCAGCTTTCGCGCGAACAGGTCGAGGCGAACGCCGAAACGTACCGCGCCCAAGCTTTCAAGGTGCTTGATCCAGCGCGCACGCAGCTCGTCGCCAACGGCGATTGGTTCTCCAAAATGGGCTTCGAAGAGATCATTAGGCTCAACAGCATGGTCACCTTGCAGCAGATGCTGCAGCGGGAAGATTTTCGGAATCGGATCGATCACGCGCAGCCGATCCACGCACACGAAATTCAATACCCGATCATGCAAGGATGGGACTCAGTCATGGTGAAAGCCGACGTGGAGCTGGGTGGCACCGACCAGCTTTTCAACAATCTTGTCGGCCGCGATCTGCAGAAACAACAGGGGCAGCCACAACAAGTCGTTCTGGTGTTGCCGATCATCGAAGGCTTGGACGGCTCCATGAAAATGAGCAAGAGCCTTGGGAATTATGTGGGCCTCACCGAACCCGCGTCGGAAATGTTCGGCAAACTCATGAGCATTTCCGACGAGCTCATGGCGCGCTACTATCCACTCCTGCTCGGTCAGACCTTGGATCCCAAGGCGCATCCTTTGGAAGCGAAGAAGCATCTTGCCTCGGCGATCGTGGAAAAATATCACTCTCGCGCAGCGGCGCAGAAAACCATCGAGGAATGGAATGCGCGCTTCAGCGAGAAACGATTGGCCGACGCCGATCTGCCGGCATTCCATCCGGAAGATTTGGATCTGGTCTCTATCGTCACCTCAGCCTACACAACTTCTTTCGCGCTCACGAAGTCGCGCGCGGATGTCCGCCGCCTGATTGAGCAAGGCAGCGTTCAACTCGACGGCGAGAAGCTTCGCGATCCGAAGGCTACGCTTCAATTCAAGCCGGGCCAGGTGCTTCGACTGGACAAGACGCGGGCAGTGCGAATCGCGTAACCCGCGGACAAGCAAAGAGCACGAAGCCCCCCGACTTCGTGCTCTTGGTTGAAACAGCCGTCCCTTTATGCCGTGGCCGTCTCGAACATCGAAAGCATCGGCGTGCGCTCCTCGACGGGCGCTGCGATTCCTTCGAAATGTGCGCGAATGCTTCTCAACTCCGACGTGACGAACGCATCCACAAAATGGAACCGGCGATCAAGCCAGGCGAACAATTTACTCTTGATCTCGTAATGCAACGCCAGCGTCACTTCCGTGCAGTTCGGCCGGATCTCGGTGAATTCCGCCAGACCCATCACGTCCAGATTTCCACCCGTTGATTCAAAGGCAAACTGATCGGGCGAGTCACTTTCAATCGACAACAAGACCGTCCGAGCTTCAAAGCCCAGCGGTCCGCGAAAACTGAAATCAACCGTCTTCGAGGAAGTAACGGTGGCTTTGGTCACCATGACGAACTGCCGCCGATACGATTGAATGCTCGCGAGGCGTGATTTGCACTCTTCGAGCGACTGATTCATGTGCAGGGTTTTTTGTAGCAACATAGGATGCCGTAATTCGAGCAACGCACATGCCAGCAATTCCTTCCTAGGGAAGAGCTTCTGGAGGGGCGAAAACGTGTATCGATGCGTTACACTTGTGTCGGTTTGACGACAATTTAGCCCAACACTGGACGGGGCGAAAACGACTGCGAAGTCGCCTTTAGGCCGCCTGCGCGCGGCTGGATTCGATGCTCTTGATCATCGATTCGAAAATTCTCAGGCCGTCCGCGCTGCCGAGACGCATCTCACGCGCGCGATCGGGATGCGGCATCAAGCCAAAGACGTTGCCTTCGCGATTGCAAATGCCGGCGACGTTCTCCAACGAACCGTTCGGATTCGCGGAAGCATCGACGCGGCCATCCGCCGTCGCGTAGCGAAGAATAATCTGCCGGCGTTCGTTCAACTCGCGCAACGTCGCATCGTCGGCAAAAAAGCAACCCTCCCCGTGAGCGAGCGGGAGCCGCAACAGCGCGCCCTGGACGCAACCGTGCGTGAAAGCCGAATCCGCGACTTCGACCCGCGTCGTGACCATCTCACAGACAAAGTGGAGAGAACGATTTCGAACCAGCGCACCCGGCAGCAAACCGATCTCGCAAAGAATCTGGAAGCCATTGCAGATGCCGATGACCAACGTTCCTTGTCGCGCTTCCTCCACCACGCTCGGCATGATCGGAGAAAAACGCGCGATCGCCCCGCAACGCAGATAATCGCCGTAGGAAAATCCGCCCGGCAGTACGATCGCGTCGAATCCGTCCACGGAAGTTTTCTTGTGCCAGACATATTCGGCCTGGAGCCCCGAAATCCCGTTCAAAGCGGCGAGGCAATCCTGATCGCAATTCGAGCCGGGAAATTGGATGATCGCGAACTTCATTTGGCCTTTTCCATCCCTTGGACCTGGTAATCTTCGATCACCGGATTCGAGAGCAGATCGCGGCAAAGGCCGTTGAATCGCGTTTCCCAATCGGGGGCGTTGTCCTCTATTTCGATCTCGAGAAATTTTCCGATCCGGACCGAGCGCACTTCAGGCATCCCAAGATGTTGCATCGCGTCGCGCACGGCCGCGCCCTGCGGATCGAGCACTGCGGCTTTCGGCGTGACGAGGACCTTCATTTTCATACGGTCAGTATTCCTGCCTGCGCCGCGCCAACAAGTTCATTGTGGCGTTTCCCGTTTTACTTCAGTCGGCTTCTTATCCTCGCGTAATCCGAGAAAAACTGGCTGCCGTAATTTCGCGTCGCGCGTCCATTCGGCGAATTTGATCTGACAAACAAAAACCGGATCCACCCAACGCATTTTCCGCATCATCGACGGCGTGATGCCTTGCACCCAGGCACCACCTTGTCTTGATGGCAGGTCGGCGAAGGGACAACTTGCGCGCGATTCCCTGCGAAATTTTCCATGCAACAACGCGAGCGATTCTGCGTTAAACCCTGTCCCAACCTTGCCGGCGAAAAGAAGTCGATCGCCTTTGTAATAGCCCACGAGTAGCGCGCCGAAATGTTTTCGCGCGCCGGCTGGCGGCGTGTAACCACCGACAACAAATTCCTGTTCGTTGAGAACCTTCAGTTTGATCCACGCGCCGCTGCGACGATCCGGTTCGTAAACAGAGCCACGAAGTTTTCCGATCAGCCCTTCCAAACCGAGCCGCTGCACTTCTTTCAAC
>QHBM01000030.1:0-1344 GCA_003244145.1 Chthoniobacterales bacterium
GGCGAACGATCTCGCGCTGGCCCAGAGCCATTGCCTGGAGTTGAGCGGGAGCCTTTCGAATTTCGATCTCGTCACGATTTATCAAACCATCGCCAATTCCTCTCAGACCGGCGAGCTGCGAATCTCGAACGAGAATTCGGAATTGATCTCCGCATTTTTCTTTGAGAAAGGGCAGCCGCGCTGCGGCCAATTCGAGCATCTGACCGGCGAAGAAGCTTTTTGGCAGCTTTTTGTCGACGAAGATCTCACCGGCACGTTTTCTTTTTCCGCCGGCCAACTTCCGCCCAACGGTTGGATTCAATCCGAACGCATCGACCGGAACGCCGGAGAAATGCTGATCAATGCCCTTCAGGGCCGGGACGAATTCAAGGAGTTGAAGCAGCGTCTGCCGGACAGCTCCGCCACCCTCGAGCAGTGCAAGCCGAACCTTTCCTGGCCGGCCGAGGCGCCGCCAGAATCAGAAGCCGTGGCGAGACAAATCTGGGACGTCGCCGCCAAATCGCCTCTCACGATTTCCGATTTGTTCCGGCGGTGTTCCGTCTGCGAACTGAAGGTTTATCACATCGTGGACGAATTGATTCAGTCGCGCCATTTTGCCTGGTCGCAGGCTACGGCCGACGCCAAGGTCGCCTGACCTGCGATCGCTTCGATGAAATCACTCTGCCTTGTTCTCCTTCTCGCACTGAGCATTCCGGGCTGCTCCATGTTCACGAAAAGCGGACGGCAGGATCGCGCGTATTACAGACAGCTAAAGATCATGCAGGCCGCGCGGCAGAAAAATAAACGCCCGAAGGTTATTAAACAGCGCGCCGACCTGCCGATGCTCCGCCCCTCGCCGCTCCAGGAAACGGTCACGACGTCTGAGGGCCAGTAAGCCTCCGATTCAAACGTCGCGTTGCACCGGGACCGGATTCCCGTCGGGATCGACGGCCACATAAGTGAAAACGCCTCGCGTCACGCGGACCACTTCACCCTGCATGTAGCGCTGCACCCAGGCTTCCACCGGAATGATCATCGAAGTCCGGCCGATTTTTTCCACCCAGGCGTAGCAGGTTACCGTGTCCCCCACCCGCACGGGCTTGAGAAAGGACATGCCTTCAATCGCGACTGTTACGACGCGGCTCTTCGCGGTTTTGGCGGCCAGTATTCCGCTGCCCAAATCCATCTGCGACATGAGCCAGCCCCCGAAAATGTCTCCACTCGGATTGGTGTCCGCGGGCATCGCGATGGTGCGAATGACCAGTTCGCCCTTCGGTTCTTCGGCGGATTGCATGCGTGCGGAGAATACCATAGTGCGCCCGTTGAGCGAACGCGTTAATGAGGTTCTGGGGAGCGCACGCTTGC
>QHBM01000030.1:1390-13240 GCA_003244145.1 Chthoniobacterales bacterium
GCAAGCGTGCGCTCCCCAGAGTTTCAGCAGGATCGCAAACCTAAACGATCAACATGCAATCGCCGTAACTGTAAAAGCGGTAACGTTCGCGGATCGCCTCCTGGTAGGCAGCGAGGATAAACTCCCTACCGGCAAATGCGCTCACGAGCATGAGCAAGGTCGAGCGCGGGAGATGAAAATTCGTCAACAGGCAATCAACGCGCCGGATCTGCGCGGGCGGATAAATGAAAATGTCCGTAGCTCCCTTTTGCTCGAAGAGCCGATCTTCCTGGCGAGCGGCGGATTCCAGCACGCGCACTGTCGTCGTCCCGACCGCGACGATTCGCGTGGCGTTATTGATCGCCGCCGCAGCGGAAGCGGAAATAGAAAATTCCTCCCGGTGCATTCGATGCTCGGCGATGGCTTCCGTCTTGACCGGTTGAAATGTACCCGCGCTGACGTGCAGGGTGATGAAGGCGTGCGGCAATTTTTCCAGTAGTTCCGGCGTGAAATGAAGTCCAGCGGTCGGCGCGGCGACAGCGCCGGGGAACTTGGCAAAAACGGTTTGATATCTTTCTACGTCATCGCGATCGCCCTGGCGACGGAGATAGGGCGGGAGCGGGACCATTCCGCCTTCCCACAGATTGATCTCGCACTCGAGCGAGACTACACGCTGGCCCTCGGGCAGGACTTCATCGACTCGCGCGATCGCTCCAGCGATTACGGTGACAGCTCCGGCCCGCATTTTACTGCCGGGCCGGACCAGGCACTTCCATTGCGTCTGGCCAAGGCGCTCCAGAAAAAGGAACTCGATCTTGCCGTCATCCGAAAACCGGCGCGCGGTCACGACACGAGTGTCATTTAGAACGAGAAAGTCGCCCGGTGTGAGGAAAACGCCAAGCTCCGCGAATCTGCGGTGTTCGATTCTTTCCTCACGGCGATGCAGCACCATCATGCGCGACTCGTCGCGGCGTGGGAGCGGCCGGCGTGCGATCAGTTCCTCTGGCAAAGGATAATCGTAGTCGGAAAGCCGCGAACTCATCCGTGCAGCATCAAAGGAATTGCCGTTGCGCGCAAAACCTCAGATTATGGCGAAGTCGTGAACGAATTTTCTCCCGCGCTCGATCTTGTCCTCAACGCGCTCGAACAGATTCGTGAGCGCGGCGAGAAACTTCCACGAGCGTCGCGGACTTCGCTCGGGCAACTGCGCCGGCCCGCCGCGGTGGAATCTCGAGCCGTTTCTCCATCGACCTCGAACAAAGCAGCGCTCCTTGCACCGATCCAGGCGCGCGTGGCCGTTTGCGTGAAATGCCCGCACCTCGCGGCCACGCGCACCCAAACTGTTTTCGGTGTCGGTAATCCGGACGCGGAATTGATGTTCATCGGCGAAGCGCCCGGGGCTGACGAGGACGCACAGGGCGAGCCCTTCGTCGGCAAAGCTGGACAATTGCTGACCAAAATCATCGCCGCGATGGGGTTTCGGCGCGACGAAGTTTACATCGCCAACGTCCTGAAGTGCCGACCGGACATGCCGCACGGCAGTTCGGGCAATCGTCCGCCGACGCCGGATGAGATGCAGACCTGCCTGCCTTATCTCGCGGAACAGATCGCGATTATTCAGCCAAAAGTTCTGGTCGCGCTCGGCGGGACGGCAGTGGAGGGATTGCTGGGCGCGCGCGGCACAATGCGTGATCTCCGCGGCAAATGGCATTCGCATCAGGGGACGCCGCTGATGATCACGTATCATCCTTCTTATCTGCTGCGAAATCAGGCGCCGTCGGAAAAGCGGAAAGTCTGGGAAGACATGCTCCTGGTGCTCGAACGCATCGACCGTCCCATCAGCGAAAAGCAGAGAAAATATTTTACCTAACGCGCAAAAGCCGTTCGAACTTTTTTCGAATCGATCGGGGCGAAGCCAAAGTGCGGGCCAGCGAAGAGACGATCTTCCTGACTTCGGGACGCGAAACTTTCACTTTGATTTCGAGAATTTCAGTGCCGGTCTCTCGCAGAAGCGCCAGGGTGCACGCACCGATCAAGGCCGGCAACGCCGTGGCAAAGCGGATGCGCCGGTTTCGAATCTCGCACGCGTAATCGATCCCGGCGGCCAAGTTACGTTCCGCCTGCTCGAGCCACTTTCGCACGAGCGGCTCGACTCGCGTCGGGTTGCGCAAAATTTCGCCGGGAGCCAGGCCTAACGAGTGGAGCTCGTCTTCCGGAAGATAACACCGGCTCTGCCGCAAATCCGATCCCAGGTCGCGCAGGACATTGATGAGCTGCAACCCTTTTCCATATTGCACGCCCAGCTCAAGCATCTCCGATTCAGCGCGCGCTGTGAAACTCTTGACGTGGGCGAAACAAATCCGCGTCCAAAATTCTCCGACACAGCCCGCGACCAGATAGGTGTATTCATCGAGATCGGCGGCGCGCGGCAGCGCGACAACTTCGTCGCCGGCGCCAAAACGCTCGAGGTCGAGCATCTGCCCGCGAGTAATTTTCTTCAGGACATCGCGCACTTTGCGGCGATCGGCTTCGTCCAGCGCATCGAGCCAATCCAACGCAGCCGGCAGCGCATCGATCAAGGTGCGCTCCGCTTGATTGCTCTGGAGCGGCGCAAAGGAATCGCGCAACCGGATGACCTCACGGCGCAGCGAGGTCCTCTCGATCGCACCGGCCAGATCTCGCAGCGCGGCGGCGCGAACGTTGACGCTCGGTTCCGGAGTGTCGGCAATGCTATCGGTGGCGCGGGCCAGGAGATAAGCGAGTGAAAGCGGATCGCGGAGCGCGTTGGGCAAAATCCGAAGCGAAAGATAGAACGAACGCGAAACCGATCGAAGGATCGGCCCCCTCAAATTATCGAATTCTCTCGACGTTTTCACCGCTCGACGTTCCGAACTTCAATGGCCTCCGCGTTTCCGATCCCAAGTTGGGCGGCGGCCTGCACGTGGATCGCGAGCGGAGTAATCGCCGGGAGCCTTGCCGTCTTTCGCCATTCCTCAATTTGCCGGACCGCCATCGCATCGATCGCGACCGGATCTTTGCTGGCGAGGATGGTGGCGTGATGGACAGCGTAGTTGGGTTGAGATTGCGGGCCGCCGGCATATTCCGCGATGAGACCGTCCATGATATTGAGGACAACCTTCGGGCCGATCATCGGATGGCGATATATGTCGGCGATGATCGCACGCCCGAACGGCGAACCTTGAGCAAAGCGCCTCCAGTTGTCGATATTCGGCAGCGTCACGTTATAGAGGCAGCCGACGATGCCATTCGAGGAGCTGTCACTCATGACCGGCACGTTAATGATTTTCGTGACTTCGCTGGAAACGATCCGCGCGAAATGGCTCTCGTCGCTGGTTTGCTCCTGATCGGAGAGCAGCGGGATCTGGCCGCGGTCGGAGCGAAATTCCAAATCGCCCCAGATCAGTTTCCCGGTAATTGGCGCGGTGAAGATCGCCTTGGGATCGTAGCCGTCGCGCGGCGCGATCGATCGCATCTGGTAACCCTCCGCGTCGGGACGATAACCGGCGTCCTTGATTCCTCCCAGGCTCCGGTCCCAAACGATAATGCTGTTGCGCGAATGGCCGGCAGCGACCAGGCCATCGACGATCGCATTGACGATATCGCGATGGGTGGTGAAAAGTTCGCCGCCCGCAGCGCAAATCTTGATGCCGACCTTGTCGTTAGGCGAAACCAGCGAGCCCCAGGCGCGTGGCAGGTCCGGCTGACCAGTCACCGCCAGGACCAGACGGTTCACCATCGCGCGGACAATGGCCGGATCGGTTCGATAATCCTTTATTGCGGCGGGATTGTGCGCGGAGTACACGATCGCCGGCGCAGGAATCCTCTGCGCCATGGCGGCGCCGAGGTTGCAGAAGAAAAGCAGAGCTAAGATTTGAATCCGCAAGATAGTGAAGAGTGAGACGGAGCTTATGAGCGAATGCGGAAACGTCCAACTTCCGGCGTCCAACATCCAACACCGAACGGCGGAAGACGTCGCGCATCTTTATGTGCACATTCCGTTTTGCGCGCGGATTTGTCCTTATTGCGCCTTCTACAAGGAGCGTGCGGATAGTTCACAAACGCAGCGGTTTTGCGAAGCGCTCTTGCGAGAAGTGGATGAAGTGCGCTCTCGGTTTGCGATCAAGCCGGAGACGATTTTCATCGGTGGCGGGACGCCGACCGCTTTAACCACGGGGCAGTTGCAATTTCTTCTGGACGGCTTTCGCGATCGCCTGGATTTGTCGGCGTTACGCGAGTGGACGGTGGAAGCAAATCCCGGCAGCGTTTCGCCTCGCAAGGCTGCGCTGTTGCGCGAGCTCGGAGTGAATCGAATCAGTCTGGGCGTCCAGTCGTGGGATGACGACTTGCTCAAGCTGCTCGGCCGGGAACATGACGCGGCGCAGGCCGAAGCTTCGTTTCATCTGTTGCACGACGCGGGTTTCACAAACTTGAGCATCGATCTGATGTTCGGTCTTCCGGGGCAGACCCTGGCGCAATGGGAAACCGCGTTGGAAAAGACGATCGCGCTCCGGCCCGAACACATCTCGACCTATTGTTTGACCTACGAAGAGGACACGGAGTTTTTTGCCCGACAAGCGCGCGGCGAATTTCGGGAGGACACTGACTCTGACGCGCGTTTTCTGGAGAGCGCGATGCGAATGCTCGAAGACGCGGGGTTCGAGCATTACGAGATATCGAATTATGCCCGCGAGGGATATGCGTCCGTTCACAATCGCGGATATTGGGCCGGCCACGATTACCTGGGCATCGGGCCGAGCGCGTTCTCCACGGTCGGGATGCAGCGTTGGCAGAACGTGCCGGATTACCGCATTTACTCCGACCGCGTTCTCGCCGGCTCGTCTGCCATCGGTTCGACCGAAGCGCTGACAGTACAAATCAAGCGCGCGGAAAGGATCGCCCTGTCGCTTCGGACGAAGGCGGGGATTCCCTGCGCAGAATTGCAACAATGGCCTAACGAAACCCGGGAATTTGTTGGGCTGGACTTGTTGGGCGAAATTAACGGAAGCTTCGTCCTGACCCGGAATGGGAAACTGCTCGCGGATTCGGTGGCCGAAGCGTTCGTTTAATTTTCAACCGCACCATATCTGCGATTGCGCCGGCCGAAATCTTCCACCGCGTCGAAGAGATCTTTCTTGGTGAAATCGGGCCAAAGCTTGGGCGTGACGTACATCTCCGTGTAGGAAAGCTGCCAGAGCAGAAAATTCGATAAGCGCATCTCGCCGGAGGTGCGGACGAGCAGATCGGGGTCGGGATAATATCTCGTGTAAAGATGCTTGCTGAACATATCGACGTCGATCATGGCGCGATCGATGTGGCCGGAATCGATCTGGCGTAGCAGGCTCTTGATCCCATCGATAATCTCGAGCCGGCCGCCATAACTCAGCGCAAGGATTAGGGTCAACCCGGTATTCCCAGAGGTGCGCTCGATCGATTCGTGCAATTGCTTCTGGCAACCGGCGGGCAGGTCCGTTAACCGGCCGATCGCTTGCAGACGCACATTTTTCTCGAGCAGCTCCGCCGTTTTTTCCTTCAGGAAACGCTCGAGCAGTCGCATCAAGGCGAAGACCTCCGTCTTCGGCCGCTGCCAGTTCTCGGCGGAAAAGGCGTAAAGCGTCAGAAACTCGACCTTCAGTTCGCCGCAGGCCTCCACACAGGCACGCACCGCGTCCGCGCCTTTTTCATGGCCTTTGATCCGCGGCAGTCCCCGGCTGCGCGCCCATCGGCCGTTGCCATCCATGATGATGGCGATGTGGCGGGGAATTAATTTGAGCGCGGTCGCCATATTATCTCATAGAATGATCGTTTCATTGCGAGTCGGGCCGACGCTCACGATCCTCAAGCGAGCACCGGTCAACTCCGCGATCGCGCGGACGTAACTTCTTGCGGCCAAAGGCAGATTCGATAGTTTTTTTGCCGATTGCGTTGGTTTCTTCCAACCCGGAAACTCGCGGTAAATCGGCTCGCAATTCTCCAGTTGAGCGGCATCGCACGGCGGAACATTCAGCCGCTTTCCGTTCAACCGGTAGGCCACGCAAACCCGGATCGGATCGACCGCGTCCAGCCCATCGAGATTAGTCACGGCGAGTTCATCGATGCCGCTAATCATGGTCGCATAACGGGTTGCCACGGCGTCGAACCACCCGCAGCGGCGGGCCCGGCCCGTGGTCGCGCCAAATTCGCGCCCCATTTCATGGAGCATGTTGGCCAGGCCGGGATCCTCGGTCGGCAAAGCCCCCTCGCCCACCCGCGTGGTGTAGGCCTTCATCACCCCGAGGACCAAATCCATGCGATGCGGCGGAACTCCCGAGCCGGTGCAGGCGCCCCCCGCCGTGGTGTTCGACGACGTGACATACGGATAAGTGCCGTGGTCGATATCGAGGAAAGTCCCCTGCGCGCCTTCGAACAAGATTTCCTTTCCGTGCTGCAACGCGCGGTGGAGGTAGACGACGGTATTGGTGACAAAGGGCCGCAGCTTCCGTCCAGCCAAGAGATAACTTTCGTTCACCTCGCGATAATTGATCGGCTCGGCCCCGAGCGCCTGGAGGATGCTGTTGTTCTCGCGCACTTTGGCCTGCAATTTTTTCGAGAATACCAGCGGCTGGATCAGATCCGACATGCGCAGGCCAGTGCGCGCGGCCTTGTCGCCGTAGGCGGGCCCGATGCCGCGTTTGGTCGTGCCGATTTTCGCGCGACCTTTGCGGAGCTCGCGCTGTTCGTCGAGCAACCGGTGGTAGGGCAACACGAGGTGGGCGCAGTCGCTGATCAGGAGATTCTTTCCGATTGCCACGCCCAGCTTGCGCAATCCCTCGATCTCGGCCACGAGCGCGATCGGATCGATCACGACGCCGTTGCCGATCACGCATCTTTTTCCGCGCCGGAGGATTCCAGAGGGAATGAGGTGGAGGATGTACTTGGTGCCGCGATGAATCACGGTGTGGCCGGCATTGTTGCCGCCCTGGCTGCGCACCACGATGTCGGCCTTCGCGGTCAGAACGTCGATGATCTTTCCCTTCCCTTCGTCGCCCCATTGCGCACCGATCAAGATTGTGTTCGCCATGAATTGAGGAAATTGACAACAAATTGTCCCGACGCATCCATCGGGACACATTCGGGACTGCGCAAAATGATAGGATGCGCGGGTGCGGCTGCAAGGAATTTCCCCGAGCGTTCGCGGCCTAAAGAAAACTATTGTTACCCGCGGGGGCGGCCTTCTACTCTCGCGCCATGCGCAATATACTCCTGATTATCCTGATCCTCCTCCTGATCGGGGCTTTTCCAGGTTGGGGCTACAGTTCGGGATGGGGCTACTATCCCTTCGGCGGACTCGGGCTCGTTCTTTTGATCGTGCTCATTCTCGCCTTGACCGGAAAGCTGTAGGAAACCCCAGAACGCCTTCAATCCTCGACCACGACGAGCTGTCGTGGAGGCGCAATGATTTTATGCCTACGCTGGCAGAGTCAGCCGGGGTCCGCAGACTGCGCCTAACGAGTGGTGCTGGTGAGAACGCGTTTTAAGGCCGCGGAAGATTCCGACGTGCTCCGCTTCTTGGAAGAAAAATTCCGGGCCGTATCGAAGTGATAAGTCCAGTCCTGGGTGAAGGTGTTGATGGCCACGCGATAATTGGCGCCGCCGCCCGAAAGATGCCGATGCGCGGAAATGAAATCGCTCGGAGCGAAGTAATTGCTGTAGTCCTTCTGGAACTTCGACCGGCTCATGCCGATCTCCAGATTCTTCCGGATCTCAAAATGCAAATGCGCGTCGTATTGGCCATGCGCCGTGCCCATGGTCGCGATCTGCTGACCACGTCCGACCCTCTGGCCTTTTCCGACCAACATGGTTTGGAGATGGCCGTAGAGCGCATCGATGTATTTCACGGTGCCGTTTTCCCGATAAGCGTGCCGGACGATGATGACATTCCCCCACCCCAGGTGCACGTCCCGGGCAAAAACCACGATGCCATCGCCGATGCTGAAAATGGGATCGTTCAGGTCGGTGTCGCCGCCCCGGACGCCATCCCAATCCTCACCCATGTGTCCATGTGGCCGGTAACCGCGCGCTTTGTAATAGCCTTCCGCTTCGGGTTTGCCGACCGGGAAATCAAAACCATCCGCGATCTTTAGGAACGCGCTTTGCATCGACGCGTTCGCGACTGGAAGATTCACCGCCGGTTCTTTCAGCGTTGCCATTGAGACTGGCTCTGCTTTAGCAAACTGATTCTTCGCGAGCGCGGGTGTCGGGAGTTCCTGCTTAATCACCGGCGCTTTCTCCGCTTTCGCCGTCGCGGATTGATCTTTCATTTTTGATGCCTTCTCGGGTTTCTCCGTCACCGGGTCAGGCTTGATGGCGGGCTTTTTCGCCGTCGCCACGCTCACTGGCTGATCTTTCACCGCAGCCACCTTCTCTGCTTTCGGCGGCGACGGTTCGTTTTTCGCAACCGCTGTCTTCTCGGTTTTCGCGGTCACGGTTTCGACTTTGACGGTTTGGGTTTTCGCAGCCGGAGCTTCGGTTTTCAGCGCGGGCTTCTTTACTGACGCCACGCTGGCTGGTTCGTCCTTCGGCGGGACCGGCTTTTCCAATTTCGGTGTCGCAGTCTCCGTTTTCGTGGCGGGCTTCTTCGCTGCGGCCACACTCGCCGGCTCCTCTTTCACCACCGCAGCTTTCTCCGTCTTTACCTTCGGCGCCTCAGCCTTGTGTCCCGCGGTATTGGCTGAGACTGAGATCGCCGGTTTTTCTTTCACGGAGGCCTTCTCTACTTTGGCCGGGGCAGATTCGGTTTTCGGTGTTTGCGTTTTCAACGTCGCCACAACTGCGGGCGACTCTTTCACGGCAGGCGCCTTGGCCACAGTCGGCGTCACCGGTTCCGCCCGCCTCACTATCTCTTTCGGCGCGGCGGATTTTGTGGCCGCGGGTTCCGCCGACTTTTCCTTCGTAACAGTCGGATGCACCGCCTGCGCTTTCAATTGCCGGGGAACGAAGACATCCTGGCCGTAAGATTGGCCGGCAAAAGCGAGCCAGCAAAACAGGGCGGTGATGAGCCTTCTCGACATGGAGCGCCCTTTTTAGACATCTTCGCCTCGGCTGGCAAGCCTCGTGTTGTGAGTTTTACCGGAACCTATTGCGGCTCCGCCATTCCAATCCGGACGACCGGCAATGGGAAACGCAGGCGGAGTTCGTTCTCGAGATAAATCTCGACGTGGTGCAACCCGAACTGCTGGAACTGGACGCCACCGAAGTAATGGACGTTGGTCGCGTGCCCTTCCATTTCTTTAAGCTCAAATTCCACCTCGGCTTGCGCCAGCACCTGTTGCTCGTCCACACCGACGATGCGCGATTTCTGCCGGAACGTTCCTGAACCGCTGCACCAACGCGACCAGATGCAGAGCTTAAAGTAATTGATCGGAAGCGACGGGGCCGGGATGACGTTGAGCACGCCGACGAGCGTTTGCATTCCATTGATCTCGCAGCGCACATCTTCGCAGAGCACACAGCTCTGGAGGTCGGGCAGGATCGCGTCCTCTTCCATGGCCGCTAAATCAAACCGCGGGCGATGAGCACCAGCAGGACAATTCCCAGAACGATCCGGTAGAGAGCGAACGGCGCGAAACCGCGAGCCCGCACCCAGCGCATGAACCACGCGACCACGCCCAACGCGACCACGAACGAAACCACAAATCCGATCGCGACCACGATCCATCCGTGCGCGTTCATGACCAGCGGCGCGATCCCGGCCTCCGCCGCGTCCCGACTCGGCCGGATGGTCTTGAGCAAATCGTAGCCAGTCGCGGCTACCATCGTCGGCATCGAGAGAAAGAAGGAGAATTCCAAGGCAGCCGAGCGCGACAACCCCACTGTCTGTCCCGCCGCGATCGTGGCCATCGAGCGCGAGGTGCCGGGGAAAACCGCGGAGAGGATTTGCACGGCGCCGATCCAGATCGCCTGCGGCAGGTTCATTTCTTCCATGCGATTGGTTCGCGGCCTCGTGCAAACCGCGTCCACGATCCACATGATCACGCCGCCGAGAAGAATGGCCCACGCCATTACGCTGAGATTTTCCAGGTTGTGGCCGATCTGTTTTTTCAACAGCCAGGCCGGAATCGCGGTGATGACAAAAGCGATCATGGTCAGGCTCAAGGGATGAGTGAAAATCGTGCGGTCGCCCTGTTCGCCTCGGGGAAAAGAGGCGAGAAAGTTCAAGATGCGGCTCCAGAAATACACAGGCAGGGCCAGGATCGCGCCAAGCTGAATGACGATCGTATACATTTTCCAGAAGCTGTCCTGGAGATTGAGGCCAAAGAGCGCCTCGACGATGCGCAGATGCGCGGTGGAGCTGATCGGCAGAAACTCGGTCAGGCCTTCGACAATGCCGAGAAGAAACGAAATCAGGAAATCATTCATATGTTTTGTTTAGAATCGATTGCAGCCAACTCGGCTTCCATCATTTCGCGGACCAATTCCGGAAACGATCCGGTCGGCTTCCAACCGAGAGCCGCTTTTATTTTCTCGGCCGAACCGACCAGATGCATGGGATCGGTCGGCCGATCGAAATCCGGGTTGTGCCGCACGTGTTTTTCCCACGGCAGATTCACCACCGCGAAAGCCGCTTGGACAAAATCGCCGACAGAATGCGTCACGCCGCTCGCGACGATGTAGTCATCGGGCCGGTCGTGTTGCAGCATCAGCCACATCGCGACGACGTAATCCTGCGCGCGCCCCCAATCGCGCCGGCTTTCGAGACTCCCGAGGGCTAGCTCGTCCTCGAGCCCGCGCGCGATCCGCGCGACGGCCCGGGTGATTTTGCGCGTGACGAAATTTTCGCCCCGGCGCGGCGACTCATGATTGTAGAGAATCCCGTTGCAAACAAAGAGGCCGTAGGAATCGCGGTAAACGCGGGCGAGCTGCGTGGCAAACGCCTTCGCGCATCCGTAGGGACTGGCCGGCTGAAGCGGCGTCACTTCGGTTTGGGGCGATTCGGTCGCGTTCCCAAAAATCTCGGAGCTTGAGGCGTGGTAAAATCTGACCGGGCTCGGCTGGTCTCGTGCGATCTCAAGCAAACGCAGCGTGGCCATGCCGATTTCTTCGCAAGTCGATTCCGGGATCTCGAAGCTCAGCCCCACATGGCTTTGCCCCGCCAGATGATAAACCTCAGCCGGCTGGACCGCGGCAAAAATGCGCCGCAAGGTGGTTCCATCCGAAAGATCGCCGTAATGGAGGACGAGCGATTTGGCGTAAATGTTTTCGTCCCGCCGCAAATGCTCGATTCGGGAGCGGAGGAGATTGCTCGTCCGCCTAACGACTCCATGGACCGCGTAGCCTTTTCCCAGGAGCAACTCCGTCAGGTAGGACCCGTCCTGGCCGGTGATGCCGGTAATCAGCGCTATTTTTCGATTTTCTTTCAAAGCCCGGGAGATTTTTGACTCCAGACCAATTACCGAAGCCGCCCTCTTCCACAAGAAGGAACGCTCTCCGTTTTGCTTTTCGGGCGGGCCTATACTAAATGCGAACCGTTCCCATGAGTCGTCGCTTTTGTCTGTTGTGCCTTGCGCTGTTTGGCGCGGTCGTCACTTTGTCCGCCCAGCCGACGCCGCCGGCTTTTTACAAGGGCGTCACCGTCTCCTGCCAGACCTGGGGCATCGAATGGCAGACGCCGGAGATGGAAAAGGCGCTCGATGAATTGAAGTCGTTAGGCGTGAACAGCATCGCGATCCATCCCTACGCGCAAATTCGCGAAGATGGACAAGTCGTCAGCGGCCGAAGGTCGGGGACGAGCACCACCCACATCACCACTCCGCTGCGCTGGGCCCACGAACGCGGTATGTCAGCCATGCTCATTCCGCACATCGCCTATTGGGG
>QHBM01000104.1 GCA_003244145.1 Chthoniobacterales bacterium
TATGTCGCGCCGGAGCGATTAAACAACGAGCCGGAAGATTTTCGGAGCGACATTTACAGTCTCGGCGCAACGCTCTATCACGCCGTCGCCGGCCGCCCGCCGATCGAAGGCGAAACAAATTCCGCCAGCGCTCTGCGGGACTTGAAGAACCAGCCGCTGAGTCTCGCCGCCGCGGCGCCAGGAGTGCGGCGGGAAACCGTTCGGATCATCAACCGGATGGTGTCGCCCGATCCACAACAGCGTTTCGCTTCGTACGACGAACTGATCGAAGGGCTGGAGCAGGCCAGCGAATCCTTCAATCCATCCGGCAAGAAATCAAAGCGTTTGCGTCTCCTGCTGATCGTAGCGGCATCGCTCGTCCTGCTCGCCGGCGGCGGACTTTATTTCTACAAGCTGAAGCTCGACCGCCTTGCCAAAGCTGCGGCCGCGGCGGGCCCGGCTGACGACAGCGCCACGCTTCGGCATTTGTACGAGGAGGCGCGGCTCGAGTTGGTTGCGGGGAAATACGATTCGGCGCGAAACACTTTCACTCGCCTCGCCAATGAAGCGCAAAACAAACAACCGCTTCTGAATTGGATCAGACTCCATCGCGGGCTGGCGAATCTGTTGCGCGGATATACCACGCAGGCGCGCCAGGCATTCGTGGAACTGGAAAACGCCGGTCCGTTTTCCACGAAGCCCGAAGACGCGGTGCTGGCTAACTTTTTTGTGCAAACCGCGCGGACCATGAACGCGCAGGGGACGGTCCCCGCCGGGATCGGGGCTGTGCCCGATCCGCAGAGCCCGCAAGCGCTCGCGCTGTTTTTGTTTGCGGTGAAAGACTGGCAGCAAAGCGATTTCGCGAACGCGGCCGCGCTGCTGCAGCAATTCGCGTTGAGCGAGCCGGCCGGCGCTTATCGCTGGATCAACGACTACAAACCGCTCGCCCAAAAATTCTTGTCGGATTACCGCGTCTATGTGGAGTGGAAGAAAAATCCGCAGGATTTCAAAACCACGCAGGAAATCGAAAAGGCGCTGGCGGCGTTACGCGCGGCCCAGAACAAACTGCAATTGAAGGGCCGCTTGCACGACGCCTTCAAAGACGAGGAAACCAAGTTGAGCAGTCAACTGGAAGCGCGCCGGAAAGTGGAACCAAAAAAACCGTGACGCGCGCCAGGAGTACGGTGAACAAAGCCACCGCCAGGCTCGTGAAGACGAGCCGCAAACCGCCTGCGTTTGCCGAGCTTAGTGGCGGCCGCTGATCTGCACGCCAGGATAACGGCTCAATTGATCCGCCATCTGTCCGTTACCGTTTCGCTCCATCTCCCGCTGATCGATCGTCAATATCGGACCATTGGGCCCGATCGTGATGATGTTGCGTTTTTGGACGCGTTGCTTCAGATGCGAGCCGGTAATGGTCACGTACTCGTAATCGGCATTATCCTGCTGACTTTTCTGTTCGACCACGGGCCGGCTAGCCATGGCAGTGCCAAGGGCCAGCGCGCCAATCGTCACACTCAGTAATAACCGTTTCATGCGGACAAACTACAGCTGGCGTGACGAAGTGGCAAATGGTTAAAGGTAACAAATGCGTTACCAGCGCCGGCGGCAAACATTGGTCTCCCGGCATGTTTACACTCGAATCCACGATGCTAAGGTACCCGCTTCTGACTCGCCGCTCCGGCTGCGACGTGCCTGATCATGACTCAAAATCCACCATTTCCATCGCCCGAAGAACTGAAATCCAAGCTGGCCGAATTCATGAAAACGAATTTCGGCGACAAGGTCTCCTTTGCCACCTACACCGAGCCGGAGACAGCCGAGGCCGGCGCCGAAGAGAAGCCGCCACCGGACCGCGACGAGCAGTTCGTTTTCGATTTCCTGCCCCGCGATATCAAGGTGCACCTCGACCGGTTTGTGATCAAACAGGACGAAGCCAAGAAGGTGCTTTCGATCGCGGTCTGCGATCATTACAACCACGTTAATTATTTGCGCCGCCTCGAAAAGGAAGACGCGACCCGCGCCCAGGAGACGGAATACTCCAAGCAAAACGTCATCCTGGTCGGTCCGACCGGGGTCGGGAAAACCTACCTGATCAAGCACATCGCGGAGCTGATCAAGGTGCCTTTCGTCAAGGCCGACGCGACGAAGTTTAGCGAGACCGGCTACGTCGGCGGCGACGTCGAGGATCTCGTCCGCGAGCTCGTCGACAAAGCCGATGGGGATGTGGAGCTGGCGCAGTTCGGCATTATTTACATCGACGAGATCGACAAGATCGCGGCGGCCGGGAACCTGACCGGGCGCGACGTGAGCGGGCGCGGCGTCCAGACCACGCTCCTCAAGCTCATGGAAGAAACGGACGTGCCTGTGCGCAGCGCGAACGATCTCCAGGCGCAGCTTCAGGCCGCTTTCGAATTCCAGAGGCGCGGCGGAAAAGCGAAACGCGAAACGATCAGCACGCGTCACATCCTCTTTGTCGTGAGCGGGGCCTTCGAGCTGTTGAAGCAGCAGGTTTCCCGGCGGCTGGTCCAGGGCCAGATCGGTTTTAACTCAGAGCCGCGGCCGGTCATGGACAACGAACTGTTTCAGTTCGTCACCACGCAGGACTTTATCGAATACGGATTCGAGCCGGAATTCATCGGCCGTTTGCCGGTGCGGGTCGTGTGCGAGGAGCTGATGGCGGACGATCTTTACCAGATCATGCGATTTTCCGAGGGGAGCATCCTGCGTCAATACGAACGCGCCTTCCGCGCTTATGGGATCGAAATCAGTTTCGAGGACGAAGCGTTGCACCTGATGGCGGAAGCGGCGGCGAAAGAAAAAACCGGCGCGCGCGGCCTGCTCACCGTGTGGGAAAAACTATTCCGCGATTACAAATATTACCTGGCCGGCTCGGGCTTGACCCAGTTGCGCGTCTCGGCCGAGCTGGTGCGCGAGCCGAAGAAAGTTCTCGATCGCCTCCGGGCCGAAGGACACAAACAGGAGGAAGCCGCGCTGGAACAAAACGCGCGCGCGTTCGCCGAGCAATTTCAGAAGGAGCACGGCATCGAGATATCTTTCGACGACTCCGCCATGGCGCGCCTGATCGAACGCGCCCAGGCCGAACGCATGACGATGGCGGAACTTTGCGCTCATCTCTTCAAGGATTACCAGTTTGGGCTCAGCCTCATCCAAAAAAATACCGGCCAGAAAACATTTCTTCTTGGTCGTGGGGCGATCGATGCGCCGGATAAATTCTTGAGCGAACTCGTCGTTCAGTCTCACTATCCACTTGCGCCCGCGGAAAAAATTGAGAGCAATCCTTAAGTGAAACGCCAGCTTCTCACAGCGCTGATCATTGGCCTGATCGTGGGCGGGATCGTCATAGGCCTGCACGTGAGCGGCTGGCTGTTGCGGCCGGAGCTGGCGATCACCGGTCTCCTTTCGCGCGAGGGAAGCGCCACGAACCTGGTCGGCGACCGCTGGCAATACGCCGTCGTTTTTGTCCTCGCCATTGGCGTGGCCTGGCTGACGCTGGCCACCACGCGCCGTCTGCGCCTGGGCGGGATCGTGGCGGTCTTGCTGGTCGAATTGGTGGGCGTCACCTGGGTCCTTTCGCTTTATCACGTTTTCTTTCAACCGCTCCCGGCCGTGGCGAGCGCAGCACTTGGTTTTCTGGCGCCGCTTGGATTCCTTTGGTTCGTCGACTATTTGGAAGTGAGGCGCTCGCGTCCGCCGAAAATTGCGCCGGCGCCCACGCCAAGACCCGCGCCGATCGCACTCGTACCTGCTGTTGCGGAAAGACCAGTCGAGAAACCGCGGGCCCGCGCCCGACGCGGAGACGCTGAGGATTCGGCAGCGCGCGCCTGCGAGGTAACCGCCGTCGTTTGCGATCTCGCGAACAAACACGATCTCGCGGAGGAATGCGATCCCGCGCTCTTCGCTGAAATCACCGAGAAATTCATCGCACATGCCGCCGATTCATTCCGCGCGGCCGGCGCGTACCTCGAATCCGTGGGGGGCGAGGGGGTCGTGGCCATCTTCGGTTATCCGGAGACCGACAAACTCCATGCCGAAAAAGCAACCCGCAAAGCGATGGAGCTTACGCAATCATTTTCCGCCGCGAACAAGTCGAGCAAGGTTGACGCGCTCAGGAACACAGGCGTTCACGCGGGAGTCAGCTCCGGAACCATGATCATGGCTTCGCTGAGAAACAACGGACAGCGCAACCTCCTCGCAACCGGTGAGCCGGTGGAATTGGCGCGGAGATTTTGCATCGCGAACCGCTTTTACGGATCGCGCGTTCTGCTCGGGCCGCGGACTTTCGAGCTCGCCAGCAAGATTCTTGTGGCCCGGCCGATCGATTTTTTGAGCGGCGTGGATGTGCGCGAGCGGCACGAAATTTACGAACCGGTGGCGCTGGCTCTCAATGCCTCGCGCGAAGTGATCACGCGCCGCGACGCTTTTTGGAATGGCGTGGTACTCTACCGGGAAAAGCGCTGGGCGGAAGCGTACTCGCAATTTCAAAACGCACGCGGTCCCGAGGGTGAAGAGGACCGTCCGCTCCAGTTGTATCTTCGCCGGCTCGAGCCGCTCGCCCTCCAGTTGACCAACACGCCGCTGGACGAGTGAGGCGCAGCCGGCTTTGAGGAAAACCGAATACCCTTCGGCGATCGCGGATTTGATCGCGCAATTGCGTCAGATGCCGGGGATCGGCCCGCGCTCAGCCGAACGCATCGCGCTGTGGATCGTCCAAGCCCGGGGCGACCAGCCGGAAAATATCTCGCGCGCCATCACGGCGACGCGGCAAACGGTGCGCCCTTGTCCGCGCTGCGGCTTTTTCACGATGAACGAGCTCTGTGCGATCTGCTCGGATACGTCGCGGGTCGCGGACCTTCTCTGCGTGGTCGAACAGCCGACCGACATTCTTCCGCTGGAAAAAACGAGCGCGTTCCGCGGCCGTTACCATTCGTTAGGCGGCCGCATTTCCCCGCTCGATCACGTCGGCCCCGAGGATTTGCGGATCAAGGAACTGGTGACGCGGGTCGAGCAGGGAAAATTTTCCGAGGTCATCCTGGCCCTCGCCGCCGACGTGGAAGGCGAAGCGACCACGAACTATCTCGTCGAACTGCTGAAACCATTTTCGGTTACACTCACCCGCATCGCACATGGCCTGCCCGCCGGCGGCGGCCTCGAATCCGCGGACGAGCTAACCCTTTATCAGGCGCTTTCCGGCCGGACGAAGTTGTGAGCGGAACTTGTCACTTGTCACTCGTCACTGGTCACTCTTAGTTTCCCCGATGTCCTGCGCGAAAATCGATCCCGCGTTGCACCAGGCGCAGAAGCCGCCCTGGATCAAAGTACGATTGCCTTCCAATCCGGTTTTCTTTTCGACCAAGGCGCTCATCTCCGATCTGCGGTTGCACACCGTTTGCGAAAGCGCGCAGTGCCCAAACCGCTGGGAGTGCTGGAGCCAGGGCACCGCGACGATGATGATCGCGGGCGAACGCTGCACCCGCGCCTGCGGATTCTGCGCCGTCACCACGGCCAAACCATTCGCGCTCGAAGAAGACGAACCGCAACGCGTCGCCGAAGCCGTGCGCCGGATGGGGTTGAAACATGTCGTCGTTACCGCGGTCGCGCGCGACGATCTCAAGGACGGGGGTGCGAATCATTTCGCGCGCACGATCAAAGCGATTCGCGCGATGGATCCCTCAGTCGTTATCGAAGTGCTGGTGCCCGACTTTCACGCGCAAGAATGGTGCATCCAGATCGTCCTCGACGCCGCCCCGGACATTTTCAATCACAACATGGAAACGGTGGAACGGCTGACGCCGGTCGTTCGCTCCCGCGCCAAATATCGCACCTCGCTCGAGGTCTTGCGCAAAGCGAAAGAGCTCGCTCCTAGAATTGTGACGAAGAGCGGCGTGATGCTTGGCCTGGGCGAAAAGGAGCCGGAACTTTTCCAGACGATGGACGATCTTCGCAAGATCGGCTGCCAGGTGCTCACGCTCGGACAATATCTTCGGCCGACTCCGCAGCACTTGCCGGTCGTTGAATTTGTTCCGCCCGAGCGTTTCGATGCCTACGGTGAAATCGCACGGGCCAAAGGATTCGACCACGTGGCGTCCGGTCCGCTCGTCCGCAGCTCTTATCACGCGGCCGATTTTCATCCGGTCGTGCGCTAGAAATGGCGGCGCATCCGGACGCCGTCGCGATTGATCGCACCACGGTCGCGGCGATTATTCCAGCCTACCACGAAGAGAAGCACATCGCTGAAGTCGTTAGGCGAACCTTGCTGCAGCTCGATCATGTGCTCGTGGTGGACGATGGTTCGACTGATGCGACCGCGACCGCCGCGCAGAAAGCGGACGGCGACGTGATCATTCATCCGCAAAATCGCGGCAAGGGCGAGTCGATTAAAACCGGACTGCGCCACTGGCTCGAACGCGACTTCGTTTACGCCGTGATTCTCGACGGTGACGGGCAGCATTTGCCGGAGGAGATCTCGCGCTTTCTAGCGGCTGCCGCTGCCTCGCGCGCTGAACTTCTGATCGGCACCCGGATGAATGACGTTAGCGAAATGCCTCTCGTGCGTCGGCTGGTCAATCGTTACATGAGCGGAACGATCAGCCGCCTCTGTGGCCAACAGATTCCCGATACGCAATGCGGTTTTCGCATGGTCCACCGCAGCCTCATTCCCGATTTGTTAGGCGGCGCCGATCGCTTCGACTACGAAACCGAAATGCTAATCCTGGCCAGCCGCAAAGGCTGCCGGATCGAATCGGTTCCCATCACCACCGTCTATTCCGATGAAGTGAGCAGCATTCATCCGGTGCGCGATACCATCCGCTTTTTCAAGCTGATGCGGCGGTATAAGAGGAAGCAGTAGCGATTTTAAACTAACCCGCGCCGGCGAAAGTCGCCCATGTTGCCGCCGCTAGAGCGCTCGATCAGGTCGATGGTGAACTTCAGCAGGCAAACTTCCCACGCATCATCCACGCCCTGGATCACGGCGCTGAGCGGTTCTTCGGAACGTTCCACTTGTTGCCGAGTCCGCTCGATCACGGCGTCCATCGTGTCGCGCACGGTGTTTTCGACCACGTCCGTTTTGCGAAACTGGAATCCGTAACGCAGGACCGCCATGTCTCGAGTGCGTTCCCGGAGTTGCTCGACGTATTTCTCGGCCTTCTCACCGAACCCTTCCAGAAGCAGGCGACAATAATGTTCGGGCGTCAGGATCTGCGGACGTTCCGCGTGAATGCGCCCGTCGCGGACGCGGACTTCGTTTACCTGATCCATCAACTCGGAGATAAGATAGAAGCGAAAGCTCGTGCTGCCGAAGCTCGCGATCTGACGTTCGGGCGCGAGAATGACGCGGGTGTTCTCGATCGCGTATTGAAAATCGTCTTCAGTCATTCGGCCGAGCGAAGATAGGTCAGGCCGCGGAATCCGCGAGCGGAACCGCGGTGGCCGGCCGGTCGCGGTTGGAATGCCAGCGGTGCACGGCCTCGGTCGTGAAGATGGCGAGCGCGGCCCAAATGAGACTGAAGGTGATCAGATGATTGCGGGTGAAGGGTTCGTGATAAAGGAAGACGCCGAGAAGAAAACTTCCACTCGGTGAGATGTATTGAAGGAAGCCGAGCGTGGTCAGTTGAAGCTTCCGCGCGGCGTGCCCGAACCAAACGAGCGGCAAACCGGTCACGACACCGGTGCTGACCAGGAGAAGCGCGAGCGACCATTGCGCGGAGCTGAAAATCAGGGCTCCGGTTCGCTCCAGATAAACCAAATAGAGAAGGGCGAGGGGAGTGAGCAGCGTGGTCTCCAGGAAAAGCCCGGGGATGGCGCGTGTCCCAGATTTTTTGCGGAGCAGACCGTAAAGGCCGAAAGAGGCGCAAAGGACAATCGCGATCCAGGGAAATTTTCCGTAACCGAGAGTCAGATTGAGCACGCCGACCAGCGCGAGCGAAACGGAGATCAATTGCCAGCGGGTCAGGCGTTCGCGCAAAAAAATCGCGCCGAAGAGAACATTGACCAGCGGCGTCATGAAATAGCCAAGGCTGGTTTCGACGACGCGGTCGATATTGACCGCCAAAATAAAAACGAACCAGTTGATCGAGACCGCGATTCCGCTGGCGATGCAGTAAAGCAGGGTGTGTCGAGAGCGGGCCGCTTTGAGCACTTCGGGCCAGCGCCGTTGCCAGGTCAACAGGAGAACCAGGAAAATCGTGGTCCAAACGAAGCGATGCGCGATGATTTCGTCGACAGGAACAGTCTTGAGCAGTTTCCAAAAAACCGGAATGAGCCCCCAGGTGCCGAAGGCGGCAAGGCCGGCAATGAGCGCGGAACGCTCTTCCCGTTTTGCTGCGGTGGTGGGTTGCATCGAGTCGCCATCCTATTTCACGGTTCGGGCGTGGGGGCAAACCACGCGCTGACTTGCCCGCAAAAGGAAGCAGCCCCATAAGCATGCTGTGGACTCGAAGAAGTTTTTCGCCGAACTGAAGCGGCGCAAAGTTTACCGGGTCGCCATCGCTTACGCGGTGGTGAGTTGGGTCCTGATTCAAATTGCAACCCAGACATTTCCGTTCTTCGAAATCCCAAACTGGGCGGTGCGAATGGAAATCGGATTGCTCGCCCTCGGCTTTCCGATCGCAGTGATTCTGGCCTGGGCTTACGACCTCACGCCGGCTGGCATCAAACGCACTGAAGACCTCGCGACCAATCAGGCGCGCGGACTGTTCCCGCGCCCGCTCTCCGAACCGGCGCCGGAAAAAAGCATCGCGGTATTGCCGTTTGAAAACCTGAGCGACGACAAGGAAAACGCCTACTTCGCCGAAGGTATCCACGACGACATTCTCTCCAACCTCGCGAGGGTCGCGGACCTGAAGGTCATCAGCCGCACTTCCGTGCAGCAATACAAGATCGGCGCGCGGAACTTGCGCGACATCGGCGAAGCGCTCGGCGTGGCCCACATCCTCGAAGGCACGGTGCGCCGAGCTGGCAATCGGATGCGGGTAAGTGCGCAGCTCATTAACGCGCTAACCGACATTCATATCTGGGGTGACACGTTCGATCGGGAGATGACCGATCTTTTCGCGCTCCAAACCGAGCTGGCCGAAAAAATCACCGTGGCCCTGCGCGCCAATCTTTCTCAGCGCGAGAAGGCGAGCATGCAAGTCCATCCCACCACCGACCTCGATGCCTACGACGCGTATCTTCAGGCGCGGGGGTTCTTTCGCTGGAGCGGAGTGGGGGATGCGCAGGAGAATGGAGAAAAAGCGCTGCCGCTTCTTGACCAGGCGACCAAGCGCGATCCGCAATTCGCCCTCGCCTACTCGCTCGCGTCGCGCGTGCATGCGGAGCTTTTCTGGTTCGGTTACGACAAGCGGCCGACGCGCCTGGCGCAGGCCAAGGCCGCGGCGGAAACGGCGCTGCGTCTTCGGCCCGATCTCGGAGACGCTCACATTGCGCTCGGATTTTATTACTATTACGCCTTCCGCGAATACGAACTGGCCAGGAACGAACTCAACCTCGCTCTCCGCGCGATTCCCAACGAACCCGACGTGCCGTCGGCTTTCGGCATTCTCGATCGCCGACAGGGCCGCTGGGAAGATTCGATTGCGAATCTCGAGCGCGCGCGGCAACTCGATCCGCGTAATTCGGCGGCGATCTGGAATTTGCTCGAGACCCACACTTACCTGAGCCAGTATCGCGAAGCCGAGCGTGCGATTGACGAAGGGCTCGCGATGTTTTCGGATGCGCACTTTTTTTCGATCGCGCGCGCCGCGCTTCGTTTGCGAGAACACGGCGACACCGCGCCGCTGCGGGCCGCGGTCGATTTGATTCCGAAAGACTTCAATCCGGGCGGTGCTATTACCACGATCGCGCTGCGGGTGAGTTTGATGGAGCGCGATTATGCGGAAGCGGCCCGGCTTCTTGCCGCGTCGCCGCGCGAAAGATTTAACGACAATGGCTTGAGCGGAATGGCCGGAGCGCTCGACGGCTACATCGTTCCTCGAGTGTGGTATGAGGGCCTGATCGCGCGCGGGCAGGGCGATGCCGAGAGGGCGCGGCGCGCGTTCGAAGCAGCGCGGCGTGAAGTGGAAAAGGATTTGGCGCAATGGCCGGGGGAGGCCAAGACCGTGGCCATGCTCGGATTGATCAACGCGGCTCTCGGTCGGAAAGAAGAAGCCGTTCGCGAAGGTCGCCGCGGCGTGTCGTTGCTGCCAATCGCGAAAGATGCGGTCGATGGTCCGCTTCTCGCGACGAATCTCGCGGTGATCTATGCGCAGGTCGGCGAAACGGATTTGGCGCTACAGGAATTGACTCGGTTGCTGGCGCTGCCCGCCGGTCCCACTCCGGGCATGCTGCGCGCCGAACCAGAATGGGATCCGCTACGTGGCGACTCGCGTTTCGAGAAGCTGCTGTAGCTCTCGCTATTTCTTCGCTTCGAAGAGTGGAAGATACTCCGCGAGCTTTTCGTCTTTCAATTTCTCGACCGGCACGAATCGGAGCGCGGCGGAGTTCATGCAATAGCGCAAGCCGGCGGGCGCCGGGCCATCGTCGAAAACGTGACCGAGGTGCGCGTCGCTTGATTTCGAGCGGATCTCCGCGCGCACACCAAAGGAGTGATCGACTTTTTCCACGACAGAATCCGGCTTGATCGGTTTCGAAAAACTCGGCCAGCCCGTTCCGCTCTCAAACTTGTCGAGTGAGCTGAAAAGCGGATCGCCGCTGATGACGTCGACGTAGATGCCGGCGCGATGATTGTTCCAATACTCGTTTCGAAACGCCGGTTCCGTTCCGCTTTCCCGCGTGACGTGATATTGCAGCGGAGTCAGCCGCGCCTTCAACTCCGATTCCGCGCTGGATTTCGCATCGGCCGACCCAGTTTTGGCGACGGCCTCCGACTCCTGTCCGCGAGTAAGAAACACGAACGCTCCGGCCACCATCGTGATTGTGAGCAGCGCGAGAAACGGGCTGGTTCTTCCCGCGCGTTTTTCAGTCAGATAAAGTTCTCTCATATTTATTTGTTGTGGGTGAGAGCACCAGTGCGCCGAATTATTCCGGCCCGCGAATTACTTCGGTGGCTCAAAAAGCGAAAGGAATTCGCCATAGCCTCCTTCTTTCAGCTTTTCTAACTCGACGAAACGCAGGGCCGCCGACATCACCTGATAACGCAAATTTGTCGGAGGCGGACCATCGTTGAACAGATGCCCCAGATGCGAATCGCTTTTCTTCGCGCGCAATTCCGTTCGCGTCATTCCAAAACTTTGATCGATCTTCTCCACGACATGCTCGGGCCCGATTGGTTTTGTGAAACAGGGCCAGCCGATGCCGCCGTCGAATTTGTCGGTGGAGGAGAAGAGCGGCTCGTTCGTGATAATGTCCACGTAAAGGCCGGGACGAACATTGTCCCAATAAGGATTTCGAAACGCCGTCTCCGTTCCGTTCTCGCGGGTGACGTGATACTGCTCCTGGGTCAGCAACCGGCGAAGTTTCGCGTTGGAGGGCACCGGCATGTCGACCGGGTGTGTTCTGCTTTCCGTTATTTTCTTTTCCTGGGCGCGGCTCCAGAAAATCATGCCGCCGGCAATAGCGACGGCAACCAGGAGGCCGGCTAAAAGAGTCAACCGGGAAGCGGTCGATGATGGGTGATGGATCCTGGTCATTGTGAAAGCGGATTAAGATTATTCATTCGGTAACCTCCGTCCGGCCACGGCGCGGGAGCAGTTCGATCTGCCTCTTATTCGCAAACGGATGGAGAAATGGCCGCGAATTCGCTAGTCGACAGGTTCCCGCCCAGCTTCGGGAACTCGAATGTAGCGACGAAACACAATCAATCCAATCGGCGCGACTGACGCCGCCAGGGCAAAAATCAACCACATCAACTCGGGTCGTCGCGGACCTTGCTCCGGAACAAAGGCGGCAAGTATCCAGCCCGCGCTTCCGACGAGCAACTTGCCCACCAGGAACGGGAGGTAAGCGAGTGCGCCATAAGATGCTTCCTGCCCTTGGGGCGCGATTGCTGCCGCATATTCATAGACCCGCGGCGAGTAAAAGCATTCGCCAACCGAGAACACGATCAGATAGAGCGCGGTCATGATGTAGTAGGGGTGGATCGTCCCCTGCAAACCAAGGTAGCTGTGTCCCAGCCATTGCCCGAGCCCGCTTTCGGCGGCGGACACGAACCACAGCGGCGGCAACGCCATGATGAACACGCCAGCAAAGCAAATCGCGCCGCCAAGGATCACCATTCCATACGCCGCGAAGCGTTGGGTGAGCGCGCCAACGATCGGCACAAGGGGAATAATGATCCAGGCATTGATGTTGGCGAGCTTACCCACCGGCGCGCGGAACCCGAGGACCCGATCACCAAATTTCGGGAAGACGTAATCCATCTGAAGGAAGATCGCTTTCAGGAACCCGATCAGCAGGAAGAAGAGGAGAATGCGGGCGAAGGCCGATTGACCGGCCAGGCGCTTGAACAACCGCACGGTGTCCACCGCGCTTTCCCGCACCGTGCTCCAAACGCCGCCGACGAGTCCCATTCCCGCTACGTCTTTCTTTTTGCGATGTTCGTCTTCGCCTCGTCGCAGAAAATAGATCGCGGGGAAGATCACGATCTCAATCGCCAGGCTCACCATGAAGAGTTTCTGGTGCGTGGTGGGCTCGAACCCGAGGATGCTGAAGCGCGGGTCCAGGCGGCGCACGAAGTCAAAAATATAACCCGCCGCGAGGTAACCGACATTCATCACCATGTAGATGACGGAGAACGACATCGAGCGCTGCGCTGTCGTGGAGTAAATCCGGGTCGCCGCGAGCAGCACGGGCGTGCCGAGTGCCTCGCCGATCGCGAGCGGAAGCACACCGCACAAAAGCACCAGCCACGGAGTGGTGGTCACCACCATGACCGACCGCGCGACCGTGCAAATGGCCACGCCGAGATAGAATGTGCGTTTGAGACCGATCGCGTCCGTGAGCGAGCCGGCCAGGAGTGTGAAAACCGTCATGGCGGGCGCCCAACCCCAGCCGACCAGCGCGCCCGCTGCCTGGTCACTGAAGCCAAGGTCCTTCGAGAGCCAGAGAACCATCGTCTTGTTCGTAACCGAGTAGGCCACGTAGATCAGGAACTTTAGGACAAACGTGAGCCAGAGCTCGCGTCGCGCGTCGCGCAGAACAGTGAACTTCCCGAAGAACCCGAGGAGACCCGTCGCCGGAACTGGACCGACGATCTCTTCCGGCGGCAAGGGGGTCTCTTTGTTTGCGTCTCCCACGGCTAAAACATCTTCGCGATAAATTCGCGCGCGTCGAATAGCGCGAGATCTTCGAGCTTCTCGCCTGTCCCGACAAATCGTGTCGGAAGTCCGAGCTCATCCTGGATCGCAATGACGATGCCGCCTTTGCCGCTTCCGTCCAGCTTGGTCGCGATCAATCCCGTGAGCCCGATCGATTGATGGAACTCGCGCGCCTGCGCCAGCGCGTTGCTGCCGGTCGTTGCGTCCACGACCAGCAAAGTTTCGTGCGGCGCCTTCTCATCCTGTTTCGCGAGGCTGCGCTTTATCTTGGCTAGTTCCGCCATCAAATTGCTTTTGGTGTGCAGGCGCCCGGCCGTGTCGCAGATGAGGAACTCGATGTTCTTGCGATCGGCCGCCTCGTACGCTTCGTAACAGAGTGAGGCAGGATCGGCGTTGTATTGTCCTCGAATCATTTCCACGCCGAGCCGCTCCGCCCAGATTCCAAGCTGCTCGATGGCGGCCGCGCGAAAGGTGTCCGCGGCAACAAGCAGGACGCTGTGCCGGTTGCGCTTGAAAAAATGCGCGAGTTTCGCGGTCGATGTGGTCTTGCCCGTGCCGTTCACGCCGACGATCAAAAGGACTTTCGGTTTCGCGGGCAACGGAGTGATTGGGAGCGGCGCGATCGGCAGAATGCGTTCGATTTCTTCCCGCGCCACCTCCGCGATGTCCGCCGCGGTGATGGTGGTCCGTTGGGCGCGTTCCTGGAGCGCTTTGATGATTCGCAACGTCATCGGCACCCCGAGATCGGCGCGAATAAGCATTTCCTCGAGCTCATCCCAATCGACCGGCTTGCCCGCAAATTTTTGGACAAGTGATTTGAGGAAGTTCATTCGGTTGGAAAATCAGACAGGATTTACAGGATTAACAGGATTGAAGAGGGAAAAGACGAGAGCGGCGGAGTGCTTTTCTTCGATCCCGTAAGTCCTGTCATTTTTCCGGCGCGGGTTGCTCCGGCGCCGCTTCGCGTAAGGGCCGAGTGAGATCGTCTTTCACGCGATCGAGAATGCCATTAACGAATCGGCCGGAATCCGCCCCGCCGAAAGTCTTCGCCAGCTCGATCGCTTCGTTGATCGAGACCACCGGCGGGATGTCGTCGCGATGCAGCATTTCGTAAATCGCCAGACGCAGGACATTGCGATCCACGGCCGAGATCCGATGAAATTCGTAGTTGTCGCAGTACTTGCGGATTCGGTCGTCGATCTCCGGCAAGTGCGCGATCATGCCGTCGATGAGCGGCTGGGCGAACTCGCGCACCCGCGGGGTGGCCGGACAAAATTCCCAGAACTCGGCCATGTTTTCCGGGGCGCCGTCGCCGTGCAGATCCCGCCAGAAATGAAATTGGACCGCCGCCTGCCGAGCCACTCGCCGTTTGCCCATAACTATTTGCGCCGCATCTTTCCGAGGACTTCGGAAACTTCGACAGCTGCGCGCGCGGCTTCCGTGCCGCGGTTGATCTCCGATTCCAGACATCGCTCCCGCGCCTGCTCTTCGGTCTCCAGGCTTAACACGGCGTTAATAACCGGCACGCCGTGCTCGATCGCGATTTGTTGCAGCGCGTCGGTCACCGAACGCGCCAGGTTTTGCGCATGACTTGTTTTTCCCTGCAAAATCACTCCCAAAGCCAGGATCGCATGCGCGTGCTTCTTCAGCGCGATCTCGCGGACGACGACTGGAATTTCAAACGCGCCCGGAACCTGGTGGACGGCGATGTTGGCCGACGGCGCAAGCTCGCGCAATTCCGCCAGCGCGTGGTCAACCAAGCCCTGGACGTAAAGACGATTGAACAGGCTCGCGACGATCGCGAAATGCCGCTTGTCGCGAGTAGCGCCCGGGCGGCGTGGAGCGAGCGTGGACATTGGGCAATCTGCCGGTAGGGCGAGACTCTGTCGAGCCGCGCGTCGCTTATTTCCCCGGCTCGCCGGCGTTTCGCCGCATCCACTTCACAACAGGTGTCCCATTTTCGTTTTCTTGGTCTCGAGATATTTCGCGTTATGAGGATTGGTTTCGGTTCGAATCGGGACCTGCTCGACCATCTGAATGCCATAACCTTCGAGACCGACAACCTTCTTGGGATTGTTCGTGAGGAAGCGAAATTTTCGGACGCCGAGATCGAAGAGGATTTGCGCGCCGAGTCCGTAGTCGCGCAGGTCAGTCGCGAACCCGAGCCGCGCATTTGCCTCGACCGTATCGAGTCCTTCCTCCTGCAATTTGTAGGCATGGATTTTCGCCGCGAGCCCGATGCCCCGGCCCTCCTGTCGCATATAAAGAAGGACGCCGTTACCTTCCTCCTCGATCTGGCGGAGCGCGGCGTGCAATTGGTTCCCGCAATCGCACCGGCGCGACCCGAACACGTCGCCGGTCAGACACTCGCTGTGCACGCGCACGAGGGTGGGTTTCGTCTTTGAGATCTTGCCCTTGACCAGCGCCAGGTGATGCGCGCCATCGAGAGTCGAGCGATAAAGGTGCAGGTCGAAGTCGCCGTAGTCGGTCGGCAGTTTCACGACCTGCTCCGCTTCGATCAGTTTTTCCTTGATCCGGCGATGTGCGATCAAGCTTTGGATGGTGCAGATGCGCAGGCCATGTTTCTTGCGGAACTCCATCAGCTCCGGCAGTCGCGCCATCGTCCCGTCATCGTGCAAGATTTCGCAAAGAACTCCGGCCGGTTGCAGCCCAGCCATGCGTGCCAGGTCCACCGCTGCCTCCGTATGCCCCGCGCGACGCAGGACGCCTCCATCCTTTGCCCGCAAGGGAAAGATGTGGCCCGGCTGCACCAGATCGTCCGGAGTAGATTTCGGGTTAGCGATTGTCTGGATCGTCGCCGCTCGATCGTGCGCGCTGATCCCAGTGGTCACCCCGCGCGCCGCATCGACGGAGACGGTAAAGTCCGTTCGGTACATCTCCCGATTTTGCGCCACCATCCTTTGCAGCCCGAGTTGCTCCGCCCGATCATTCGAGATCGGGACGCAGATCAATCCGCGGCCGTGCATTGCCATGAAGTTGACGGCCTTCGGCGTCGCCTTCTCCGCCGCCATGACGAGATCGCCTTCGTTCTCCCGATCCGCGTCATCCGTCACGATCACGATCTTCCCCGCCGCGATGTCCTTCAGGACATCATCGATCGTGTCGAATGCAATGGTTACCGGCGCTTCCGCGATCACGCCTAACCATTACGTCCGGCCTTTCCGTCGGCAACGTCTATTCCGAATTCGCGGGGAGGCGTCTTCACTCACTTCGCGCTCGTGGCTACCACCGCTTCGGGGCGATAGATATCGTGATTGCTGCCTTGGAACTCGGCTTTTAGTTTCACTTTGAAGTGGGCGAGATCGACTAAATCCCAGCGCGTGAAATTCCAGTGGCCGCCGCTTTTCGCTTCGTGCTCGAAGCCGACAATCAAATGCACAGCGTCGTCGCGCACCTTGTTCGTCGCGACCTTAGGCTCGAAGTAGAACGTCCGGAACCTGCTGTCCCGGCTGCCGACAGCGTATAGCTTCGGGTCGAGATAAAAGACGCGTTTGGTTTTCTCATCGACCAGCCGCAGATCGGGATAACCAGAGCGTTGCACGCGATTTTCCGCGGTGAGAGGGAACTCGCAGCCTAACCCCGGCACCGCATTGAGCAGCTCGCGCATGAGGTTTTCGAGATGACTGCTTACTTCATTGATGCGCGGAATGCCCTGGACCACACTTTCCGGCGCGTTCACTCGTGTCAGCACTTCATCGAGCACACCGGCGATTTGTTTTATCACGCGCTGGTCGGTTTCGTTTTTCGGATCGATCGCCAACACCCGCTTCCCGGTCGCATCGAAAATTACCTGGCTGAAGGGAATGGCGCGCAGTTCGTGGTCCTCGCGCAGGAGCCAGGGAATGAGTTGATCGATCGGCCCCTTCTCCGGCTCCTGGGCACGAGCCAGCGTCGCAAAAAGAACCCCGACAACAAGGAGAGCTGGGGGACGCCGCATCTTTCGAATTGAATGGGCGGCGCGCGGATTGCGCAAGAGGAAACGTCGCGACGAAGTGTACGACCTGCAACCGGCGTGAGCCTGACGCCGGCGCCCCACAAAAATTCTAGCCGCTGACTTCGATGCTCTTTTCCAGGAGCGGCAGCACCGAGCGTAAGGTCTGATCGTTCCGCGCGTGCACGAACAGGAGTGGTTCGCCTGTTTCCACCGTTTCGCCGATTTTCTTGATGCCGGAAAACCCAACGGCGAAATCGACCGTGTCCCCGGGTGTCTGACGGCCGCCACCCAGAAAGAGCGAGGCGCGGCCGATTGTTTCCGCATCCATTTTCTTGACGACTCCGGCCGAAGGCGCTGGGAATTGATGAACGATGGGAGCGCGATGCACTTGCCCGAGCGTTTCCAAGGAGGAGGCGTCGCCGTCCTGCGCATACACGAGTGAAATAAATTTGCGCCAGGCAGTTCCATCCTTAAGCCAGCCCGCCAGTTTAGCGCGCGACGCCGTTGAAACTTGTTCGGCCAGGTCGAGCACGAGCTTGATGACATCCTCCGGTCCGCCCCCTTGGAGAATCTCGACGCATTCGGTGACTTCGAGCGCATTGCCGACAGCGCGCCCCAGCGGTTCATCCATCGGGCTGAGAAGGTGCGTGACCTTTACGCCCATCAATTTGCCCACTTCAGTCATGGCCGCGGCGAGCTGCCTGGCTTCCTTGCGCGTTTTCATGAAGGCGCCACTGCCGAATTTCACGTCGAGCACGAGCCGATCCAGATTTTCCGCGAGCTTCTTGCTCATGATGCTCGCCACGATGAGCGGCTGCGACGGCACTGTCCCCGTGACGTCGCGCAAGGCGTAGAGCTTTTTGTCGGCCGGGCAAATGTCGGCGCTCTGCCCGATCATAAAAACACCGATGCTCTTCAACTGCGTGAGGGCGCGGCGTTCGTCGATGTGAATGTTAAACCCCGGGATGCTTTCGAGCTTGTCGAGTGTCCCGCCGGTAATGCCGAGCCCGCGCCCAGAGATCATCGGCACCCAGACTTCGTCGCACGCCAGCAAGGGAGCAAGGACCAGCGAAACTTTGTCGCCGATACCGCCGGTCGAGTGCTTGTCCACCTTCGGTGGAGAGCCATCCGGATATTCGAGGACGTTCCCGCTCTCCATCATGGCCGTCGTGAGATGCTGGGTTTCGGCCGCGGTCATCCCGCGAAAGAAAACCGCCATGGCCCACGCGCTCATTTGGTAATCGGGTATTTCACCGTGCGTGAAACCGGAAATGAGCTCGCCGATTTCGTCGGCGGTCAGTTCTTTCCCTTCGCGCTTTTTTTCAATGAGACTGGGAACGTGCATGCTAAAAATGTGAGCGCTAAACGTGCCAACGTCCTCCAGAGGTTCTGGCATTTTGCTTCGGAAGCGAAGAAGCGCTCATGGCTTGGTGAAAATCGTTCATCGGACCGGCTCCTCCATCATCTCGAACGGACTCCCGGCCGGCCACGCATCGCGGAGCTGGAAGAAGCGAGCGAACGTTGCCGCCACGTCCGCGAAGGTGTCGCGGGTTCCAAGGTTGCGGCTTTCCGCGCCGAGCAGCACGAAAAGGGGGACTTGCTCGCGAGTGTGATCCGTTCCTGAAAAGGTCGGATCGTTTCCGTGGTCCGCGGTGATGATCACGAGATCGTCCGGCAAAATTTTCGGAATGAATTTCCCGAGCCAGCAATCGAAACTTTCCAGCGCCGCCGCGTATCCGGCCACGTCGCGCCGGTGTCCATGCAGCATATCGAAATCGACCAGGTTCGCGAAGACCAGGCCGCTTTGCAGGTTCTCCCAAGCGGTCTCGATCCGCTCCATCCCATCCGCATTTAGCGCGGTCGGGAAGGAATCGGTAACGCCTTCACCGGCGAAAATATCGCTGATCTTGCCGACACCGATCACGGGCAGGCCTTCCTCGCTGATCGCGTTCAAAACGGTCCGCGGCGGTTTCATCGAGAAATCATGACGCCGCGAAGTGCGGGCGAAGTGCCCGGCGGCGCCGTTAAAAGGTCGCGCGATGACGCGACCGATGCGGAACCGGTCGGCATGTCCACGGGCGATCTGGCAAAGTTCGTAAAGGCGATCGACCCGCAGCACTTCCTCGTGCGCGGCGATTTGGAGAACGGAATCGGCCGACGTGTACAAAATCGGTTTGCCGGTGCGCACATGTTCCGCGCCCAGTTCCTCGAGGATCGTCGTGCCGCTTCGGGCGTAGTTGCCGATGAATTCAACCCGCGCCTCGCGTTCGATTCCGCGCACGAGCTCCTCTGGAAACCTTTCGTAAACGGAAAACGGTTCGTCGAGAATTACGCCGGCAATTTCCCAGTGCCCGGTGGTGGTGTCCTTGCCCGCCGAGCGCTCCTGCATTTTGCCGAAGCTGGCGCGGTAGCGTCGCGAGGACGACGCTTCCCGGCCGGGATCATCGATCCCGGCTACAACTTCGCGCAGGCCTAACGAACAGAGATTCGGCAGTGCCAACGCGGGGACCTGCTCGAAAATATGGCCGAGCGTATTCGCGCCGGCGTCTCCGTACTCCGCGGCGTCCGAGGCATGTCCGATGCCAACGCTATCGAGAACCAGCAGCAGCGCGCGCATCGGTGAAACCCTAACTTACTTTCACAGCCCGATCGGATGCCACGCCGTTTTCATTTCCACGGTGTCCAGAATCCAGTAGGGATTTTCCGCTTCACGGCTCCGCCATTCGGCCGTGGAAATATCGCGGCGCACATAGCGTTTCACGTTGAAGGCGCCGCCACGCTGTAATTCCCGCCCGATTTTCTCATCGCCTGAGGCGTCGACGATCGCATTCACATCCATGTGGCTGGCGAAATGCGGCGCGAGCTCGGCGCGGTCTCCGGCGAGAATGTTGACTACGCCTCCGGGCAAATCGCTCGTCGCAATGATTTCCGAAAACGTCAGGGCCGGCAGCGGACGCTTCATGGAGGCGAGGACTACGGCTGTGTTTCCCGCCAGGATCACCGGCGCCACCA
>QHBM01000017.1:0-6770 GCA_003244145.1 Chthoniobacterales bacterium
AAGCTCGACTCGCGTTACGGCAGTCCTGCGGTCGCGCGCCTCATTTCCACCGTGATGAAACGGGGCAAGAAGTCGCTCGCGGAACGGATCGTTTACACCGCGATCGATAAATCGCGCGAAGGCTCGGACGCGGTTGATCCGCTCGAAATCGTTAACAAGGCGCTGGAGAATGTCCGCCCTCGGCTTGAAGTAAAATCGCGCCGCGTCGGTGGCGCCACTTATCAGGTGCCGATGGAAGTTACGCCGGCCCGCCAGGTATCGCTGGCGATGCGTTGGATCGTCCAGTACGCCGACAACCGTCGCGGTATGCCGATGGCCGAAGCGCTTGCCGCCGAATTGAAAGACGCCGCCTCCGGCCAGGGCAACGCGATCAAGAAGCGCGACGACACCCACAAAATGGCTCAAGCGAATCGCGCCTTTGCTCATTTCCGCTGGTAACCATTTTTCCTGTCATGCCCGCCACGCTCGAACAAAAATCCGCCGCTCCGAAGAATCCCAATTCTCCGGATCGCAAGTACCCGCTCGAGCGGACGCGGAACATCGGCATTGCCGCGCACATTGATGCGGGCAAGACGACGCTGACGGAGCGCATTCTTTTTTACACCGGCATGATCCACAAGATCGGTGAGGTGCATGAAGGCAACACCGTGACCGATTGGATGGAGCAGGAACGCGAGCGCGGGATCACGATCACGTCAGCCGCCACGACCTGCGCCTGGATGCAGAAGCCGGAACCGGACGTCTACAAGGTTTACGAAGGCATCAAGATGCGCGTGAACATCATCGACACGCCGGGTCACGTGGATTTCACGGCGGAAGTCGAACGTTCGCTCCGCGTGCTCGACGGCGCCATCGCGGTCTTCGACGCAGTCGCGGGCGTGCAACCGCAATCGGAAACGGTTTGGCGCCAGGCGAACAAATACAACGTCCCGCGGATCGCCTTCATTAATAAGATGGACCGCGTCGGCGCGGACTTCGATGCGTCGATCGACTCGATGCACAAGAAACTCGGCGCGAACGCGTGGCCGATTTTGATTCCGCTCGGCAAGGAAGACTATCTCAAGGGCCAGCTCGACGTGGTGAACCGCAAAGCGATCTTTTATCTCGACGACGATTCGATGGGTTCGATTTACGAAGTGCGGGATATTCCGGAGGAGAACAAGGCGCAGGTGGAGAAAGCCTACGCGACGCTGGTAGAACAGATTTCCAATATTGACGACGAGATCGCCGAAGCGGTTCTCGAAGAGAAGACGATCACGCCGCAAATGCTGAAGGCGGGAATCCGCCGCCAGACGATCGCGAACAAATTTGTTCCGGTGGTTGGTGGCTCGGCCTTCAAAAACAAGGGTGTGCAGTATCTGGTCGATGCCGTGATCGATTATCTTCCGGGTCCGCTCGATATTCCGCCCGCCGTCGGGATGGAGCCCGACACGCACGAGAAGATGGAAGCGGCGACGGATGACAACGGCAAGTTCTGCTCGTTGGCCTTTAAATTGTGGAGCGATCCGTTCGTCGGGAAGCTGGTTTTCTTCCGCGTCTATTCCGGGTCGTTGAGCAAGGGCGATAACGTTTACAATCCGCGTACGAACAAGCGCGAGCGCATTTCGCGTTTGATTCAGATCCAGGCCGACAAGCGCGAAGATATCGACACCTGCTATTCGGGCGACATCGCCGCCATCGTCGGCATCAAGAACATCACGACCGGCGATACGCTTTGCGACGAGGATTTCCCGATCCTGCTCGAGCCGCCTTCGTTTCCTGATCCGGTTATCTCGATGGCGATCGAACCGAAGACGAAGCAAGACCAGGAAAAGATGGGCGTCGCGCTCCAGCGGCTCTCCGAAGAAGATCCGACTTTTAAGGTCTTCACGCACGAAGACACCGGCCAGACGATCATCGCCGGAATGGGCGAGCTCCATTTAGAGATCATTCGTGATCGCATGCTGCGGGAGTTCAAGGTGGACGCGAACGCCGGCAAACCGCAGATCGCTTACCGCGAGACGATCACCGTCCCGGCGGATGGCGAAGGCAAACTGATCAAGCAGTCAGGCGGCCGCGGTCAGTATGGCCACGTCATCGTGAAGGTGCAGCCGAACGAACGCGGCAAAGGCATCACCGTCGAGAACAAGGTTGTCGGCGGCAATATTCCCAAGGAATACATCCCGGCCTGCAAGAAGGGGATTGAAGAAGCGATGCTCAACGGCGTCGTTGGTGGCTATCAGGTGATCGACGCGAACGTCGATATCGTGGACGGCTCGTATCACGACGTCGATTCGAACGAAATGGCGTTCAAGCTCGCCGCAATTTTCGCAGTCAAAGACGCTTTCAAAAAAGCGAAGCCGATCCTGCTTGAGCCGATCATGAAGGTCGAGAACGCGACCCCGGAAGAATATCAGGGCGACATCATGGGCGATTTGAATCGTCGCCGCGGCAAGATCGAAAGCATCGAAGTGAAGGGCAATCTGACGATGGTCCAGGCCGAAGTGCCGCTCGCGGAAATGTTCGGTTATGCCACCGCGATCCGCTCACTTTCTAAAGGCCGTTCGAGTTACTCGATGGAGCCATCACATTTCGAACAGGTGCCGCAGCAGCTCGTCGCGGCCGTTTTGGATCAGAAGGAAACTAAATGACAAACGGCCAACGCATCCGCATCCGCTTAAAGGCATTCGACCACCGCATGCTCGATCAATCCGCGATCGACATCGTGGAGACGGCGAAGCGCACCGGTGCGCGCGTGGCGGGGCCGATTCCGCTGCCGACTTTGATCGAAAAATTTACGGTGAACCGTTCCCCGCACGTCGACAAAAAGTCGATGGACCAATTTGAAATTCGGACGCACAAACGCCTGCTCGACATCATCGAGCCGACCGCGAAAACGGTCGACGAGTTGAAGAAACTCAACCTGCCGGCGGGCGTGGACATTACGATCAAGATTTAGCGGTCAAGCTTCAAACATTTGCAAACCCACGATCATGAGCATCGGCCTACTAGGACAAAAAATCGGCATGACCAGCGTTTACGACGCGAATGGTCGGATGCGTCCCGTGACCGTGATCGCAGCGGGAGATAACGTGCTCCTGCGCCGCCTCACGGCGGAAAACGACGGCTACTCGGCGATCAAGGTTGGGTTCGACGTGCAGAAGGAATCGCGCGTGACCAAGCCGCTGCTTGGCGAATTCAAGAAGGCGGGATCCGAGCCGAAGAAGCTGATGAAGGAATTTCGTTTGGATGCGGACGCGCCGGAAGGCGACATCGATTTGAACGTCACGCAATTCCAGCCCGGCGACTGGGTGGATGTCATCGGCCGGTCGAAGGGCAAAGGCTTCCAGGGCGTAATGAAGAAGCACAACTTCCAGGGCCAGGGCGCGGCGCACGGTTCGAAAACGCATCGGCGCAACGGCGCGGTCGGCAATCGATCCACGCCCGGTCGCATTTGGAAAAACATGGGCATGCCCGGACACATGGGTGACGAGCGCGTGACCGTGCAGAACCTGCAAGTGATGCAGGTGCGCGAAAACGAGAAAGTAATTTTAATCAGCGGCGCGGTGCCGGGATCGAACGGCAGCTATGTCGTGATCCGGCCGGCGATCAAGAAACCCGCGGGAGAAACGAAAGCCAAATGAGCGCGAAAGTTTTGACAGCGGCAGCGGCGAAGGAAGCAAAGATCGAGCTGATCGAGAATTCTCGCGGAACGCAGGCGCTCCACGACGTGGTCGTGGCGATGCGGGCGGCGCGCCGTTCCGGCTCCGCGAACACGAAGTCGAAAGCGGACGTGAATCTTTCCGGCGCGAAACCGTGGCGGCAAAAGGGAACCGGACGCGCGCGCGCCGGTTACAAGTCGTCAGTGATCTGGCGTGGCGGCGGTGTCGTCTTCGGACCGAAGCCGCGCGATTATTCGAAGAAAACTTCGAAAACTTTGCGGCGTCTCGCGTTTCAGAAAGCATTGAGCGAGCGGATCAAAGCCGGTGACGTACTGACGATCGATAAATTCGGCGTCACGGAGGCGAAAACGAAATCGTTCGTGACCATGCTCAAGAAGCAAACCGACGCGCGGAAAGTTTTGGTGCTGTCGGATTCGTTCGACGAAAAAACCTACCGCTCGGCGCGCAACGTGAAACCGGTGCTGCTCGCGACGGCGATGAACGTGAATGCGGAGCAGCTTCTGGCTTTCGATAAAATTTTAGTGACGCCGTCGGCGTTGGAACATTTGGCCGAAAGGATGAATCGCGAATGAACGAACCATACGATCTCATCCAGACCGTTCAGTTGACGGAAAAGGCCTCGCTCCTGAGCGAGAAGCTGAACAAATACGTTTTCCGGGTTTCGCCGCGCGCGAACAAGATCCAGATCAAGCACGCGATCGAGAAATTGTTCAACAAGAAGGTCGTGGCCGTGAACACCTGCAACTACGCCGGCAAAAAGAAGCGCGAACGTCGCGCCGATTTCGGCCGCAAGCCGCATTGGAAAAAGGCGATCGTGACGCTGAAGGAAGGCGACAAGATCGACCTGGTCTAACTGGTTATGGCTCTCAAGACTTTTCGTCCTCTTACTCCCGCGCTCCGGTTCAAGTCGCTTCCGGCTTTCACCGAGATCACGAAATCGACGCCGCATAAGCGCCTTCTCGAAGTAAAGAAGCGCTCCGGTGGCCGCAATAACAATGGCCGGCTGACTTCGCGCCACATTGGCGGCGGACATAAACAGAAATACCGCAAGGTGGATTTCAAACGCCGGAAGCACGGCATTGCAGCCGAAGTCACCGCGATCGAGTACGATCCGAATCGTTCCGCGCGTATCGCTCTTATTAAGTACGCGGATGGCGAGATGAGCTATATCCTGGCGCCAGATGGATTGACGGTCGGCGCCACAGTGATGTCGGGGAACGAAGCGACCCCCGATCTCGGAAATTCACTTCCGCTCAGCACGATCCCGCTGGGTTCCAGCATTCATAACATCGAGATCGCGCCGGGCCGCGGCGGTCAGATTGCGCGCAGCGCCGGGCAACAGGCCACGCTCAGCAACCGCGAAGCTGGTTACGCGCTGGTGAAACTTCCGTCGGGCGAGATTCGCCGGATTCACGACACCTGTTTCGCAACCATGGGCCAGGTCGGCAATGTCGATCACATGAACGTGGCGAGCGGCAAGGCCGGTCGCACTCGGTGGAAGGGCCGGCGTCCGCATGTGCGCGGCATGGTCATGAATCCGATCGATCACCCGATGGGTGGCGGCCAGGGTAAATCCAAGGGCGGCGGTGGACGACATCACCCGGTCAGTCCGTGGGGCCAGTTGGCGAAGGGCTTCAAGACCCGCGCGAAACACAAGCCCAGCGACCGGTTCATCATGCAGGATCGCCGGAAGAAATAACTTTGACCTATGGCTAGATCGTTAAAAAAAGGACCGTTCGTTGCGCCGCATCTGCTCGAGAAGATCGACAAGATGAACACCTCTGGCGTCAAGAAACCGATCAAGACCTGGGCGCGCCGCTCGATGGTGACGCCGGATTTCGTCGGTCACACCTTCATGGTCCACAACGGGAAAACTTTTATCTCGGTCTTTGTGACGGAGAACATGGTCGGTCACAAGCTGGGCGAATTTTCGCCGACTCGTATCTTTAAGAAACACGGTTCGCACACCGCGAAGGTGACGAAGTGATGGGTATTTCAGATTGAAGATTGCAGATTTCAGATTGGGGAAGACGGCCAGGCCGCGGCGAAAACAATCTGCAATCTACAATCTGAAATCGGCAATGATTTTAGTGGGCTGCGTAACGCTGGCTCGAGGGCTGGCGGCAGAGGGAAATAGTTCTTTGTCAGAATCCAAAATTGAAAATGCGGACACAAAAGTGACCGCCGCGTCTCTTCTTTCACAGAACGAAGAGCTGCGGAGGCAGCTTTCGCTCGCGCGCGAATCGGTCAGGCAATTGACCGATAGCTTGGCGGCGTCGAATGTGGAGGCGGAAGTTTTTCGCCGGAAATATTCGGACCTGCAGTTGCGGATGGAAGCGCTGGGGCTCGAATCGGCGAACAAGGATCGCGCGAAGATCGAGCAGCGGCTGCTGAGCGCGGTCTCCGATCTGCAATTGTTGCAGAAGGAACGCGAACAGTATCGCGACCAGACGCTGAAGTTGAGCGAGGCGATTTTGCATCTGCTCAAGACTTCGACCGGAGGCGACGCGCAGGCGCGGATGGAAGTGGAGACGCAGTTGCGGAGCATGAATGGGTTGATCGCGAAAGCGGAGAATGCGCCGGCGGAAACGGCGACGTTGATGGACGGCAGCGTGATCAGCGTGAAGGAGGAATGGTCGCTGGTGGTGGGTAATCTCGGGGAGAAGCAAGGAGTGAAGATGGGAATGCCGCTGCGGGTGATGCGAGGGGACAAGCAAATTGCGACGCTGCGGGTGGTGGATGTGCGCCAGAAGATTTGCGGCGCGGTGATTCAAGAAATGGGTTCTGAAAAAATTAAAGTGGGTGACCGCCTCCAGGCGGATGCCCGCAAAAATGTGACTTTAAAATAAAATGCAAGTTAGCTCGATATATCGGTATGCGAAGATTTCGCCCTTCAAGGTGCGCGAAGTCACGCGCGCGATTCAGGGCCTGCCGGTTTCGGCAGCGCTCGATCTCGTAGCGTTCAGCCCCAAAAAGGCGGCCGGCTTTATCGCGAAGACGCTGAAGAGCGCGGTCGCGAACGCCGAGAACAACGCGAATTTGCGGGTCGATGGCCTGGTGGTGAAGGAAGCGACCGTGGGCGAGGGCCCGACGATGAAGCGGATGATG
>QHBM01000017.1:6792-11958 GCA_003244145.1 Chthoniobacterales bacterium
ATCATTTTGACCGACGAGATCGAGATCAAAACGCGCGACAAGAAAAAGGGGCAGAAGAAAAAATCGACCAAGAGCGGTGCCTCGAAAAAGGGCGGAACGAAACGCGCGCCGAAGTCGGAAGCGGCGACCGAAGAAGTGAAGTCCGAGACCAAAGAATAATTTATGGGACAAAAAGTTAATCCGATTGGTTTTCGTCTCGCGGTGAATCGCGACTGGCGTTCGAAGTGGTACGCCTCGCCGCAGGAGATGCCGGCGTTTTTGCATAGCGACCTCAAGATTCGTAACTACGTGAAGAAGAAGCTCCAGTTTGCCGCGGTCTCGAAGATCGTGATCGAGCGCGCTTGGAACAGCATCCGCGTGACTATTTACACGGCACGGCCTGGGATTGTGATCGGCCGCAAAGGCGCTGAAATCGAGAAGATGACCGAAGAAATCTCGAAGATGGCGCAGGGCAAACAGATCAAGATCGACATTCAGGAAATCAAGACGCCGGAGCTCGATGCGCAGCTCGTGGCGGAAAACGTGGCGTTGCAGATCGAGCGCCGAATTGCCTATCGCCGCGCGATGAAAAAAGCGGTGCAGGTGGCGATGGATTTTGGCGCGCAGGGAATTCGTTTGCGCAGCTCCGGCCGATTAAACGGTGCGGAAATTTCGCGCTCGGAATGGTATCGCGAAGGCAAGGTGCCGCTGCATACCTTGCGCACGCCGATTGACTACGGATTTGCGGAAGCGAACACGGTTTACGGCAAAATCGGTGTGAAATGCTGGTTGTGTAAGAAGGAAGAGCCGGCCACCGAAGCGCCTGCTGTTCTGCCGCCGCCGCCAGAGCCGGCCCAGGTTTAGAAATTTTTTAGGAGACTGTTATGCCATTGATGCCAAAACGCGTGAAGTACCGGAAGACCCAGCGGGGCAGCCGCAAGGGGACCGCTTCGCGCAATCTGCGAATTGATTTCGGCGAGTTCGGCCTGCAGACGCTCGAGCGCGCCTGGATTACGAACACACAGATCGAAGCAGCCCGCGTGGCGCTGACCCGGAGCATGAAACGCAAAGGCAAACTTTGGATCCGCATCTTCCCGGACAAATCGGTGACATCGCGTCCGCCGGAAACCCGAATGGGCAAGGGCAAAGGCCAGCCGGAGTATTGGGTGGCGACGGTGAAGCCGGGAAATATTTTATTCGAGCTGGATGGTGTGACGGAATCAGTCGCGCGCGAATCGCTCCGGCTCGCGGCGGATAAACTGCCGGTCCGAACGAAGTTCCTGACCCGGCACCACGTGGCCGCGGCCTAACGAATATGAAATTCAAGGAAATTTCCGAGATGAGCAGTGACGAGTTGCGGACAAAGAAACGCGATATGCGCCAGGAAAGTCTGCATTTGCGTTTGCAACAGCAGAGCGGGCAGTTGGAACAGCCGAGCCGGTTGCGGCTGATCCGCCGGGAAGTGGCGCGGATTGAGACCATCCTCTCGCAACGCGACGCGAAGGCGGAAAAGAAATAGCATTTTATGGCCGAAGAAACTCAAGCAGCAGCAGCTAGCACGAAGGACGACCCACGCGGCACGCGGAAAACGCGCACTGGCCAGGTCATTTCGAGCGGGATGAACAAGACGATCGTCGTCCGAACCGTGACGCGGGTGCCTCACGCGAAATTCGGTAAGATCGTGAAGCAGATGAAAAAGTTTTACGCGCACGACGAAGAAAACAAGGCCAAGGCCGGCGATACCGTCCGGATCATGGAGACGCGGCCGCTGAGCAAATTGAAGCGCTGGCGGCTGGTGGAAGTGGTCGCGAAGTAGAGGAAGCGGAAGAGAAAGAATTTTTATGGTTTACCTACGATCCAGACTCGATGTGGCGGACAACAGCGGCGCGCGTATGGCGACGATGATTGGCGTGATCGGCAAGGGAACCGCGCAGTCCGCCGGCATCGGTGACGTAATCGTGGCGAACGTGAAGGAAGCGAGCGCCACCGGCACGGTGAAAAAGGGCGAAGTGATTCGCGCCGTCATTGTGCGGACCCGTCAGCCGATCAAGCGCAGCGACGGCTCCGTCCTTCGCTTCGATAACAACGCGATTGTCGTGATCGACAAAGATTTGAATCCGCGCGGCACCCGCATTTTCGGGCCGGTCGCGCGCGAATTGCGCGAGCGCAATTTCATGAAAATTGTCTCGCTCGCTCCGGAAGTTTTATGAACCGCATCAGGCTGCACGTCCGAAAAGGCGACAACGTTGAGGTCATCTCCGGGAACTTCAAAGGTTCCTCCGGCAAGGTGCTCGAAGTGATCGCGCGCAAACAGCGCGTGCTGATCGAAGGCGTGCGGATGATTAAAAAGCATCTCAAGAAATCGCAGGACAATCCGCAGGGAAAAATCGCGGAGCGCGAGGGCCCGATCCACATCTCGAACGTGAAGGTGCTGGAGCGGGGCGAGCGCGCCGCCAAGGGCAAGGGCAAGAAGAAAGCCGCCAAAGAGAAGGCGCCGAAAACCAAGGGCGCGAAAGAGAAGAAAGAAGAACAGGCGTGAAGAACGAATTTTATCAGGATTACAAAGAGCGGGTGATGCCGGCGTTGCAGAAGACGCACGGCTATAAGAACCCGCACCAGGTTCCGAAAGTGGAGAAGGTCGTGATCAACACTTCGGTCGGCTCGCAATCGGACGTGAAGCAGGCGCTGGAAGATGCGAAGGCCGAGCTGGCTTTGATCACCGGACAGAAGCCCTCCGAGACCCGCGCGAAAAAGAGCATCGCGAATTTCAAGTTGCGTCAGGACCAGGCGATCGGCGCCAAGGTGACTTTACGCGGCGATCACATGTATGAATTCCTCGAACGCCTGATCAAGGCGTCGCTGCCGCGTATCCGCGACTTTCGCGGCGTGTCGCCGAAAGGCTTTGACGGCCACGGTAACTACACGCTCGGCGTTTCCGACCAGGCGATTTTCCCCGAGGTCGAGCTCGATAAAATCAAGCGCAACATCGGATTTGATGTTACCATCGTCACCACCGCGCGGACGAACGAGGAGGCCAAATCGCTCCTGAGCGAAATGGGAATGCCGTTCAGCGACCGGGCCAAGAAGCCTGTCGCAGCCGCGCCAGCCGCAGAACCCGCCGAATCCAAATGAGTACCGTGACCGATCCTATTGCCGACCTTCTCGCCCGCGTGCGCAATGCCGCGAACGCGCAGAAGACCGAAATGTTTGTGCCGTATTCGAAGATCAAGGCGGAGATCGTGCGCATTTTGAAGGACGAGGGCTACATCACCGATTACTCCGTGGACACGGAAGCGGCCCATCCGCGGATCAAGATCACGAACAAGATCGCGAATCGCACCAGTGCGATCACTGGTTTGAAGCGCGTCAGCCGTCCAGGCTTGCGGCGTTATGTCGGCGCGCAGGAGATCCCGCGCGTGCTCGGCGGAATGGGTGTGTCGATCCTTTCGACCCCACGCGGAATTCTTTCGGGACGCGAAGCAAAGAAACAAAACGTGGGAGGCGAGTTGCTGGCTTACGTCTGGTAGCGCGAATTTTATGTCACGGATTGGAAACAAGGCGGTCGAGATTCCCGCCAAAGTAAAGGTGAACATCGGAGACGATGGCGCCGTGGCCGTGGAAGGGCCGAAGGGAAAGCTGAGCTGGACGTTGCCGCGCGAGATCAAGGCGAGCGTGAAGGACGACCGCGTCTCGCTCGTGCGTGATGCAGAGACCCGGAGCGTGAAAGCGTTGCACGGTCTTTCCCGCAGCCTCGTGAACAACATGGTCCAGGGCGTGAGCGAAGGCTTTTCGAAGAATTTGGAAGTCGAAGGCGTCGGTTTCAAAGCGGCGGTGCAGGGGTCGACCCTCAACCTCGCTCTCGGAAAATCCCATCCGATCCTGTTTCCCATTCCCAAGGAAATCAAAATTACCGTGACCGACAGCACGAAGATCGCGATCGCGGGCATCGACAAAAAATTAGTCGGCCAGGTCGCGGCGGACATTCGCAGGTATTACCCACCCGAGCCCTACAAGGGCAAGGGCGTGCGTTACGCGGGTGAGATCGTGCGGCGCAAGGAAGGCAAGACCGTTCAATAGTTATGGCACTTCGCGATCGTAAAGAAATTCGGCACCGCATTCACACGCGGATCAGGAAACGCGTCAGCGGCACAGCCGAGCGGCCGCGTCTGGCGGTGCATTTCTCGGGCAAACATGTTTACGCGCAGGTGATCGATGACGATGCCGGCAAGACTCTGGCGTCCGCGGCGACGACGGAGGAAAAGATCGTGGGCAAATCGAAGGCGGGCGCGAATCGCGTTTCGGCCGAGAAAGTGGGCAAGGCAATTGCGGAACGGTTGCTCTCGAAAAAAGTCGACAAGGTCATCTTCGATCGCGGCGGTTTTCTTTATCACGGCAAAGTGAAAGCTCTCGCCGACGCGGCCCGCGAAGGCGGACTCAAATTTTAGAACATCATGGCACAACAACACAGCGGCGGACGAAGGCAGGAACGCCACACCGACAAGAGCTCGGCGGCGAGAGGGGACACGACTGAGAAAGTCGTGTTCATCAATCGCTGCGCGAAGGTCGTCAAAGGCGGTCGGCGTTTCAGCTTCAGCGCGTTGATCGTGGCGGGAGATCACGACGGCAAAGTCGGCGTCGGCTTCGGCAAGGCGAACGAAGTGGCCGAGGCGATTCGCAAGGCTTCCGAAGCGGCGCGCAAATCGATGGAGAAAATGTCGCTGCATGAGAACACGATTCCGCATGAAACAATCGGAGAATTCGGCGGCGGACGCGTTCTGTTGCGGCCGGCCTCGCCGGGCACGGGAGTGATCGCGGGCGGCGGCGTGCGCGCGGTGGTGGAAGCGGTCGGCATTCGCGACGTGCTCGCGAAGTCGCTCGGTTCCAGCAATCACTCGAACGTGGTCAAGGCGACGATCGAAGCGCTGCGCGGCTTGCGCCGGCGCGATGAAATTTTGAAAACCCGCGGCATTCGCGTGAACGATCGAAAGGAAGTCGAGCAGTCATGATCCGGTTGCACAACATGCGAACGCGGCCGGGCTCGAAGCACCGCGTCAAACGGCTCGGTTGCGGCGAGAGCTCCGGGCACGGCAAGACCAGCGGCAAGGGACACAAGGGCCAGAAGGCGCGTTCCGGTGGTAGCCTGCGTCTCGGATTTGAAGGCGGCCAGATGCCGCTCATTCGTCGTTT
>QHBM01000114.1 GCA_003244145.1 Chthoniobacterales bacterium
AGCGCCAGGTTGCCCCGGCTTTGGATTCAGGAAGATGTCGTCCCTCACCACATGCGGTATTAATTCGCCTTTCGGCGAGCTATCCCCCACTTTTCGGCAGATTGCCCACGTGTTACGCACCCGTTCGCCACTGAATTATCTCTGTATTGCTACAAAAATAATCCCGTTCGACTTGCATGTCTTATCCACGCCGCCAGCGTTCGTTCTGAGCCAGAATCAAACTCTCCGTAAAAATTTGGAGCCGGCGTCATTGCTGACCCCGGACAAAGTTTGTCGAGACACTCGCTAAAGTGCCCGAAATTCTGACCATTCTTGCCTGAAAGCGACTCGTGAGAGCCGAATCCAGGTTCGTCCGATCTTGTAAATTAAGATTTCCTCGGTCCCGAAGGACGTGTGGAAAAATGTTTTAATCAAAGAAATTACCCATTCCCAAATTAGCTTAAGGAACAGGCAACCCCGAATTGCTTCGGGGCTCTGACGTATAACGCACAATTCAATTTTCGCTGACTTACTTCTACCTTTTGGATTCCGTTAATTCCGTCGTGCTGACGAAATCCAAAATTGCACTGTCAAAGATCAACGCTCTTTCACGTCCGGTACGCGACAAAATCCGATCCGATCAGCAGACTGACAAAACCGGCTCGATCATGAGCCCGAAGAGAAGAACACTCTGGGGAACCCCCACAGTCCGCGTTTCAGCGGGACAGCAACATATTGGGTCCGGCATTGCCGTCAAACAAGATTTTACACATTTTTGCAAAATCTTCTCGATTCAGCCTGCCCTGAGCGCCAGCCGAAGGGTCAACGCAAAATCTTCAACTTTTTTGAGAATTTCTTAAGAGAAAAATTTCCACCTGTGAAATATTTTCTGCGCCCTCACCGCATCTGCGTTTTCACCTATCGAATGCGGCGGTGTTTTTCCGCATTGTCTTTAAGGTTGGGTATATAGAGAATTGAGGATGCCCTCATCGAAGCCCGTTAAAGATTCGCCGACGGTGACGCCCGAAGGCGAGCGGTTGGGCCCGCGAATCGATGGCGTGGTCGTGCGGCGCGCCATCACCCAAACCGATGAACGTGGAACCTTGTGTGAAATTTTCAACCCGGCCTGGGGCGTTCACCCGGCGCCGCTCGCTTACGCTTATCAGTTCACGATTCGCCCGGGCAAAATCAAAGGATGGCACACTCATCGGCTGCATGATGATCGGATTTTCATCAGCCGCGGCGAAGTGAAGGTGGTGCTTTACGATTCGCGTCCGGATTCGCCCACGCACGGTCTCGTCAACGAGATATTCCGAACCGGTCTCGAGCGCGATCTCATGGTGATCCCGGCCGGCGTCTATCACGCACATCAAAACTGCGGCTCCGAAGATGCGTTGTTCATCAGCATGCCGACGCGCGCCTACAATCATGGAGATCCCGATGTTTATCGGCTTCCGGTAAACAACGACGTTATTCCCTACCGCTTCGAGGATTCACCGGGTCGCTGAGGCGAAATGGACGACGATGCGCCTCTCGTCAGCGTCATCATCGCCACCTACAATTGGAGCAGTGTCCTGCGTTACGCGCTGCTCAGCGCGCAGTCTCAAACCTTCGCAAACTTCGAGGTGATCGTTATTGGCGACGGCTGCACGGACGATTCCGCGGAGGTGGTCGCATCGTTTCGCGATGCGCGCTTTCGCTGGGAAAACCTGGGAGTCAATAACGGCCATCAATCCGCGGCCAATAATCGGGGACTGGAGTTGGCGCGCGGAAAATGGATCGCCTATCTCGGCCACGACGACCTCTGGATGCCCAACCATCTCGAGCTCCTGTTGCGCGAGCTGGAAAAGACAGGGGCCGACGTAGCCTTTTCACTCGCGATGGTCGTCGGCGCACCAGGCTGTGACGGGCGCAGGCTGTTCGGCGCGTTCGAGCGCGGCGAGTTTTCGCGTGGCGCGCACGTGCCGCCGTCCGCGTTGATTCACCGAAAGTCGCTGGCGACTCAATTCGGCCACTGGCCTGACCATCGTCTCACCAAAGGCTCGCCGGAAACCGATTTGCTTGCGCGCTTTTTTGACCATGGCACAAAATTCATTGCAATATCCGAAATCACAGTTTTCAAATTTCCCTCCTCCTGGCGTCCGTTCAGTTACGCGAGGCGAAATTGTGATGAGCAAGCCGATTTCTTCGCGCGCATGCATCACCAGCCCGATTTTCTTTATCGCGAGCTCATCAAACTCGCCCTTGCCCAGGAGCTACTTAAACCGCACACGAAGATGTTGCGGGCGTCTCCGGAGGATGAGGTCCTCCCCGGCGCGATCGTCGAATACTTTCGTCGCAATCGCGGCCTGACTTCCCACGCACCGGAGGAAGGCCCAGCCAGGTATGTCGGAAGCCCAGCGATGTCGAGCATGATCGCACGCTTGAGCGAGGAAGAAATTCGCCGCCGCCAGACAGCCCGCTTTTCGATGCTCGAACTTTTCTATGCTCTCGACGGTCGCTACGGCGGCGGACGCCACACGCGCGCGCTGGTTCCGATTGGAAGATGGGCGCGTGTTCGGATTGCGTTGGAGCATCCGTCAGAAGGCGCGCCGCTCCGAATCGATCCGTGCGATCACCCGGCGCTCATTGAAATTGCCTGCATCGCTTTGCGTCGCGGCCGAAAGGTAGAATGGAGTGCACGCGGAAAGGCGCTCGAAGCTCTCAGATTCGGCGGCGACGCATTTCGCGTGAGCGGAGGACGGACGCTAACGGTGCGGAGCCAAGGCAATGATCCGATGCTTTTCCTACCGGCTAATGTTGCCGCCGGGCCACCGCTCGTCCTGGATTGTTGGATTCGTTTGACTCGCGATGAGTAGTTTTTGGGAGAAGCCTACTCGGTGCGGTCCCCCAATCGCTAAATCGCCAGGTCGTGAATTCATTAATTTTTCGGTTCCTCCGCCACTTTGATCACTAACTTGCCCCGCGTGTGATGCGTCTCAGCCTGCTTCAGCGCCTTCACCGCGTCCGTCAACGGCAAGACTTGCGTCACCACCGGCTTGATCTTTTTCTCCTCGATCAATTTCGTGATCTCGGCCAGCTCCTTCGCATCCGATTTCGAGAAGATCGAGACTGCGCGAATCCCGTACTTCTCGAGTTGCGCCGGATCCGCCCGCTGGACCAGCGTCGCAATAATGCCGCCCTTCTTCACGACGGCGTAGGAGCGGGCGAGCGTGTCGCGTCCAATCGGATCGAGCACCACATCCACATCCTTGGCCACGTCTTCAAACTTCGTGGTCGTGTAATCTATCGCCACATCCGCGCCGAGCTGTTTGAGCAGATCCTGGTTCGCGGTCGATGCCGTCGCGATCACACGCGCGCCCCGCGCTTTCGCTATCTGAATCGCAAAACCTCCCACGCCGCCGGACCCGCCGTGAATCAGCACCGTCTGGCCCGCGCTCAACTTTGCTGCATCAACCAGAGCCTGCCACGCCGTCAACGCCGCCAGCGGCACCGCCGCCGCCTCGGTGAACGTGAGCGACTTCGGTTTCAGCGTCGCTTCAAAGTCCGCGAGCACCATATGTTCCGCCCAACCGCCACCGAAAAGTGCATACCCATAAACCGCATCGCCGACTTTCAGCCGGGTCATCTTCGCTCCCGTTTTTTCGACGATGCCCGCGACATCGTAGCCGGGAATTAGGGGCAGGTGTGTTCCGAATGCCTCCGCGTATTTCCCCGAGACCACGAGCGGGTCCGCCGGATTCACCCCGCACGCAATCACGCGCACCAGCACTTCATTTTCCTTCGGCTCCGGCACGGGGACATCTTCAATTTTCAAAAGTTCCGGTCCCCCGTACTCGCGGATAATTGCCGCCTTCATCATCCGCTTCTCCGGTTGAGGCGCCGCGAAACCGGGCATGATGGCCAAACTCGTTAGGCCGGAAATGATGAGCAGACGATGGAAGATTCTCATAAGGCAGGGCTCCAATAACCACTAAGTGATAACCGAAACCCGATAACCCGCCCGGAAATAACCAGTTATTTCCGGCTGCGCGGGCCAGTTAATGCTCATATAGCGTCATAACTCGGGCCTGGTTCTCTCTGCCATCCGTCGAGTTACTTGAGTTCGATCGTTCCGGCTTTGGATACAAAAGCCGCGGTGAGGTCAGCTTTCTTCTGTGTCCTCTGAAGATACTTCCCGGGGTCTGCCCAATTGGGTCAGCCGGAGGACCAACTTAGAAAACTAGAAAATTATCATGAACAATAGAACCGCATCCTTCCGTCTTGGGCTCCGCTCCGGACTCATCCTCGCCTTAGCCGCGTTGGCCTCATTCGCCGCGCAAGCTCGGGCACAATCACTCGGCTCAGCCGAAAACTTCGGCGTCCTTGGCGCCTCCACCGTCACCAGCACCGGCGCCAGCGTCGTTAACGGAAGCGTCGGAGTTGCCCCTGGCTCCGCCATCACCGGCTTTCCGCCGGGCATCGTCGTCAACGGCGCCATCCATGCCGCCGACGCCACCGCGACCCAGGCTCACGCCGACTTCGCCACCGCCTACACCGCATTCGCTGGTCTCGTCTCGCCGCCCGCCAATGATTTGACCGGCGCCGATCTCGGCGGCATGACGCTGCGACCCGGCGTCTATCATTATGATACTTCCGCCACCTCCGGCGGAATCCTAACCTTCGACGCGCAGAACGATCCGAGCGCGCGCTTCGTCATCAAGATTGGCACCACGCTCATCACCGCGAGCAGCTCGTCCGTCGTCCTCATTAATGGCGCCGACGCGCGCAACATCTACTTCCAGGTCGGCACCTCCGCGACCCTGGGCAGCGGCAGCAGCTTCATCGGGAACATTCTCGCTTATGCCTCCGTCACCACGGTAAGCGGCACCAGTGTGACCGGCCGGCTCCTGGCTCTGACCGGCGCTGTGACCCTTGATTCCAACGCCGTGACCTATCCCGGCCTAACGACTACGCCAACACCTGCGCAGCTCCTGAACATCTCCGAGCGCCGCAAAGTGCAGACCGGAGAGAACGTCTCCATCGCCGGCTTCATCATCACCGGCAACGCATCCAAAAAAGTGATCGTCCGCGGAATCGGCCCGTCGCTTACCGGCGTAGGTCCGGTGCTGGCCGACCCCGTTCTCGAATTGCACGGCCCGAATAACTCGCTCATCACGATGAATAACAATTGGAGAGACAGCCAGGAAACCGAGATCCAAAACACCGGCCTCGCCCCGACCGACAACCTCGAGTCAGCCATCGTCGCGACACTCGCGCCCGGCAATTACACCGCCTTGTTGCGCGGCAACAACGAAACCTCCGGTGTCGGCATCGTCGAAATGTATGACCTCGATCCGGCCTCCGATTCACAGCTGGCTAACATCAGCACGCGCGGCCTGGTCGAGACCGGTCCCGACGTCATGATCGGCGGCTTCATCTTCGGTAACGGCACCGCCAGCGAAAGAGTGATCGTCCGCGCAATCGGCCCTTCGCTCTCCGGCATGGGCATCACGAACGCGCTCGCCGATCCGACCCTCGAGCTGCACGACGGCAACGGCGCACTCCTCATCTCCGACGACAACTGGCAGGATGACGCGAATCAAGCTGCGTTGATCACCGCGACTGGGATGGCTCCGACCGATCGCCTTGAATCAGCGATCGTCGCGACCCTGCCACCCGGCGCCTACACTGCGATCGTCGCCGGCAACGGCGGCGGCATGGGAGTCGGCGTGATGGAAGTCTATCACCTTAAGTAATTCGAATCCGCACCATCAACCCCAACGCCCGCGCAACCCGCGGCTCGTTGGGGTTTTTGCGTACGGTGCTTTTACTGCCCCGACTCTTGCTCCTGATCCTGATCTTACTCTTGATCAGAGGTCAGAGGTCGGACATCAGAGTTTAACGAAAGCCGGAGATTGCCGTTCAGATTCCGGGGAGCGCGCGCGTCTCGCGTGCTGGTTTCGGCGTTCCGCCGAAACGAACTTTTCGTTTTCGCCATTCCGCAATCCGCATTCGCGAGGCCTCTGACACCTTCCCGTTTGATTCGCTTTTCTCCCGCTTCGCTCTCCGCTACCTCGCGGCTGTACCGTCTATCTCACTCGCGTCCCCGCGGCTCGATTCTACTTTGGCCTTTCTACTTTTTACTTTCTCCCACACGCTTCCGCCCGTGCTCGTCCACCGTATCCGGCCAGTCCTGCCGCCTCTCGCGCCGCATGTCGAACACCTTTGGATGGTGCGCGGTCATTTGCCAGCGCCCTGGCGCAATATGATTCTGCCCGACGGCGCGATGGAGTTGATCATCAACCTCGGCGATCCGCAGAAGCTTTGCGCGCTCACCGCTCCCACTCGGCACACGACTTTTCGGCAGAGCTGGGTCTCCGGCGAAAGAACCGAACCGATCGTGATCGATGAATCCGGTTACGTGCATCTCGTCGGCGTCCGGTTGCGAGCGGGTGGCGCCTGGCCGTTCCTCGGGATTCCGCTGCGCGAATTTACCGATCAAGTGGTGGAGCTCGAAGCGATCCTCGGCCCTGAGATCAGCGATCTGCGCTACCAGCTTGGGGAAGCACGCGACGACGATGCGCGGTTTGATCTGGTCGAAGCATGGCTGGCGCAACGGGTGCGCGCTCGAGCGCAACCGACGCGCTCGGTCAGCTACGCCTTGCGCATGATTCACGGTGGCGCGGGCGAGGTGCGCATCGGCCGGATCGCGGACGAGATCGGGATCAGTCACAAACATCTGCTTCGCGAATTCGACCGGTGCGTCGGGCTAACCCCGAAGCTGTTGGCCCGGCTCTGTGCCTTTCAACGAGTGATCCGATCCATCGGACAAAAAGCGGAGGTAAACTGGGCGGCGACCTCGTCCATGTGCGGTTACTACGATCAAGCACACTTGATCAATGAGTTTCGCGCGTTCAGTGGATTAACGCCGGCTACTTACCTGACGAAGCGCGGGCCGTTTCTAAATTACCTCCAGGTCGATTGAGCCAGCTTTCTCAGGCAAACAAATGTCAATTTTCTCCAATCATCCGGGCCGCGGCCTGATAAGATTCGCTCCATGAACCGGACCCAAATCTATCGACTCCTTCTTCTCCTGATCGGCCTCGCTGCAATCGCGGCGCTACAAGCCAAGGGTCCATCCCCCGCGGCCACCACGGCGACTTCACCCCTTACTCCGATCGCGTTTCTCACCACGCATGAATGGGACGCGAAGCTGCCCGATTCACCGGATGGAAAGAAAATGAAAATCCATGCGCAATTCACCTGGGCGCAAAACCGGCAGGCCATTCGCATCAGCAACCAATTTGTGGTGGACGGAAAAGCGGCGCCTTACATCGACGGCCTCTACGCATGGGACCCGCAGCAGCACGTCATTGTCTTTTGGTATGTGGACGCGAAAGGTGCTCTCACCAAAGGCACGGTGAAAATGGAAGACGGGAAACTCGTGCACGAATTTCAGGAGACCCAGCCGGATGGGAAGACAGCCGATTTCGTCGCGAAGGTCACGCCGCACGAGGATGAGGGCTGGGAGAACGAAATCTTCGCGCGTAAAGGCAATGTCGTGACGCCAATCGTGAAAGTGCGCTACGAGATCGCGGAAACGAATCTCTAGCGTTCAGAAATGCTGACCACCTGAGATTCTGAAAATCTGACTGCCGACCTCTGAGTTCTGCCTGCCGCGCCGTAGCCTTGGCGAAGGCGGGACCTCTGACGTCTGATCTCTATCCTCCGCCCGCTACGCCCGCTTCCGAGCTGGTTCGGTGTTGAACCGGACCTGCACCTCTAATGTCCGCGTGGAATTTGGGACTTTGCCGTGAAGGGCAGATCAGGCAGCATCCGATTATGGCTGAGGTTGGAAACGACTGGCCGCGACGTGCGATGGCGTGCTGGCCTGGATCCTCGCTTCTGACTTTTTTCCTCCTTGTTTTATCCGGCTTGCGGGCGCAGGCCCAGGAAAGTGTGAAGCCTTGCTCCGCGGATAAGTCTCTTGGAGGAAAAATCGAAATTACTTCCGAGTGGATCGAGAATGGTTGTCGAGGTTCCATCCGTGCCGTGTTACGGTTTCCGCTGATTCCGAGGACGCCGCAAGTGATCGGGAAGACGGCAATTCCTTGGACGGCACAGCTTGCCAGCACCTTCACTGCGCCGGAAGTAAACTATGAATTGAGCACCAGCGGTTGCTCCGGCATGACCGCCAATAATGAAGAAACCTGCCACGCTCCGGGCGGAGGCAAGTCCGGCAAAGCCATCCTGGGCAAAATGGGGCCGCTCGGATTCAGTACCGATCCGCACGGACCTGGATCCCTGACCTTCAATCCTCTGAGACCCGAGATCTCCGCCTTGTTAGCATTGCAGGCAAATCGTGACGCTTCCACGCCTCTGGAGTGTGTTGCGGTTCCGGGCCACAGTGGCAGCGGCAAGAGCAGGTGGCAATTCGGTTTCATGGGTCTGTCCATTGGCCCGCTGGGTCCTTCCTGTACACCCGCGACGGCAGAGGCGCTGGACTACAAAAATCCATTTGTTATCTGCATCCCACCGAGCGACTGCTCATACCCCACCGACGAGACATCTCGACTTGAGTGCATCGTTCATTCGGACCGTCACGCGATCATTCCATTCTCAGGCGAGTCGAGCTGGACCTCGCCACGGGCGTCCGACCCGTACCATCAGGGCATTCGCAGTTACACGGTTCATTGGGAGATCTGCTGCGGCTGCGACGAGAAACCCGGACCCCAGGTTCATCTCGTCGACCCGGAGCCGCAAAAGCAATACACTTTTGAGAGCAATAATCCTGGCACGCTCGAGGTTAAGTTCAAAGCCGAGGTCACACCGGCCACTCCCGACTCTCTGCAAAAGATGCAGGACAAGGTCCTTTTCAAAATGGGAACCATCGGCAATGCAAAAATGGAATGGGACCCTGCAAATCCCGGCGGTAAACCGGCCATCGAAGGAGATTTCCTCACCGCGAAATTGAAATTCACCGGACTGCCGGTGAAGAATGACGACTTCGGCGAAAAGAAAGTCGAACTACTGGTGGATGGGACGACGATGGAGACAGTGCCGGTGAAAATATTCTTTCCGAAACTCGCCTTCAATCATCCCGGTGGAAAAAGCACCGACCCGAACTGGTTTTATTACTGGCAGGAAGGCAATGTCTGCGGGATCGCCCCGACCGATATCTACGATGGCCCCCACGGCGGCTGGGGTTACTCGAAGCCCTCGCTTGATTCGATTGTGCGGCTTTGTGTGCTTGGGCCGATGGCGAACAGCGGTCCGGAAGGTTATAACAGCCGCAACGCTTACGGCTCGTTGACCGTGACTGGCGTTGGCAAAGGGATCAAATGCGTCGCCGAAACTCTCGAGCACGAACGCCATCACATTCTTATCTACCAAACCTACCACCAGGCCATCGCGGGTGACCCAAAGCTGGACGTTGACGGCGATGAAATTACCGCGCAGGGAGAAGGAACGCTCGACGGCATCAAGTCCGATCCTGCGAATGGCGACACCTTCAATATGGGCGGCAACTATTCGAGCTATGGCGACAACGAGGTTCGTTGCCGGGAGGTCGAACGAAAATTAACCATCAAGTATTTTCCGGAAAAGGATTGGGCAAACCCGGGCTGCCAGACGCTTCCCGAACCCTACGGACCATGAAACTGTGCTTCATCTTATTCGGCTGTCTGGTTGTCTGCGCGGCGTCGGCGGCCGAGCCACCGCTAACGCAAGAATGGCTGCAAAAAAACTACTTCGAATCCATCAGCGGTGAGAGCGATCAGCTCGTCGTGAAGTTCCGGTCCACCGGCGAGCGTTTCTACTGCGCCGGCGGCGCGCGGCCAGACAAGGTCAATGCCTACGGCGAAACCATGCCGATCATGGCAGGCGAGACAGTTACCTTAAGTTCGCGGCATGCGAGCCTCCGGTTTAGTCCGCTCCCGAAGCCAATCGATAAGGCCGGTTTTCTGATTACTTCCCGCTTCGATGCAACCTCGTTCGGCGGCGGAGAAGGAGTGCGCTACGCGATCGTCCTCCTTCCGAAAAAAGGCGCCCCGCCCGAGTTGAAGTTTATCCAGCCGGAACAAGGATTCGATCCGGCCCTGCCGCCAACCGATCCCACGTTCCAAAAAATTCTGAAACTCATCTCCGACGCCGATGCGCTGGCGAGATAGGAACTACTTACCGCGCCAACTCCCGCACCCGCGCGAGCTCGCTCCGTGAATCGCCCGCCTTCGCCGTTTGGGCCGCCAGCTTCGCGTAATAACGGCGCGCGCTCTCCTTATCTCCCGCTTTCTCCGCCGACTGCGCCGCGCCCAGCAGCGCCCTGAACCGTCCCGGATAAATCTTCAGCGCCGCGTCAAACGCCCGTTGCGCTTCCTTCGGCTGTCCCAATTCCAGCAGCAGATCGCCCAGTTGTTCCCGCACCGGCACCAGCGCCCCCGGCGAAACCGGATGCTTCCCGAGAACATCCTCGGCGTCCGCCGTCCGGCGCAACACCTCCACCGCCTCATCCTTTTTGCCCCGGCCGTAAGCCACCCGGGCCGACGCCGTCTTCATTTGCAGATCCAGATGGTTCTTGAAGTAATCGAACTTCGGATCCGTCGTCGCATCGCGCAGTTGCCCCATCCGATCGATTGCCCTCTGCGCGCCCTCAAGATCGCCCGTGTGCGCGCGCCCGAGGGCGTGCGCATACTCAATGAGCGCTTCCATAAACGGGAACGACGACCAATGCGGCACGTTCGGGATCGCTAGCGCCGCCGCGCTCGGCCAGTCATTGCGCTCCAGCGCGTAACGCGCCGGGATCGCCGCCAGCGCATACGCCGCTGAGAATTCCATTTCCGGATTCGTTTTGCGCACCGTGGCCGCGAAATCCACGATCTCCTTCGCCTTGTTGTCCTGGCCTTCCTGCAAATAGGAGTAAGCCGCGTAGTCCAGCGCGTGCAGCTCTTCCGCTTCCGTCGCCTCGCGATGCCGCACCTTTGCATACGCGCGCGACGCCTCCGCCGCCGCCCGGTTTGCCGCTACCGATTCCTCCCACATTCCGAGCCGCGTGAAAATGTGCGACGGCATGTGCAACGCATGCGGCACCCACGGCGCGATCGACGCATAAACCTGCGCCGCCGACAGTCCGCGGTCCGCCAGCGCCGGATAATCGTAGCTGTGGATCAGGTAATGCGTGATGCCCGGGTGATTCGCATTGTTCGTCCTTAACTTTTCGAGAATCCGCGCCGCCTCGAGTTGCTTCGAAAGCGTCGTGTCGTTAGGCGTCGCGTAGCCCACCGCCAGGATCGCGAGCGCATAAAACGTCTGCGCCTCCACGTCATCCGGATATTTCTCCGCCAGCTCGCGCATCGCTTTCTCATAGGCGACTGCACGATCGCGCGATCCCACCGGTCCATGACACGATTGGCCGACTGCTCCCGTCGCCGGCCCATCCGCCGCGTGGTAATAAGCGCTCAACGCTCCGATGAATCTCCGCGCCCGGTCCGTCGTTCCACCTGTCACGCCGGAGCCTTGGCGAAGGCGGATCGCCTTATCGATCGCCGTCAGGCCCGCCTTCATTTCCTCCGGCGTCGGCGGCGTCCAGATCGGATGCCACCACGTCATCGCGATTCCCCACTGCGCCATCGCGCAGTTCGGATCCTTCTCCGCCACCGCCGTAAAGATCCGCCGCGCCTCCTCATAAAAGAACGAGTGAAGCAGCGCCACCCCCCGTTCGAACTCCGGCCGCACCGCTGCGGCGCTCGATATCGGAAACTCAATCTTCCCCGCCGCTCGCAGATCCCCCGGCGCAGGAACAGTTGACGTATCAGCGCCCGCTGCCGTGACGTTTTCGATCGCAGCAACCAGGAAAAGCCCCCGACGCCAAAGTTTACCGATTTTCATAGCCCTAAGTCTTCGTTCCGGAGTTTTCCACTTTCTACTTTAGACTTTCTACTTTGCCTCTGGCCCCTACACCTGTCCAGCCTCGCGCTCATGTCCAACCTCCGACCTCCGTCTGCCGCGCCGGCTGCTTGCGAATGGAGTGAGCGGTGACGCCGCGACATAGATCACAAAACCCGAGGGGCGAGGGTAAAAGAGCGGGAGCGAGCGCATCAATGCTTTCGGAAGTAGCCTTGGCGAAGGCGGGATCTGCGAAATGTCGAGATTCACATCTGACCCCTTTTCTGCTTCCTTCTGATTCCGCGGACTGCCCAATAAATCAGAAGCGCCTGTGTCGCGGGTCGACTAGAAGCCTGTGAATCATCTCCGCGTTCTGGATACGCAGTTTGTTAAGATAGCCGTAGAAAGCGTCAAGCTCTTTAACGCCAGCGGGAATGTTGAGGTGCCCTTTCTCACGTCGTGCGCGCGCGATCTCTTCGCACGCGACTTGGGTTACGAGCTCAGCGACCAAACATTGATTAGCTGGTTTTTCCTGACCCTTTCCGTCGGCGTCAAAATACAGTTGAACTGATGGTTCCATTGTATTGATCCAGATTACACCGGTGTGCCGATCGAAATGAACGCGGAGTGGCGACTCCTCTTCGACACGATATTTGATTTCCTTGAAGAGACCTCCGGCAGGCGGTTCTCGGCGTGACTTTTGGGATATTACCTCGACGATTGCGTTTGCCTCTTTGCCTTTGCAACGCGCTACAATCCACGCTTCTGCGTTCGGTTGGACTCCCTCTACTTTCACGCGAGCTACGGCGATCGGGGGGTTTTCGTAGCGCTCGACTGGAACGGCAATCGTTGACTGAATGATCTTTACGCCTTCGGTGTTGGATTCCAGCGTAATAACGTCTCCGATCTGAATCCCGCTATCTGGCCCTAACGATATGCGTAGCTTCAACACATCGGTCTCTGCGAGCACGATACGATAGGTATCGGGAATAAACTCGAACCCGTTCAACGGCGGACGCACCTCACCCGGTGCCCGTCGACCATCTTCGCCAGTACCAGTTCCTGGCGCGCCTTCCAGCTCCTTCGTCGCCATAGCATTCAAGCTCTTAACAGCTTCTTTAAAGCGCTTTCGCGTTTCCTCGGTCTCCAGCACTTTCTGGTGCTGCTCGGCTTTCTTCCGTTCGGTATCGATGATTTCTTCCACGACCCGACGAGCAGCTTTAATTAGCGTCTGTGTGAGTGGGTGTTGGCGGCGAAGACCGTCGCGATTCTTCGTGACGACCTGTTCGCCAGAACGCTGGAGTTCGTCGATCCCGTCGCACGCGAGTTCCCCAAAGAGCTTGGCGGCATAGGGATCCTCGTCGAAGCCGAACAGCGTTGATTCGTGACATGCGCGAAAGCTCTTAATTACAACGCCCCCGTTCGGCATGAGCCAGATTGTGTTAAAGGTTCCGCGCCGGCGGCAGCGAAGACTTTCAGTATTGCCTTGCCGCCTCCGGTATCCGCGGTGCCGAGAGTCTCCTCGCGAATAAGCTCACCCTCGGGCGCGCAATACCGAAGCGGCTCGCCATCGACCGTCTTCTTGTCACGCAACAACACTGTCCGGTTCGGATCAGACATTATCGTGCGCAGGCAGACATGTGTCTGAAGATTCGCCTTAAAAGTTTCAAATCGACCGATCGGGAACTGCCCCGGTTTTATGAACGCTCGGACGGTCGTGCCGCCGGAATGATTCGGAAACGCGTTGCGGTCAGCCGGTGCAATTCGCTGTGGCTGCTTGATCTCATAATCGCCATTTGACGATACTTTGCACACCCACTTCTTTCCGTGTTTGAATGATATAACATCACCTTCACCAAAGGCGATGAGCGTATCCTTCAACCCCATACCGAACACACCGCGCCCACCGCCCCGTGAAGTATCTTCACCATACTTCGCAATGCATTCCTTCATTTCTTCGCCGTCCATGCCTTCGGCATAATCGACAACCTCAATCGCTGTCGGCTTGGTTTTGGTATGTCGCTCGATAAAGATCTGAATCTTGCCAGAAACTACTTCACCATTTTTCTCCAACCGCGTGTAGCTCTCATCCGCATTAGTTAGCAATTCGATAAGACCTTTCTCGACGCTGTCCACAGCCTGCTTAGCGAGGAGCTGTAACCCGCGTTCCCCAGCGTGAATTTTACCGCGTTCAAGGATTGTCGGTTGAAGCATATTTATGATTAGGTTTCTTCTAGCATCGCTTCGGTGAAACGGCTTGGGAAACCTTGCCGTAACGCTTCGAGAAAGGGGAGGAGGTCCTCTCGCCCAAAGTCCTTCACGTTACTGATTAGGACGCTGAGATTATTATCGAGTGTTTCTGGCGTGCTTTCGATCGTGCAATATAATAGGTCGCAGAGTTCGTACTCGGTTACACCAGGTAGTCCAACTGCCTGGTACTTTCTGAAGGCTGGAGATGTTTCGATATGTTTCACAACCCGCCCACTTTGAGTCTGTCTGCCAGTTTTAGGAGCAGATTTGTCGACCGGTTTTTGCCCGAGCACTTTCCGGTAGGTATCCGCAGCGATCGTTTCACCTGCGGGCATTAGCTTGAAGCCGGTAGCGGCTTTACCAGAAATCCACCTCTTCTGCCGGTTAGTTGCACATCGGCGGACCGAGCGATCTATGACGAGGCTATGGGGCCATTCGGGATGACCCTGTAAACAGAACCGCTCCGGGAAACTTGAGTATACCTCTTCAACAATGTTTTCGAATGATGGCGTCTTGTTGGCGTCTGAGAGGAGCTTCAATGCCAGGGTGATGAGTTGATCGTCGCCGAGGTGCATGTAGATCTTAGGGTCGAAGCCTCGTTTCGATTTGATTCTGTGTGTGCTCATACCTAAACCAAACGGCGCGCCTGCCGACGCCGTTCCACGTCACGCGCGAACGCCGCGCCCTTCGGAGTCAATCGCCAGCCTTTAAACCAATCTCCCGCTGCGTAACCCCACTCGCGGCGCTTCGCTTCATTCAGCGTTAAAAGGACAAGCGAGTAATCAGGAATTTTGCGACCGTCGAACCACGTCTCGAATACCCCCGGATATGTTGCGAACGCTTCTTCGGTGAGATCCCGCATTGTCGCTCGCTCACGTGTGGCTTTGCACTTAAGCAGGACATACGCAATCTCGGGAACCATCCGGCTCCAGGCAGCGCGTTGTCGCTGTTCGAATTCCGCTTGCCGGTTCTCGATCGTTCGCTCCGTCGGCCGAAGGAAAGCGGGTACGGCCTTTCTTCTTCCTCGACGCTTCTTTATTGCAGCCATGCTATTTTGAGCTCGCCTTCCATGGCCTTGAATTCTGAATCTCCAGTGACGAACTCTGCTCTACGTAGCTTCGCGAGCGCCGCACCGAAGCAGTCGGCGTACGACATTTTTTTTGTTGCTTTGAAAATCGCGGCCTGCCGCACGAGGTCGAGATTTGCAGAGTCCACCGGCACAAGCGCGATTGGCATTTGCGCAATGTCGGAGGCGATTGATTTGGCAGCTGATTCGCCACCACGTCGCAAGGTCGTGTAATAGATTTCGCCCCAATTAACCACGCTCATCAACAGCGTGTGGCGACCCGCGGTTGCGGCATGCAAAAGCTTTTCGACCTGTTCGGCAACAGGTTCTTCGTTGAACAGCGCGATGAGCGCCCAGCTATCCAAGACCTTCGTCGCCATTATCGGTCCCGCTGCCGGTCCTCCTTACGGCTCTCCGCCAGTCCCTTCATGAGATCGAGATGCTTATACTTGCCGCGAAGACTGCTGATGTATTTCCCGGTAATCGGTTTCAACAGAATCCCGTCTGCCGTCGTCTGCACGATCGCTCGTGTTCCTTCCTCAATCTCAAATTCTCTGCGTATTCGTCGAGGAATGACGATTTGTCCTTTTACGGTGAATGAAACCGTCTCTGGTTTAAGTGTATCCGGCATTCCAATAGGTAATCACACTTGAAAAAGTAAGTCAACTGAAAAAAGTATTCTTTTCTTAGGAGAGGGCTACAGGCGAGCTTATATCCAACACGAATATGGAAAGGTTGCGAGCGACGCCCATGGCGTTGACACCGGATTAGGAAGTGACGAGTGATCCACCACGGCCGATTCGTGTCGCCGCGGCGACCGACGAAGTGACCAGCGCAGAAAGAAGAGCCTGCTTGGGATTTGTTGAGGAATGCGGGAAGGCGGCGTAGTCTGCGTGCCATGAATCGCAGAAAATTTATTGGTACCACCTTTAAAAGTAGAAAGTAGAAAGGCTAAAGTAGAAAAGTGATCGAAGTAGAAAGTAGGAAGTAGAAATTGGGGGAGCGGGGAGCCGTCGAGCGAGAAAGTAGAAATTGGGTAAGAGCCGAGCCCCCGTGGACGCGAGCAGCTTACGGCACTACCCCGCCACGAATTCGATCTTCACTTTTTGCCCAAGCGATCGCGCGGCGCGGTTGAGCGTTGCCAGCGTGATCGAGGTGTTCTCCGGGTCGAGCAGGCGATGAACGGCGGCTCGCGACGTGCGCATTTGTCCGGCCATCGTGCTCTTGTTCAATTTTCTCTCTTTCATCAGGTCCGCGACCTTGAGCGCGACGGCGCGTTTGAGCGCAACGGCGTGGACTTCCTCGTGCAGTCCTTCTTTTTTGAGAAAGGTTTCGAAGCTACTTCCCCGATGCTTGTTCCTATTTCTTGCCGGTTTTGAGGTAGGCATTTTGCAGAACCGCTGATTACGCGGATGTCACGGATAGTTTCGATAAAGCTCTCGCCCCAGGCCGAAGCGTGTTTACTTCGCGAGTTCCGCCGCTTGCTGGCGAATAATTCGTCGCAGCGAAATATTTACTGCTTTCGAGTTGGGGAAGACTTTGGCGACATCAGGCTCCAAGATGGCGACATTCGTTCCTTGCGCGAAGCGACGCGCATATCTTCCGCGCTCGCCGGGTGAGAAATCATATTCGGCCCGCCCTGGCTTTCGGACGGATTTATTCTTCTTCATAGGACTTTCGTTCTCGTCGGCTGGCGCGTCTTGCGCTGATGATGCGAATATTATCGCCTCGCTCAGTATGAACGACAACGAGCAATTTGCCCGCCAACGCTCGACCCATGGTCACGAACCGCGCTTCGAGCAATGAATGATCGGGGTCTGGAATTGTGAATGACAACGCATCGGCGAAAACGGTAGCGGCTTCTTCGAAGCTGATGCCATGCTTGGCGAGATTCGATCTCGCTTTGGCTGCGTTCCATTCGAATTCCAGAGCCATGGATGACTGCACTCATCTTCTCCGACATCGGTCACAAAGGCCAACGGTGATTTATCAGATCGAAAATGGGCATGAGCAGGTTCGCCCGGATGGGAACGACGCCGGGCGCGTTGACACCAGTTTCCATGGACGTAATCTCCGTTTCATGACTGAGAAACCTTCAGGAGCGATGCGAAGTTCAGAACGATATGGTGTGACGCGCCGAGAATTTCTCGGCACAACTCTCGCAGGCGGAGTTACCGTTCTGGCGGGAGGATTGATGTTCCAAAAACTTTCTGCGGCGGAGAGTCCAGCGGCGAAGTCGTCGTTTCTTTTGGGAGGCGATCTGACCATCAATCGATTGGGGTTTGGTGCGATGCGGCTGACGGGTGAGGGGATTTGGGGGTGGCCGCCCGATCGGGAGAACGCGAAGAAAGTTTTGCGTCGGGCGGTGGAGCTCGGGGTGAATTTCATCGATACCGCGGACGCTTACGGTCCGGAAGTGAGCGAGCTGCTCATCGCGGAGGCGCTGCACCCGTATCCGAAAGGGCTCATCATTGCGACCAAGGGCGGCAATACGCGACCGGGCCCGAATCAGTGGGTGCCTGATGGCCGGCCGGAATATCTGACCAAATGTGTGGAGGGAAGTCTGAAGCGGTTGAAGCTCGAGCGGATCGATCTCTATCAATTGCATCGCATCGATCCAAAGGTGCCGGTGGAAGAATCGCTGGGCGCGCTCAAGAAAATGCAGGAGGCCGGAAAGATTCGGCACGTGGGATTATCGGAAGTGAACGAGGGGGAAATCGAACGAGCGAAAAAGGTTCTGCCGATCGTGAGCGTGCAGAACCAATACAACATCGAGAACCGCAGATCGGAACGCGTGTTGGAATACTGTGAGAAAGAGAAGATGGCGTTTATCCCCTGGGCGCCGATCGGCGGAAGCAGGGCTTCGCTGGCGAAGACCGGCAGCCCAATCGAAGCCGAAGCGAAAAAGCATGGAGTAAGCGCCGTGCAGCTTGCGCTGGCCTGGCTGCTTTATCATTCGCCGGTGATGGTGCCGATCCCGGGAACGTCGTCGCTGGCGCATCTCGAGGAAAATATCGCTGCCGCGAAAATCTCGCTCACCGCAGAAGACTGGAAGTCGATTGAAGCGCTCGCAGCGCGAGCGTGATCCGCCTTCGCGCGAGGCTACGGCGTGGCAAGCAGAGGTCAGAGGTCGGAAGAAGAGAGACTGCGCGCCCAATATGAATCGAAAACTTACCGCGGCGGCGGCTGCCTGGTCAAATTACCCTGTTGCGCGAAGTAAGCGCGGCTGACAGTTAAAACGGAATCCCTGCCGGAGAAATCCGGCGGCGGCTTTTGTTTTTGGCGTGTTCTCTCTCAGAATTCCATACCAACGATCATGCGCGTCTGGAACTTTACCTCGCCATTTATGCGCGTGAGCTGCGCGAGCGGCGTCAAGGTCACGTACCAGTGGGTCGTCATAACACGAACATGCCGAAGGCTGCCCCGAACATGATCAAGGCCGTGGCGCCGACAAGAACCCTGCTCAAGATGGAACTCGGCTGTTCGCGCATGATCTTCTTATCGGAAGCAACAAACAAGATGCCCACCAGCAGGAACGGAGCAAGCAACCCGTTAATGACCGCTGTCCAGAAGAGGGCCTTTACTGGGTTTACACCTAGAAAATCCAGCGCAATGCCGGCAATGGTGGACAAAATGACAACGGCATAGAACGCTCGGCAGCTGCCAAGTTTCTCGTCTAAGCCTTGTCGCCAGCGGAATGTCTCGGCGAAAGCATACGCCGCAGACCCGGAGAGGGTCGGGATTGCTAAGAAACCGACTCCAAGAATACCTACGGTATAAATGACGGCCGCAAATTTCCCAGCGAGTGGCCCCAGGACTTCGGCCGCTTGCCGGGACGTTTCTATGTCAGTCACGCCGTGTCGATGGAGGGTAGATGCGGTCGTCAGCATGATAAAATACATCACCAACACCGCGAAGAATGCTCCGACGCCAACATCGAGCTTTCGATTGACGATCTCTTTTTTGGTTGCGCCTTGCCGACTTCTCAGCATTCGCCGCCCCATCGCCTTCTCTTCTTCAATTTCCTGAGATGCCTGCCAGAAGAAAAGATAGGGGCTAATTGTCGTGCCTAAGATTGCAACCAAGGTTTGCCACCCGACATGCCCTTTCGGCCACGATGGCGCAAAAGTGTCATGAATCGCCGCCGACCAATTCGGATGAACAACAAATGCCGTGATGACGTAAGAAAATAGCGCCAGGCATAGCCACTTAAGAGTGTTCGCGATTTGATAATAACGCAGCCAAACAGTCGCGCAGGCGATCGCGATGCCGAACCCTATGACAAACCAATGCGAATTAATCCCGGTGAGCATGTTGGCCGCATCCGCCATGCCTGCGAGGTCGGAACCGATATTGATCACATTCGCGGCCAGCAAAGCGAACGCGGCAACCAACACCAACCGACGAGGAAACTTTAGGCGTAACGCACCTGCTAACCCGTGACCGGTCACCATGCCGATCCTTGCGCACATCATTTGCACCATGCTCATGAGCGGCCACGTCACCAGCGCCGTCCAAAGCAGCGAGGTACCCAGCTGTGCGCCCGCTATCGAATAAGTCGCGATCCCGGAAGGATCGTCATCCGCTGCGCCCGTGATAACCCCCGGGCCAAGAATCGAAAGGAACCGTCGGATTAAACTTCGGCGAGGCAAAACCTCTTGCGGTTTTTCCATCACGCAGAGGTAGCGTAATCATCGGTGTGAGCAAGGATATTCCGCCATGAATACGCTTGAGCCTACCGGGCCCATCCGGTTGAATCATTTCGTTCGTGTATTCGAGCAAGCTTGCTCTCCGGGGCAACCAAACACCCCACCGTCTTCCCTGACTGCTGATGTTCAGCACTGCGATCGGGATGTTCGTTTTCTAACTGCGTCGGCGCGATATCCGAAACGATCGCCTCGCAGCAGCGCGGCACGGTTTCGAACTGGGTCGTGGCGTGTTGGATTTTGAACTTGTCTGTAAGTCGTGGCAGGCTTTTGCGAGCGGCGAAGAATCGCAGCGGTCTACGTCCCGCACGAGGCGGGCGGTCAGTGCCGTTTCGGTCGTGCTTATCGGCCAGATATGATCGTGCACTGCGGTGACGTTGGGCATCGCGGCGAGATATCCTCTCACCTTGGCGAAATCGATGCCTTCCGGTACGGCTTGTAGCGCGAGATTCATGGAATCACGCAGGCCCCGTGTCCCCCAAATGATTCCAGCCCGGTAAAATGGAGAAAGCCAAGATTCCATTTCTCAACGCGATTTGCTCTGTTTTTTTTTGCTAATAACGCTGGATAACCGCCGGAATCTCGGCGTAAAACAGCCTACACCCATGATCGCACGACAACACCCAGGCGGCATCGTCGTTATTGTTTTTGCTATCTGTTTTCTACCCGGCTGCTTTAGGCCACTCAGCGATCCACTCGTGGGGAAATGGATAAGAGAAACTCCCTTGGTGGACACATCGCGGCCAGGAATAGCAAACATGCCACGTGGGTCTTCTATTGAGTTTATGGCGGACGGCACATTCATCCTGGGAGAAAAGCAGAGTGTAAAATACAGACGCGTCGATAAGAACACACTCTCGATTGACGGCTTCGGAGGTGTCGCCTTGGTTTATGACTTCGTGGTTGATAAGAATCAACTCACACTGAAAGAAGGTGGCGAGCTGTGGATCTACAAGCGTGCCCTTTCCGGTTTAGGTCCCGCTCATCGGAGATAAGTGATTGCTCGGGTGTAATCTCGACAAAACAATGCACGTCGGCTGCTTCTGATCGAAACGCCGCCGTCGATGCTCAAGCGTTGTTCATGCTCGCTGTCTCCGCTTAGCCAAAAGAAGGATCGGAAGAGATAGAAGCTGAATGACGACGGGAAAAATGATCAACGCGGGGATGGACTTGCTGTAAAGGATGCGCATTAACCAGCTCCCGGCGAACCAGGCAAGGCCGAATCCGGTATCGAACAACCTCGGTTATTTCGGGGCCGCTTTCCTTTTCACTCTAAAGTTCGACGAGGCCGGTCACTGGAAGATCGTCAAGACGCGCGAGATGTCGGACAAGGAGATCGAAAAATACGATCGGAGCTAGTGACTGCGCACCTATGGTGCGGGAAGTAGAAAGTAGAAAGGCCAAAGTAGAATGGAGCCGGCGGGAGCCGCGCGGCATAGACGGAGCCCGAGGGGTGAACGAGCGGCGCGAGCGAATCAAAGTAGAATCGAACCAGCGGGAGCAGTGCGGGATGGACGCTCAAGCCTGCGAGGGAAAGGCAGAAGTCAGAGGTCCCGCCTACGCCAAGGCTACGGCGCGGCAGGCAGAGGCGGAAGTCAGAGGTCAGAAGCGGGTATAGCCCAAAGCCGCCAAGCTTTTGGAGCTTTGATTAAAGCCGGGTTCAGATTATTCTTTTTTGCGTGAGCACAGTTCCTGAAATCATCGATGCGGTGAAGCTATTGAACGAGGAGCAAAAGGGACAGTTCCTCGCCAAGCTTGCCGAGATCGATTTTGATGACGCGTGGGATCGTCAAATGGACACAGACGCCAGGGCCGGACGTCTGGATTTCCTTTGGGAGGAAGTAAAGGGCGAAATCGCGACAGGAAAATCGCGACCGTTGGATGAACTCCTCGGTCACGAGTAAATTCTGGCGCGAATACTTCGCCTTGCCCGAAGACATCAGGCGCAAAGCGCGCAAGGCGTTTCAGCTCTGGCGCCAGAATCCACGCCATCCATCTTTGCATTTTGAGAGCAAAGGCCCCTACTGGTCCGTGCGGATCGATCGCGGTTGGCGCGCTTGCTCGGGTCGAGAACGATACGGCTTATTGGCTAACGATTCTGTCGCACGACGAGTACGAAAGATTGCTGCGGAGAAAATAGATCGTGGATTCTGATCTCTTGCTCAACATTGATGACTACGCACGAGCGGCGCGCGCCAGGACGGCGAAAGACACTTTCGATTACTTTGAAGGTGGCGCATTGGACGAGATAACGCTGCGCGAGAACACGGACGGTTGGTCGCGGCTAAAACTTTACTACCGCGTGCTCGCGAGCGTGGGCACGCGCGACATGAGGACGACGGTGCTCGGGCAACAGGTCTCAATGCCGATCGTCGTCGCGCCGACGGCGTTTCATAAACTGGCTTGCGAAGCGGGAGAGATCGCGACGGCACATGCGGCGAAGGCGGCTGGGACTTTGTTTATCCTTAGCTCGCTTTCGAATACCGCGATGGAGTCGGTCTTCGCACAGGCGGGGAGTCCACGCTGGTTCCAGCTCTATATCTACAAGGACCGCGGGATCACGCTTGAGCTAGTGCGACGGGCCGAGGCCGCCGGAGCGGAGGCGATCGTGCTGACTGTCGATGCGCCGGGACTGGGTACACGCGAGCGCGATTCGCGCAATAGCTTTCGATTGCCGGACGGACTTACGGTGGAGAATCTGGCGCCGCTGGGGAAGGGGAACATGCCGGACGTGGAAGGTTCGGGACTGGCCGCTTATGTGAAAGCGAATTTGAAGTCCGATCTCGGGTTCGACGATCTCGATTGGTTATGCCGATCTACTCGATTGCCGGTGGTAGTGAAGGGCGTGTGCCGCGGCGACGATGCGCGCAAGGCGGCTGAGCATGGAGCGAAGGCGGTGGTGGTTTCCAATCACGGCGGGCGACAGCTCGACACGGCGCCCGCGACCTCCGAAGTGCTAGCTCATGTGGTCGATGCGGCCGGCGATCGTTGCGAGATCCATGTCGATGGCGGGATTCGGCGCGGCAGCGATGTGCTGAAGGCGATTGCGCTTGGAGCGCGCGCGGTGTTGGTGGGCCGGCCAGTTCTGTGGGGATTATGCGTCGATGGCGAACAAGGCGTGATGAATGTGTTGGAGATTCTGCGCCGCGAACTAGATGAGGCTATGTTGTTGTGCGGCTGCACGAGGCTCGAGGACATCGGGAAATGGGTCCTCGATCCGAAGTAGGAATTAGAAAGTAGGAAGTAGGAGTGCTGCCAAGCAAAGTTCTTGATCGCAGAATGCGATCACCAGCACGCTACAAGCGTGCGCTCCCCAGACGGCTGCACGAACTCAGAACCGCAAGTGTTTCACGGTCAGGCCGTGGTTGATTAGCTCGCTGAGCGAATCGATGCCGATCCGCAAATGGCGATCCATGAATTTCGAATTGACGATGTCGTCGCTGATGGCGGTCTTCACGCCTTCCGGGACCATCGGTTGATCTGAGACGAGCAACAGCGCGCCGGTCGGAATTTCGTTATGAAATCCGGTGATGAAGATCGTGGCGGTTTCCATGTCGATCCCCATACAGCGGATGCGCGCGAGATATTTTTTGAAGGTCTCGTCGTGCTCCCAGACACGCCGGTTTGTCGTGTAAACCGTGCCAGTCCAATAATCGAGTTTATGATTGCGAATGGTGGTAGAGATCGCCTTTTGCAATGAGAAGGCGGGGAGCGCGGGGACTTCGGCCGGGAAATAATCAGTGGAAGTGCCTTCTCCGCGGATCGCCGCGATGGGAAGGATGAGGTCGCCCAGTTTGTTTTTGCGTTTCAAGCCGCCGCATTTGCCAAGGAAGAGGACGGCCTTTGGACGAACCGCGCTGAGCAGGTCCATCACCGTGGCCGCGCTGGCGCTGCCCATTCCAAAATTCAGGATGGTGATTCCATTCGCGGTCGCGTTCGGCATGGGGCGATCGAAGCCTCGCGCTTCGACGCCGTGCCATTGGGCGAAAAGATTTACATACTGAGTGAAGTTGACCAGGAGGACGTACTTCGAAAAATCTTTGATCGGCGTGCCAGTGTAGCGCGGGAGCCAGTTGGCTACGATGTCAGATTTGGTTTTCATCGGGATGGGCTCAGGTGATCGATTTAAAGAGGACCCTAGTAAAGTCGGCTCTTGCCTTCATGTCGATCATTGTAGCGGCAAGGGCTTTGGATGCAGCGCCGCTCGCGGCTGAAGGGTAATACGGTTATCTAAAGTCAGGGCCTTCTGCCGCTGAGACAGCGGCAGCTACATTGTAACTGCCGCAGCTGCTACAAAGCAGCAGAGCGGCAGCGCGATGATGCGGGGGGAGATCGGGAGCCTGCCTAACGAGACGAGTCCATGGGGGCGTCGCTGTCGAGGATTTCGCGGACTTTCCGGCCGAGGCTTTGCTGAGTGAATGGCTTTTGCAACACCACCAGGCCCGGAGCGACGACTCCCTGAGCGCTGATGTCGTTGTCTGAATAACCGGAGACGTAAAGAATTTTCATGGCGGGTTGGAGCGGGGCCAGAGTCTGCGCGAGAGCCGGGCCGTGCATGTCGGGCATGACGATGTCGGTGACGAGGAGGTGAATGGGTTTCGTCCATTCGCGGGCCAATCGCAAGGCCGCGGCACCCGATTCCGCCTGGAGAACATCGTAACCGGCCTCGCTGAGGACGGTCCAAATGAGTTGGCGCACAAGCTCCTCGTCTTCGACCACAAGGATCGTTTCCGATCCATGGGTCCTGGTATCGGTCGGCGGCAACTCCGCGGCGTCCAGTTCATCCGAGGTACTCGGAAGGAAGATCGAGAAAGTGCATCCTTCGCCGGGCTTGGATTCGACCGTGATGCCTCCACCGCTTTGTTTGACGATACCGTAGACGGTGGACAAGCCGAGGCCCGTTCCCTTACCCGGTCCTTTGGTGGTAAAGAACGGCTCGAAGATGCGCGACCGAGTTTCTTCGTCCATGCCCGAACCGGTGTCGGAGACGACGAGGACCACATAACGCCCGGGAGTTACCTCGATTCCGCGCCGAGCGATTTGTGCGCGGGTGAGGTCGGTTTCCTGCGTCGCGATGCGAAGAGTGCCGCCGCCCGGCATGGCATCGCGTGCGTTGACGCCCAGGTTCAGCAAGACCTGTTCGAGTTGACTGGGATCCGCTCGCACCCGCGCACCCGCGGCGACCGGCTCGATCGTAATGCGAATACTTTCGCCGATGACGCGCTGCAGAAGTTTTTCCATGTCGCGCACCAGGCCATTCAAATCGAACACGCGCGGATCGAGGAGTTGTTTGCGACTGAAGGCGAGTAACTGCCGGGTGAGCGCCGCGGCTTGTTCGCCGGCCTTGCGAATGAGTTGAGCATGTTCCTGCGTCGCCCCCTTGCCGCGTGTTTCGATTAATTCCGAATAGCCGATGATGGCGGTGAGGAGATTGTTGAAATCGTGTGCGATTCCGCCGGCCAGCCTTCCGACGGCCTCGAGTTTTTGGGAATGACGGAGCTGCTCTTCGGCTTGATGGAGCGTGTGTTCGGTCTCGCGAAATTTCAGGATGAGGCGCGCGAGCCGGCCAAATTCATTAGGCTCGGCCGCCAGGGGCGCAAGGCCCTGCGGGTTCTCCTTTTCCAGATTGCTCGAAATAAGGTGGAGCGGCCGCCGCACCCAGCGGATCAGGGAAACGGAAAGAATAAGAAGCAAACCGGCGGCGAAGAAGATCAGCCAGACAAAGAGATTGCGTCCGGTGCGGTTGAGCTCGCGGATGATCGGGGAATCGGACTCCACCTGAATCTCCGCCACCGGCCGGCCGTCCCATCCCGAGACGGTGCGCGCAAAAGTAATCAGGCCTTGTTCTTCCGCGCTTTCCCGACCCGCAACGGCCTTATCTGCCGACACGACCCGGATGGAATAACCGGTGAAAGCAGACATCCGGCGAATGTTTTCATCGATCCAAAAACGGCCGGCGATGAAGTAACCCTGGGGAGCGGTTTCGCGAAAGCGATCGCGCGAGGGATGAATGGTGGCGCCGCGTAATTCCATCCAGCCCTCCGGGGTGGCAACGAAAAAATGCGCCACCTCTTGTGAGGCAAAGAGCCGTTGCAACGCCTCGCGCGGAATCGGCGCGTCGCGGAGGCTCTCGGCGTATCGATTATTTTTGGAATGGAACAGCGACAGGTCCGGCTTGTAAATCCAGACGGCGTTGAAGTCTCTGTTCGCGAGGGTCTCGAGCGAAATGGCCGTCTCCGCCCAGCCGTGGTCGTTCGATTTGATCGCACGCACGAGATCGTCCCAATTCGTCGAATCATCGACGATGGCGCTGAGCCGGTCGCCGCGCTCGGCGAGAAACTCGTCGAAGATGCGGCTGCGCTCCGTGGCGCGCTGATCGGCCATGGTCTTGAATCGGCGTTCGGCCACGAGCCGCACCCAGACGAGCGCGCTGATGAAAATCAGGACGACGGCAAGGAGAAGGAGCAGGATCTTGGTCTGAACCTTCATAAGCTAGCCGGGGTAAATAGACCGTTGTCCGCGGCCGTCGGGGAAGACTAACGCCGAACTCGTTTTTCCTGGATCGAAGTGATTCTTGGGTCGGCCGTGGCCGCACTGATCGTAAAACGATTCTCGGTTTCCCCGGAGACGGTTTGGCGCCCGTCCTTAAGAGTAAAAGGAATGCGGAAGACCATCTCGATTTCTCCACGTTTATTGATTTTGCTGTAGGAAATCGCCTGCGGTGTCCTGTAGCGCCGAGTCGGCCAGCGGGCGTGATAGCGGCGCAAGGTCTGCTCGATGATGCGCCGGTCGATCGGGCCGTTGTGATAATAATCCACCTTGTCCGCGTAGAACTTCAGCTCCCGTTTAATGTCGTTGGAGCTCATCGCAACAAGATATTCCCCCACGAATGACGTCAGAACCTGCGGAGTGATCAGGGGACTGTTCGCGTTGGTGGCCAGCGAGGCGTCCGGCGCGGGAAGTTGCGATGGGCGCGAGCGGGATGGAGCCAGATCGCCGCGCCCGCGCGCAACTTTGTTCGGAACGACCGCGACAGGGGCGATCCCCGTTTCATCGCTCAACTGTTTCGCGACCGCGACCGGATCGATTTTTTCATCACTCTTCAGGACTGGTTCGGCGGGCCAGTTTAATTCTTTTGGCGGCGGTTCGTTAGCCGAACGGGGCACCAGACCGAGCGAGCGCAAGGTATCGCGATCAGGCTTGCCCGTGGCGGAAAAGCCTTTGCGGTGTTGGTACCGTTTCGTCGCTTCCGCCAGCTCGGCCGATTCGCGCCCGTCCACGTTTCCAAAATAAAGGCTGCGCCGGCGGAGTTCCTCCTGGACGGAACGAACATCATCCTGTGCGCACACGAGAGGCGCGGAGAGAAGGAGGGCGAGAAGCGTGCCCAGAGGGAGAACTGAGGATTGAGAAAGTCTTATTTTCATGTGGCTGCGGGAGGGAACCATAGTCCCTTATCCCCACTAGCATAGCATTTTGGAGACCGTCCTCGACCGCATCGCCGTTAGTCCACGCACAGCTCTCAACCTCAGCTAAATATTAACCGCCGAAGGCGACGTCGCCCTCCGCTCCTGGGCTAGTTACTCTTTAGCGCCACTGATACCATTCGTTCGCGCGAGCGTGCAGCTCCTGCTCAATGTGATGGAGTTGGCCGTGCAGGTTCTCTATCTCGGCTAACACCCGCCCGCGGTTATAATATTGGTCTCCGCGACGAAGCTGGTCCTTTAACCGCTCGGCGTCCGCGCGCATCCGTCGATACTCCCCCCAGACATGCCGGTCGGCGCGATACGTGCGCATCAGGCGATCCACATGGATTAACATTCGCTTGAGATGATCCATCTCGTATTCCAATCGGCCGCCGCGCTCGGACCGATCCTCTCGCTCGTAGCGTTGATTTTCCTCGTTTGGATCGTGAGCGAATGCGAGCTGTCCAAAACCTAGGAGCGCTAGGCCGGTGACTGTGATGGTAAGAATGTTTTTGTTCATGATGTTTCCTGGTTCAAAAAATAGACGCATCTGTGGTTGCCGTCATTCAAAATTGATTGGCGCGTTCGTTGCGCTTTTTGATAGAACGGTGGTCATGAAGAAATCTATCAGCTTGGTTGCCTGTGCAGGTCTGTTAACGCTCGTCGGCTGCACAACTCAGCGCACGACGACGACCACGACAGAAACGAAGCAAACAACGCGACCGAGTGCCTCAGTGCAGTCGATGGAAAAAACCCCAGGCGTTATATCGCGACCTGCCCCTCGTTAATAACGCATCGACCAATCAAACTTTTGGGCGACCGCGTGCCACTCGCCAGAATCAGCGCGGGCCTAAGCGATCGGAGTCTGCGCGGAGCGCTGCCGTGGGATTCCGAGGCTATCGAAGATGGTCCGCGTCGCGTCGGAGCGATTGAGCGTGTAGAAATGGATGCCGGCAACGTGGTTGTCGAGCAGATCGTGACATTGCTCGAGGGCGAAGTGGACTCCGACGCGTGTGACCATTTCAGGTTCCTCTTCGCAGCGATGAAGCGCGCGCAGCAGCTTGGCCGGAAACCGGGCGCCACCGGCCAGATCGGCGATGCGTTTGCAACCGCTCATCGAAGTGATCGGCATGATCCCGGCGATGATCGGAATGCGAATGCCGGCGAGATCGCAGCGTTCCCGGAAATCGTAGAAGTCGCGGTTATCGAAGAAGAGCTGCGTGACGATGTAGTCCGCCCCCGCATCGACTTTCGCTTTCAGGTGATCCATTTCCACCAGGCGATTCGGTGTCGTGGGATGGCCTTCTGGAAAACCGGCCACGCCGATGCCGAATCCGCGAGGATCGGGATGCGCACCGCTCTCGTTGAAACGACGGATGAACTTCACCAAGTCGGTCGCGTGCTGGAACGCATCACCTGATTTGTCGTAAGCGCGTTCGCGCGGGGGATCGCCGCCGAGCGCAAGAATATTTCCGATGCACGACTTCGCGTAACGCTGCAGAATCGATTCAATCTCCGCCTCGCTGTGGCAGACGCACGTCAGGTGCGGGATCGGATCCAGCTTCGTCGTGTTCTGTATCCGCTCGACGAGATCATGCGTCAGGTCGCGCGTCGAGCCGCCCGCGCCGTAAGTCACGCTGACGAAATGCGGCATGTATTCTTCCAGCTCGCGAATCGTCTGGTAGAGGCTCTCCGCTGCTGCCGCAGTCTTGGGCGGAAAAAACTCAAACGAAAACGTGGGCGACCCGGCCTGGATGATGTCGCTGATATGCATGCTTCAGGGCGCAACCGGTTCGGGTCTCTTTCCATCAAAGCTCGACGAATTTTTCATCAATGTTGAAAGTGACCGGTAACCAGTGATGAGGGAGAAGGCAAGCGTTCCGACCGAGCCGGGGGGGCGACACGGCCCGAATGTGAAGCTACGGCCTGGGGCAGAGGCGCGCATACTGGAAAGCAAAACTCTCTCGACCGCGAAGCGCGTGGCCGATCTGCAGAAACGGTTGGAGACGCGCTGAAATCCCGTCAGGTCAAGGGCGCTGCGCTGGCGTGGAAGCCGAGGTGTCCCGCCGCAAGATCGAGCGCGGCTGCGAGATGGTCGAGATCGACTGGTTTGGAAAGGATGGCGATCGCGCCCGATTCGGTCACTTCGTTCTCGGGCGACCAGGTCGAAACCAAAATGACCCGCGCGGCTGGATCCTTGGCGACAATATTGCGGCAAGCAGTGGCGCCGTTGAGTTTCGCCATCCGGTAATCCATCAACACGACGTCCGGCTTGTGTTTGGCGTAGGCTTGGATGGCTTCGATGCCCGACCCAACCACTTCGACCACTTCATGTTCGCAATGCGCCACCAGCGCCGCGAGCGTTGTTCCCACACTTCTTTGATCGTCGGCTATCAAAATGCGCATACGGGTTTTGCAGAAGTTTTCATGCCAGAAACGGTTCTTCCTTTCGCCGGCTTATCAGGGTGAAAGATGGAGTGGACGGATGCCTTTGGGGACGATAAGGAGAATATCATGTGTCGAAACATCAGAACCCTGCACAACTTCGAACCGTCCGCGAAGGAAGACGAGATCAGAGCGTCGGCTCTTCAGTTCGTGCGAAAAGTGAGCGGCTTGAACAAACCGTCGAAGGCGAACGAAGCGGCCTTTCATCGCGCCATCGATCAGGTGGGGGCGACCGTTCGCGAATTACTTGATGCGCTGGTCGTAAATTCGCCGCCGCGAGATCGGGAAGTGGAAGGGGCCAAAGCGCGGGCGAGATCAGCGCATCGCTTCGCTCATTCCCATTCGCTTCCGCATTCGCATGACGGTGCGGCGATCGCACATTCGCCGGCAGCGAGCGGATAACGTTTCCGCGGATCAGAGTAATCTAACGGTCGTGACCGCGATGCGGCCGCCGAAGCAGACCTCGACGTCCGCGCCGGGTGTGCGATGGCGAAGATTGTAATCGCCCGCATAGAAAAGGCCGCTTTCTTCTTCGTGCCGGTAGTTGAGGGGCAGGGGACTCGGATCGAGCGGGCACCAGACAACTTCCGGATCGGCAGCGCCGGGAGGAAGCAGCGGCAGGTTTACATTATAGAAGGAACCGGGCTCGATCGGTCGCGCCACCAGATCGCTCAGGATTGGGGTGACCCATCTCACCGCGCGCTTCCAATCGAACTCCAGTCCCGACTTTCGGTAATGCGACACCGCGATTCCGGGCCAGCCGTGCAGGACCGCTTCGCGCACTGCGGCCACCGTGCCGGAATAATGAACGTCGGCCCCGAGGTTCGCGCCGTGGTTTATGCCGCTAAGAATCCATTTCGCGTCGGGAACTACTCGGAGGAGTCCGAGGCGGGTGCAATCCGCCGGCGTGCCGTGGATCGCGTAGCGATCGTCGCCCCGCGGTTCGATCCGCACGCCCTCATGCCACGTGACGGCGTGACTCACGCCGGATTGCGGACCAACGGGCGCGACCACGACCGGATCACCTATCGTGCGCGCGGCGACGACTAGCGCCTCGAGCCCGGCTGCGTCAATTCCATCGTCGTTGGTGAGAAGAAGCTTCATCGAACTATTTGAAGCAAGCTCTGTCGTCTCAAGCGCGCCGGTTCTCAACTAGCAACGCCTGAGTTGCTCCCGCGAGAACGTTACTCGTATGCAAGCGCTTCGCGCACGGACATGCGCAGAATTCTTCCGACCGATAACCAGACGCCGATGATAATGAAAAGCGCGCCGCTGAAGAGCATCATGAGTCCGAGGCGCGAAACGTAGAGCGGCACGGCAACGTGGAGGAGCTCGCGCGCGGCCTTGTTGTTGATCGCCTGGGCAAAATAAATGGAGCCGAAGATGGAAATGACCGCGCTCAACAACGCAACCGCACTTCCTTCGATCAGGAAAATCCAGAGGACCGCGCGCGGCGTTGCGCCCAAAGCGCGAATGACACCGATCTCGCGCGCGCGTTCGAGCACGCTCAGACTCACCGACGCAACCAAACTGATCGCGCCGACGAGTGCCGCCGCGAGCGCGATCATTTTCATTACCGCCGTCACCACGGCGAAATGTTCGTTCAACGCGGTCCGGAATTCGACCCGCGTGCTGATGAGGCTCGGAGCGAGATGCGCGTCGAGCAGCGCTTGATCCAGAGCGCTCGCCACCGCCTGTTCGTGCCCGGCGGAAGTCTTGACGCGCAAAACCTGCGAATTATCGCCGAGCGCCGTCACGGCCTCGAACGCGGGAAAAGCGGTGTAGATCGTGGGCGTGCCGATTTCCTCAACGAGGCCCACGACGCGCATTTTCGTGCGGCGCTCGCGAAACTTCAGCGCGATCTCGCTGCCAAGATGCAAACCGGGAGTTGCATTCTGGACTAACCGGTTCACCACGACGGCGTCCGGTTCGTCCGCTCGCGGCCAGCGGCCTTCCTGCAATGGCAGCTTGATCAACCGCGTTTCCGGAGGATAGCCGCATAAAAGAAAGCGGCGTCCTTCGGCGATCGACAATGCTCCATTTGCATCCGCGACAATATTCACGCTCGCGCGCCGGAAAGCTTCCGCGATTTCCACGTCTGGAACCGCGCGCGCGACAGATTCCAATTGCGCCGGCGCGACCGGGCGTTGGAGTTGCACTTCAATGTCATGTCCCTGGCTCGCGAGCGAAACATCGACGACGCGCATCAGGCTTTCGTAGGTGTTGTAAGCCGTGAGCAACAACGCGCCGCCGGCCGAGAGCGCGAGTAGCGTCGCAGTCAACCGCCAGGGCCGCCGGAAAGTATTTCGCAGCGCGAAAGTCAGCCGGCGATTGCCCGGCATCGTGATGAGCTTTGCGGTGAGTGAAATCGGTCCGGTCGGCGCGACGATGCCCGGATCCTGGATCGCCTGGCGCGCGCTCATCTTCGCCGCGCGTAAAATCGGCAGGGCCATCGCGAGGAAAGGAATTCCGAGAGCGAAGATCGCTTCCTTGAGGATCAGGTTCGCGGGCACGGACCAATCGGCGACGTCGATATTCAAAGAGGTTTCGTAGTACTTCACCACCGCTCGGCCGATCAACGTCCCGATAGGCAAGGCGACCGCGAACGAGGCGAGCCCGAGCGGAGTGACGAGCGCAAGATATTGCGCTGCGATTTGAGAAAAGCGGGCGCCGATCGCTTTCATGATACCGACCTGGCGGACCTCGCGCTTCATCCAGATCGCAATCATGCCGGCGGCCAACGCCGCGCTGCAGGTGAAGGCAATCGCGGCCAGCACTTCGAGCACGGCGAGCATTGTGGACATCAGCGCCGCGTGCGGATGCGTGTTCGCCATCGCATCAGCGCGAAGCGGAGGAGTGTTGCGGTTCTTCAGCCAGGCACTCAGGTCTTCGGAAAATTCGGTGGCGTCACCAAGATCGCCTCGCTCTTTCATTTTCACGAGCAACTGATCGGGCTCTGGATTTTGACCGAGGAGCGACGCGGTGGCGGGAGCGACGTAGGCGTAGATAGCGCGGTCCTGCGTGCTCGGCGCCACCGCGGTATCGTGCAAGAATCCGGCGACGCGCACACGCGCGACCTCCCCGGCTGGCGTGCGAACTTGCACTTCATCGCCGACTTTTTTCTCGAGCAGTGTCTGGCCTGACTGCTCGATGAAAATTCCCGCCGCCGCCGCCGGGGCCGCGGTATGTTGATGCAACAAGGCGACCTGCTGATTTGGAAAATCCGGGATGACTGTCAATCGCATCGTGAACCACTCACCGGAATTCGCGGCCACGCGCGTGAGGGAAGTGCGGCGCGCATCCACCGCGCCAACTCCCGGTCGCGCCCGGACCTGATCGAGTAGCGCCGGGTCCACTTTCTCGAACCAGAGGACGATATCGGGCGATTTCGCGGAGGCGTAGCTGACGGCAATCTCCCGGCCGAGAATGGCGCGGGCATTCAACGCCGCGACGACGCCCGCCGTGCCGAGCGTCAGCACAAGCCCGAGCAAAAAGATCTGGAGACGGTGGTGGCGGAAGTCTCCCAGAATTTTCCGCCATTGCGTGATCATGAACGCGCGCCGGTCTTGCGTTCGTCCGCCACGATCGCACCGTCCTTCAACTGGATCACACGATCCGCGCCTCGCGCCAGATTCTCATCGTGCGTCACAATCAGAAGCGTTTTGCCCTGATCGATCAGACCGTGAAAGAGTTCCGCCACGGCGGCGGCCGTTTCGGAATCGAGGTTTCCGGTCGGTTCGTCGGCGAGAACAATTGGTGGATCGTTCGCAAGGGCGCGCGCGATCGCGGCGCGTTGCTGTTGCCCGCCGGATAAGGCCGACGGCAGTTTGGACGATTGGTCCGCGAGCCCGACCAATTGCAGCAGATCGTCCGCTCGCTCGCGCCGTTGCGCAGCCGGAATTTTTCCCACGAAATCCATCGCCAGCAGAATGTTTTCCGCGACGGTGAGGGTCGGGAGCAGCTGGAAGAATTGGAAGACCACTCCAAGATTCGCGCCGCGCCACAGAGCGAGTTTGTTTTCACTCAGCCGCGAAAGATCGGTTCCCGCGGCGTGAACCGATCCTGAGGTCGGCCGGTCCAACCCCGCGATCAGATTTAGCAAAGTCGATTTACCGCTCCCGGACTTTCCGAGCACCGCCAGGAAATCACCGGCGGGAATCGAGAGCGAGATATCGCGCAAGGCGAGGCAGGTTCGGCCGCCGCGTGGAGTAAACGATTTCGTGGCGGCCTCGATCTGGATCAAAGGCCGGTCGTTCGCCGAGGTGACGGAAGAAACCATGATCTGGTTGAGCGGCAAAATGACTAGCCGCCGTGACGTTGCAGCTTGAAGAAGTCGGAACTAAGCAATTTTCCAGTGGGATCGAATTTGAAGATTCTCGTCTTCGTTCGCTCCGGCGCGCGAAACTCCATCGTCGCCACCCGGACGTCGCCCTGGTGTTCAATCGAATTGATTACGATTTCTTCGGGCGCCTTGAGCTTGACCATCGCCTGCATGAAAAAATCGACGGGGTTCATGTCGTCGGGCAGATCCTCGATCGTGTATTTTTCGGAGAGGCGCGGCTTAAGCGGTTTGCCATCGTGAATGCGCATGGCCTCCGTGAACGCCTGCATGAAGTCCATGATCTGCGGATCGACCGTTACCGCGGCCGCGAAGGAAACGTTGGCTGCTTTTGCATCGGGCGGCCCCGGGGTAGGGGCGGGCGGCGTTCCGTGGAAAAACGTTTTCCAATCGGCCGACACGCCGGTGCATGAGAGAAGGAGGAGGAGAAGAGCTATTTTTTTCATAGGTTGAAGGAAGAGCGGACGGGTATCCGCCAGTGATGACCGCGCCCGACGAGCGGAAGTTACAAAAATGTTTTTCCAGCCCGTTCCGGCAATTCAGGCGATGGCACGATGTGTCGTATCTTCGTCATACCGCCATCCCGGATTTTGGGATAGGCTCCGCGTCATGACACCGTTGCGGATCGGATTTCTCGGATACGAACAGGCTAATGCGCTAGATATCGCCGGACCGGCCGAGGCGTTTGCTTCGGCGGTTCGTAGCGATGGGAAAGGGAAACTCGAACGTTGCTACGATGTCTCGATCATTGGCCTAACGAGGCGAGCGTTTACCACCGAGTCCGGCCTTGTCTTTCTACCGACCGCCACCATTGATGCGTCGCCGAAGCTCGACACGCTCATTATCCCCGGCGGTTGCGGACTTCGCTCGCCGGATATTAATCGCAAGGTCGCGCAATGGCTGACGGAGAAGACGAAGGGAACGCGCCGCGTCGCTTCGGTTTGCACCGGCATCTACGGGCTCGCGGCGACAGGACTGCTCGATGGCCGACGCGTCACCACCCACTGGCGTTTTGCCGCGGATGTCGCGAAGCGTTTTCCCAAATTGAGGATGGAGCCGAACGCGTTGTTCGTGAAGGACGGCTCATTCTATAGCTCGGCCGGAGTTACCGCCGGAATCGACCTCGCCCTCGCCCTGATCGAGGAGGATTTCGGATCGAAGGTCGCGCTGACCGCCGCGCGCGAGATGGTGGTTTATCTGAAACGTTCCGGCGGGCAGGAGCAATATTCGGAGCCGTTGCAGTTCCAGACGAACTCCAGCGACCGCTTCGCGGAACTCGTCGCGTGGATGACGAACAATCCCACCGAAGAGATGTCGGTCGAATCCCTCGCACGCCGCGCGTCACTTTCGCCCCGGCAATTCTTCCGCCGCTTCAAGGAGCATTTTGGTTCGTCACCGGGAACCTTTGTCGAGACGTTGCGGCTAAACGAAGCCCGGCGCCGGCTCACGGTCGCAGAGGTTTCGATCGAGAACGTGGCCGAATCAGTCGGCTTCAATGGGGCCGATTCTTTTCGGCGCGCATTCGCTCGCCGCTTTCGCGTTACGCCAAGCAAATTTCGGCGGCACTTCGCCCTGCAGGACAAATCTTCGCGCCGCAGCAACCGCAAAAGAAAACACGGCAAATGAACAAACTACTCAGCAGCTTTTTCGGAAACCTCCGGCAAGATTTCGCCTACGGCATTCGCGGCCTGATCCGGAATCCTGGCTTCGCCTCCGTTGTCATCCTCACTCTCGCCCTCGGCATCGGCGCGAACACCGCCATCTTCTCCGTCGTGCACGGCGTGCTGATGCGGCCGCTGCCGTATCGCGCGCCAGAGCAACTCGTGCTTTTGAATCAGGCCGCGCCGAAAATCGGCGATGACTCGTTCGGATTTTCGGTTCTCGATTTCACTGACTTTCGCGAACGGAACCGCGCTTTCTCGGCGCTCTCGGAATATCACTCGATGTGGTTCATTCTCCTCGGCCGGCCCGATCCCGAACGCGTCCAGACCGGCGTGGTCTCGGATAATTTCTTCGATCTACTCGGCGTGAAGCCGCTCCTCGGGCGCACGTTTAAACCGGGCGAAGATAAACAAGGCGCCGCGCCCGTTCTCCTCCTGAGCTACAACTTCTGGCAAAAGAGTTTCGCGGGTGATCCGAACGTGGTCGGCCAGGTCTTCCAGATGAATGACAAACCGCACACGGTCATCGGAGTTTTGCCGCCGCTCCCCGCTTTCCCGAATCTGGACCAGGTCTTCATGCCGGCGGCCGCGTGTCCTTTTCGCGGGAGGGACCGCGTCCTGACCAATCGCGACGGCCGCATCATCAGCCATGTCTTCGCGCGCTTGAAGGATGGCGTTACGCCGGCGCAGGCGCTTGGCGATGTGCAACGCATCGGCGCGGAACTGGCCAAAGAGTATCCGCAGAATTATCCGGTGGCCGAGGGTTACACCGTCCGGATGCAGAGTGTGACCGAAGCGTTCACGGGAAGATCGCGGACTCCGCTCCTCGTTTTGCTCGCAACTTCCGGGTTCGTCCTGCTGATCGCGTGCGCCAACGTCGCTAATCTTTCGCTCTCGCGCCTCGTGCTGCGCGATCATGAACTCGCCATGCGTGTCGCGCTCGG
>QHBM01000125.1 GCA_003244145.1 Chthoniobacterales bacterium
CCGGCCGTCAGCAGTCCGTCACCCGGCTGCACCAAACCTCTCGTCCCCACGTTGACGAGCCGGGCAGGCGACACCGCGCTGATATCGAAGGCGTCGACCAGACCTGTCCCAACACTGTTACCCGAACCGTGCACCACCGCCGTGTATTGGCCCGGCGCAAGGTTGGCAATAATCGCGGACTCCAGGTCGTTGGTCGGCGCGAGCCCGCTCGCGTTGATCTCCGCGAACTGATCGCCGGTGATGAGGCCTCCCACCTGAGTGGTTTTCCAGTTATCGTTCGAGGCGACTTTCGTATTACTCCCATCAAAGATGTCCAAGGTCGGATTCGCCAGGAAATCAGTTATGCCAAAGGCCCCCAGGAACGGGCCAAGTGCGCGCACCAATATTTTCTTCGTCGAGCCCGCCGGCCCTTGTACGATGAAGCCCTGAAATAAGGCATTGGGATCCTGGCCGACCGGGAGTCGGGTCGAGACGTTCGCGACAAGGCCCGGAGTGACCCCGCTGGCCGCAGCTACTTCAATAATCAGGTCAGCGAGCCCAGAGCCAGCGGTGTTGTTGGCGGCGATTGGGACAACGTAGGTGCCGCTTTTCGTTGGGGTGCCGGAGATAACACCCGTTGACTGATTAACCGTTAGGCCGTCCGGCAGGTTCATCGCGCCGAAGCTCGTCGGATTATTGGTCGCGGCGATTTGGTAACTAAACGCCGCTCCTTGCGTGGCCGAGACCGTTGTGGCGCTGCTAATGACTGGCGCTCCGGCCACCACGCTGGTGATCGTGACGGTGAGACCCGTCGCATCATTAGCAACCGAAATGCCGGCCTGACTCGGCTGCGTAATCGAAGAAAAGCCGCCGGAGAAGGAGCCGGCATTTACGATGCGATAGGTCTGGCCAACTGTAGGTGTGAAACCATTCATTAGTCGCACCTGAAGACTGCCGGCGATGGTCGCCGTTCCACTCACTTGAAGTTGGTCGTAGCCCGTTCCGGCGTCGGTACCGCCGATTTCCATGCTTAAGAGTCCATCGCTATTTTGCGTGAAATCGCCCTGGACAGTAAGTACGCCGGGAGAGTTACCCGGGCCGGTCCTGCCGCTACTAATCAGCCGGCCATTGATCGTGCCGGTGCCGCTGATGCTACCCTGGTTGAGCACGTTTATCACGTTACCTATCACTGCACCGTCATCGTTCAACGCTCCGCCGGCGTGGACGCGAATTTCACCTTCCTTCGCAGCAACGTCCTTGAAGACCCCGATGTCGATTGCACCATTACTGAGGACGCTGACAACGCCCGAGTAGACCTTGAGGATCGAGTCTATCTCGATCGTTCCCCCATCGGTCGCATGAAGCTGGCTTCCGGGTAGAGTCGACGGGCTAGAGACGGTCACCTCTTTAAATGCTATAATCGAACCTCCCGAAACAGAAAACTGCCCGGCGAGGGAAAGAAAGTTCGAGCCCAGTCCTCCGCCGTTATTCACGTCCACGATCGAGCCGTCGCGGACAAAAAACGATAGCGCATTCAACAGCCCGCCCGAAATTGTCAGCCTTCCTCGCTGTGTTCCACTCTCTACCTGTCCTACCGTGACCTTAGCCTCGCTGAACGAGTTGAGGTTGACTGTGCCCCCATGAATCAGCAACTCTCCAGCAGAGACCTCAGAAGAATTATCCTGCACGTTAAGCACACCATTGTTGGTCACCGTTATCTTTGATTCAGCCCCGCCAGCTTTCTGAATCTCGCCTGCGGCGGCTACATCTACAGTCGCCGGCGCGTTGTTAGGATCGCCGCCGATGGTGAATTTGTCCACCTTAAGGACCGAACCAGCGTCACGGACGCTGGCGTGACCGTGAGGCAGCTGCAATTCTGGCACAGTTCCAATTCCGCCGTTGCTCATCTGGAGGTCGCCCCCGTTTATCTGAATATTCAGGGTTACGTTTAGCTTCGAACCGCTTCCAACAAGGGAGACCTGACCGCCCGAAAGTAGCATCGGGCCGGTGATAGTTGCTGATCCCCCGCCGGCGATATTCAAGTTGCCGGAGTTGATGGAGTAAACCTGGTCCACAGTGAGGGCCGAACCGGCGTCGTTGATGTAAACACTCCCAGAAGTAGAAACAGTGTAGCTAGCGATGTGCGCTAGGCTGGCACTATTGAGGGTGAAAGAGAAATCCCGGAGGCCGGCCTTGGCAGTGAGTGAGCTGGCACTGAAGAAATTAGCGGAGCCGCCGGTCCCGCCTGTGCCCGTGAGCGTCAACGAGCTGCCGCCTTCGAAGCTGCCCCCCTTGCAAGTGGCCGCCGTCACAACCCCGCCGGAACTGACACCGACAAAGTCCGCCGCTCCGCTCGCCTTGAGATGGCCGCTCACGACGGCGAAACCAATATTGGGACCGACGTGATCTATGTTAAGCGTTCCCGAGCCGCGCAAGGTGAACTCGCTCGCCTGCTGCGTGCTCGCCATTCCGGTCACGGTCAGATTCCCTACGTTATAGATGCTCCGCACGGTTCCGCCGCTCGCGGTAATGTCGAAGCCTTGGAGGTCGACATCGTCAGCGGCACCAGGAGTTCCATAGACGGGTGGCCCGCCCGGAGGCGAGGTCGTTGCATCGATCCATTGGCCCTGAAGATCCGTGGTGTTGGGTCCGGGAGAATAAAGGTCAGCCAGCATCACGCTGGTGGAGGCGAACGTGAGGGCAGCAACAAGTGTAACCGTTTTGGAAAAAGTTCTGCGTTTCATTCGAGTGCCGATAATGCAATAGGCCGGGAGGACCGCGAGGCGTTGGATCAAAGTTTCGATGGATTTTATACTGGTTTGGGCGCTAACTCGCTCGGAAATGTCGTGAGGATTTTATGGTCGAAGTGACGGTTGGAAGGACGATGGGGACAAAACACCAACATAAACCCACAGGGAACGCACGGCCCATCGAGAAAACTTGCATTTAGGCGGGAAAAAAGGTTTATACTTTGTGTCATCGCGGCAAAGAAACATATCTCAAATGTTGGGCAGAATCTGGACGTTTAGCGGAAATTACGCGGTAGTTTTACGGAAAGGCCTTGTGCCAGATGGAAAAACTGGCTGACAAAACTTTCGTTTTCGACGAGTTCCATCTCGGAGCCGAACTGCGAACGCTTCGGCGCGAAGGCGCGGAAGTTCACCTCGCGAAACGGCCCTTTGACGTTCTACTTTTTCTGATCGAAAACCGTGCCCGAGTAGTCAGCCGTGAGGAATTGCTCAATAGGTTCTGGGGCGGACATGAAGTCTATGACGATGCCTTGAGAAAATGCGTTGGCGCGATTCGCACGGCCTTGGACGATGTGGGTAAAGCGCCGCGCTTTATTGAAACCCGTCGGGGAAGCGGTTTTCGTTTTATCGGCGCGGTCTCGGAAGCGCCCGCCTTAACCGGTGAGTTAGCTCCGAGTCGATTAGCACTTACCGATTACGAATTCGGAAACCGAGAACCGCAAACAAAGGACAGGACACCCATCTCACAGCCACTCGCGCCGAAGAATCGCCAGCTTCTTCTCGCTCTTCTTAGCGTCCTTTTAGTCTCACTTATAGCTCTTAGCATTTTTACCCATCGCCGCCAGGTCAAATCCGACAAACCGAGAACTTTGACCCAAGCAGTTGCGGCCAGGCGTTCGATTGCGATTTTGCCGTTGAAGAATTTAACCGGCGACGCGGCGAATGATTATCTTTCCGACGGTATAACGGAAAGTTTGATCAACGAACTATCGCGCATCGCATCGCTCAAGGTCATCTCGCGCAGTTCGGTTTTTCAGTTCAAGAATAAAGACGCACCGCCGCAGGAGGTAGGGGAAAAACTTGGCGTGGAAACAGTCCTCGAAGGTGGTCTGCGGCAAAGCGGCGAACAGCTTCGCGTCGAGGTTCGGCTGGTTAATACAAAGGATGGCAGCGTGAGGTGGGCAAGCGATTCCGCGCAGAAAAAACTGGCTGATATTTTTGCGGTTCAGGACGACATCACCTGTCAGATCGTCGCGGAATTGAAAGTAAAGCTGTGCGACGAAATAGGGTCCGCGTCGCGCTCCACGCATAACGTCAATGCCTATCAACTTTACCTGCAAGGATTGTTTCAACGCAATCAACTCACCAACGAGCACCTGCAAAAAGCCGTCGGATTCTTTGAAGAAGCCCTGCGCGTCGAACCGAATTACGCTTTAGCGCAGGATGGCCTGGCCGAGGTCTATATGGTGATGGAATTCGATTCAATGGTCCCGCCCGGAACCGCCGCGCCAAAAGCGGAACTTCACGCGCAAAAAGCTCAGGAACTCGATGGTTCGCTCGCTGGGCCATACGTCGTTTTGGGCGCGGTCAGGACGATGCAGAATTACGATTTGAAGGCGCGGGAAAGTTATTACCAGCAAGCCCTGCTCAAAAATCCGAACCACCGCACGGCGCATCTTTGGCTGGCAAATAATTTTGCCGTGCAGGGCAAATTCGAGGAAGCCGAGCGAGAAATTCTTCGCGTGCAGGAGCTAGATCCGCTTTCGCTCGAAGTGAGAATGCACTTATCGGAGCTTTATTACTATTGGCGCAAGCCTGACAAATCAATCGAGCAAGCCGAACTGATGCTCGCAGCCGCGCCGGAAAATAAAGGCATCTACAGTTTTCTGGCCAAGGCTTACGCGCAAAAGGGCGATTTCGATCTCGCCTTTGCCGCCCTGGAAAAAAATCCAACCGACGATATTAATCGCGTTTACATTCTGGCTTGGGCCGGACGCAGGGAGGAAGCGCGCAATATCACCGAAGCTGTTGCCACATCAGAGGCCGGAAGGAACAATCCGTATTGTATCGGCGCAATGTATGCCGCTATCGGCGAACATGAAAAGGCGCTCGCGTGGCTTGAAAAATCTTACGCGATGCGCCAGGCCGATTTGGTTTCGATGAAAATTGATCCGCCGTTTGATAACTTGCGTACTGATGCGCGTTATGAAGCTTTACTCCGGCGGATGCATTTGACGGAATAAACTGTCGCCTCCAGCGTTAGGGCCAGCGCCCGGCATGGTGATAACAGTCACCGCAGGGAGTCTTACTTCTCCAGCATGCTTTAGTGGTTCTTCACCATCTGCCACTTACCATCGCGGCGCAGGAACGCCGCAGTCACCGCCGTAGGCGTCTCGGAGGTTTCGCTCTTCTCGTCTCTGTGAGTCGCGCGGGGATGCCACATGGTCTGGCGTCGCGTCCTCGGTCGCAAGCAAAAAAACTTGGGATGTTGAAACGAATATTCGCGGGCTGAGACTAATGCGCGCCAGCTGCGGCGGGTTGTTTGGCCCTATAGGCTTTAATGGTTGTTTCCCAGCGCCGTGTTCATGATGCATGTGGCCGCTGCGAAGAAAGGGAACGCGATCGAGAACGGTCTCTTGGAACCATTCGAGGGCGACGCCATTCCAGTTGGTGCGTGTGGCCGCTGCGAAGCTCTCTGCTTGCGGCCCATAGCACTCGTTCGCCCCGCGCTAACCGGAGAGACTCACATTACTGAAGGAAGTAAACCTCCACCACGCCAATGCCGGTAGCCTCCGGCTTGCCCCGGACCTGGGCTGTGTATTGTCCGGGCGGGATCGTCTGAACCAGGGCCGCCTCCTTGATATTGCTCGGTTGCAGCCCAGTAGCCTCCAACTCCGCCTTTTGATCCGTCATCCAGTCGTCATTTTCCCGGACGATGGCGCCGTTCACGTCCCGCAGTTGCAGAGTTGTATCGGGCAGGGCGTTGGTGATACCGAACTGTGTCAAAGAAGGACCTACCGCGCGAATCACGACTCGGACCGATCCGTTCTGCACAATAAACCCGGCCGTCAGCAGTCCGTCACCCGGCTG
>QHBM01000160.1 GCA_003244145.1 Chthoniobacterales bacterium
AAGTTCGAGTTTGCCGGTCTCGCGTTTTGCGACATAGCCGCCACGCGCTACGCCTTCGCGGCGCGTCTTCACCTCGATCTCGGCCAGCATCGGCACGGCCTGCCGTGTCAGCGCGAGTAAGGTCGGACCGTCGATCCGCTGCGCAGCGGCAATGAATGCTCCAGCCGTTTCCTCGGGATCGGCGGGCCGGATGACATCGAGCTGAGGAATCACCCGCAGTCCGCTCACGGTTTCGACCGGCTCATGCGTCGGCCCATCTTCCCCCACGCCGATCGAGTCGTGCGTGAAAATGTAAATGTTCGGCAGCTTCGAAAGCGCGGCGAGACGAATGGCGGCGCGGCAATAATCGGCGAAGACAAGAAAGGTCGCGCCGGACACGCGGAAGATGCCGTGATAGGCGATGCCGTTCATGATCGAGCACATCCCATGTTCACGAATTCCGTAATGGATATTCCGGCCGGTGTGGTTATCGCGCGTGAAATCGCCGGCGCCTTCGATGTAGTTCAGCGTCGAGCCATGGAGGTCGGCGCTGCCACTGGTGAGAAACGGCAGCGCTTTCGCGAGTGGTTGCAAAACGTCGCTGCCGGCTTTGCGCGTCGCGATCTTTGCGTCGCTAGGGAACGCAGGGATCTTATCGGACAAGTCCGCGGGCACTTTCTTCTCGATCGCATCGTCGAGTTGCCGGGCCTGCTCCGGGTTCTTCCCGCGCCAGTCGTTGTAGGATTTCTCCCAGACGTCGTAGTCGGCGCGCAGGGTTTTTTTGTGCTCGGCAAAATAGTCGCGCACATCCTGGGAGACGAAGTAGTGCTCGTCCGGCAATCCCAAACGTTTTCGCGCCGCGTCCACATATTTCACGCCCGCTTCGCCGTGAGCCTTGTTCGTTCCCGCCACTTCAGGAATGCCTTTCCCGATGATCGTCTTCGCCATGATCATCTGCGGTTTGCCGTTGTCGCGTTTCTTCGCTGTGTTCAAAGCGTCGAGAAAAGCCTGCATGTCGTGACCGTCGATTTTCTGGACATCAAAACCATAGGCTTCGAAACGTTTCCCGGTGTCCTCGCTCTGCGTCACGTTGGCCATGGCGTCCAGGGTGACGGCGTTGTTGTCGTAAATCAGGATCAGGTTATCGAGACCGAAGTGCCCGGCGAACGCGCTCGCTTCCGCGGAGACGCCTTCCTGCAAGCAACCATCGCCCGCAAGGCAAACAACATGCTGATCGAAAATCATGTGCTCCGCCGTGTTGAAACGCGCGGCCGCCATCTTCGCCGCCATCGCGACGCCGACGGCATTCGCGACACCCTGGCCGAGTGGACCGGTCGTGCATTCGACGCCTGGCGTTTCAAAAAATTCCGGATGGCCTGGCGTCTTGCTGTGCAATTGACGGAAGCGTTTGATCTCGTCCATCGGCAAATCGTACCCGCTCAGATGAAGCCACGCGTAAAGGAACATGCTGCCGTGGCCGGCCGAGAGAATGAAGTAATCTCGCCCGATCCAGCGAGGCTCGTCCGGGTTGTGTTTGAGCGCGTAACCGTAAAGCACCGCGCCCATCTCGGCGCATCCCAGCGGCAGACCGAGGTGACCCGATTTCGAAGCCTGCACCGCATCCATGCATAACCCGCGGGCCTGATCCGCCGCTCGCGAAAGAATTTCGAGATTCAAACTCATGAGAACGGGTATAATTGGAGCATCCATGGAAACCAAGCGGAAAGCGGACGCCTCTCCCAAAATCGAAAATCCAATCCGCCTAAGGCGGACCAAAAGGGAATGAACCACCCGACTCTTATCCGCATCATCGAGCGACTCGAAGGTTTTCTCGGCAAACTTCCGGACGCGATTCAGAAGCCGGTTCTGCACGAGTTGACCCCGCTGAAAGAGTTGTTTCTCCAGCAGCGCGCGCCGCGTTTTGTGGTCACGGGCTCGAACAGGCTGCCGCTCCAGGAGATCGTCGCCGAACTTTTCGCCTGGGCGCCGCCGGCCGAATCGCGCGGCGTCTTAATGGAATTGTTCCGATGGCACGGCATGGATTTGGAGGGACGTGGAATGATCAGCGTCCTGGATGGCCGCGGCGCAGACGCGAGGACAATTCCAGATATCCAGGAGGAGCTGAAAGAAGAACCGGCCGACATTTTTCTCCATCTCGCTGAGGACGTCGTGACAGCGCGGATGCCGGAACGCGAGCTAGAGAATCTTGCGTCCTTCATCGCCTCGAACACAGCGGCGCGCACCAGGGCGAAGGTGGTCGGGATTGTCCTGCACGATGCGACGCAGGCGAAACGAGGCGCTCACAATGGCGAGAGGCGATCCCCGGCGGAAACGAAAATGCGCTCGCGCCTGCAAACCGCGCTGCGAGAGCAAGCGGGCGTCGGGGAATATCTTCTCAGTGTTCTCGAAATTTCCCCCGGCGCCATCGGCACTGGAAATGAACCGGCGAAGGAAAGCGCACCGCAATTCATGTCGATGCTGGCGCGCGAACTGCCGAATGAAGCGCGGGTGGAAATGGCGCGCGTCTCCGGCGATCGCGCGGTCCAGGGAGAGATCGCCCAAATGTTGGTTAAGTCGACCACCGCCATCTGCGCCGCGATCGGAGCCCAGCCTATTCCCCTGGCCGATCTCCCTATTCTGACCGCACTCCAGCTCGTGATGGTCTCCGGCATTATGTACATCAGCGGACGCGAGCGCAGCCTGCGCGCGGCGACGGAGTTCATCGGGGCGCTGGGCGTAAATGTCGGAGCCGGGATGCTCTTGCGCGAAGGCACTCGTGCGCTCCTGAAATTTTTTCCCGGCTGGGGAAACGTCGTCTGCGGAATGGTGGCCGGGGCCGGGACCTACGCCATCGGCCGGTCCGCGATCGTGTATTTTCTGGAAGGCGTATCGCTGAAAGATGCGCGCCGCACCTATCTCGCCAGCCGGAAAAAGCGCACTCGCCCCGAACCCCGCAGCATCGAACAAATCGAGGCGACGCCCTGAGAAACGTCCACCCCAATCGGCATCCTGAATAACTTGTGAATAAATTCCGCTCCACGGCGTGTTTTGTTCACAGTTTTTTTGTGAATAACCGACCGATATTGGGGTTGCGGCGGGGCGAGTCAGGGGCTCGCGGATGAAGCTCTCCGAGATTGACGCCACGCTCCGGGAAATTCGGGTCTCGCCCGTAAAGACACTCGGGCAAAATTTTCTCCACGATCGCAACCTGGCGCGCTGGATCGTCGCGAAAGCGGAGCTGACTCCAGAGGATTACATTATTGAAATCGGGCCCGGCCTGGGCGCGCTGACAGAGTTTGCGCTCGATTCAGGCGCGCGTGTTCTGGCGATTGAAAAAGATCGGCGCCTTGCTGAGTTCCTGCGGAAACGTTTCACCAGCGAGCGCCTTGAAATTCTTCACGCGGACGCGCTCTACTACGACCTCCGCCGCTTATTTGCGCAGCCACGGGTCAAAGTGATCGGCAATCTGCCGTACTACATTTCGAGCCAGCTCCTTTTGAAATTCACAAAATATCCGAGTCCGATAAGTTTGTGGTTGTTCATGTTACAGAAAGAAATGGCGCGCCGGATTTCGGCTTTGCCGGGAACGAGCGACTACGGAGCGCTCACGCTCATCATCCAACTTCGTTATCGGGTCGAATATCTGCGCACGGTGCCTTCGAGTGTTTTTCTTCCGCGGCCCGATGTTGATTCGGCCTTCGTCCGAATCATTCCGCGCGAGCCCGATGAATTGCCGGAGAACGATCCGGAAACTTTTTTCCGGCTCGTTCGTCGCGGTTTTTCGCAGCGGCGCAAGCAGTTGCGGAATTTACTTAGGGAAGAGATTCCAGATTGGGCTGGAACGGCAGTCGCCGTCGGATTCGATGCTCGCGCGCGCGCCGAAGAATTAACTCTCCAGCAGTGGATCGCGCTCTCCCGCCGCGCGCCCTCGGGAGCACCTGCGGCCGAGGTTTCGACCGCGGCGGAACGCTTTTCCGTGGTGGACGACCAGGATCAGGTCCTGGGTGACGCTCCCCGCGACGAAGTGCATGGGAATAACTCGCGCCATCGGGCGGTTCATATCCTGATTTTCAACGCCACGGGCGAGCTTTTCTTGCAGAAACGATCCCGTTGGAAAGACCGCCATCCCCTGCTCTGGGACTCGAGCGCCGCCGGTCACGTTAACGCCGGAGAGGATTACGACTCGGCGGCGAACCGGGAGCTCGAAGAAGAACTCGGCATCAGGGCGGAGTTAAGCCGGGTCGCCAAACTTCCCGCCTCGGAAAAAACCGGCCAGGAATTCATCTGGCTCTACCGAGCGCAACACGAAGGACCGTTCCAGCTCGCCGCCTCGGAAATCGAACTCGGAGAATTCTTCCCGCCGGACGTCGTCTCAGAATGGATCAAAGCCCGGCCAGCCGACTTCGCCCCCGGCTTCGTGGAATGCTGGAAGGTCGTCGAAGCGGCGATTTAAATCAAAGGAGAGGCGCTTTCCAAACCGCCTCTGTTTTTCGTTCGGCGG
>QHBM01000158.1 GCA_003244145.1 Chthoniobacterales bacterium
AAAGGCAGAACGTCCAACGTCCAACGTCCAACGCCCAACGTCCAATTAGGAAAGGGCATCGTGAAATGGAATGGCCTAACGAACGCAGCAGACGCCGTCAGGGCTCACTGATGTCCGGCGATTTTCTCGGGCGCTTTGGCCAGCGTGCGCCGCTCGCTTCGCGTGAGGCTGTCGATTCCTTCCCGCGAAATCTTGTCGAGGATCGGATCGATTTCTTCGGCGATGAATTGCTCCGGGCTCATCGCCCGATAACGATCGGCGTCCGCGCGGCGTTGACGAAGGGCGCGCTGCAAAATTGAAGGACGCCCGAAGCCGAGGAGGTGGACGTAGAACCAACCCGCCAGGCAACCACCCAGATAGGCGCTGTGCGCCACGGCGCCGGTACGATCGAACACGATTCCGAGGACCGCGATGGTGAACGCTCCGTAGGCGAGATGTTTTGCTTTCAGGCGAACCGGCAGCAGAAAGAACATCATCGAGGTCAGTTCGAGTTCGGGAAGAATCGCGGCGTAAGCCACCAGAACGGCCGCCACGCCGCCTGAGGCCGCGAGCAAAACCGAGGTCGAAGGCATCAGGAACAAATGACCAAATTCGCCCGCCGCGGTGCCGGTCAGATAAAGAAAAAGGAAATGCCGTTGGCCGATGATCGATTCCACATCGCGCCCGAGCAGATAGAGCAGGAACATGTTTCCGAGCAGATGCCATGGGCCATCGTGCAGGAAAGCCGCGGAGATAAATTGCCAGCCGTAGGCCGAGTGCAGCCCGTGATCGCTCAAGGCCAGATACTCGCCAACAAAACCCGGCTGATAGGCATCGAGAAAAAGCTGCGCGACGAAGACGGCGAGATTGAGCCCAATCAGACCCAGCAAGACGACGCGCGGCTGCCGCGTCCAGCGCCGCGTAATTGGCGAGGGCTTTCGGCCGGACAGGCGCATGTCACGAGCGTATCTCAGCGAAAATTAATTGTCGATGAAAGTTGTGGGCGCGGCTACCGCGGCGCCAGCACCCTCAACCCGCCCGCGCGGATTTTGAATTCCACTGGGCAGTTGCCGATGAGTTCGCCGTCGATTTCGACCGGAACGCTTTCGTCGCTGCTGACGCGGAGGCGGTCCGTCTGGAAATACTCCACTTCGGGCGAAGTGATTTGCGAGGTGAAGACCACGTTCTGCAAGTAGCGGATCATGTCGAGATAGTTGAGCCGCTTGAAAACAATCACGTCGAGCAGCCCGTCATCGAGCGTGGCCTGTTTGAAAAACGGAAGCCGGCCGCCATAGAGCCGCCCATTTCCCACGAGCACGAACGAGCCTTCTTCCGTCACGGCATTCTCTGATTCGATGCGAAGCAGTGGCGGCGGCCGGGAAGCGATCTGCGCGGCGGAGATTAGATAACTGAGCGGGCCGAAATTCCGTTTGAAGGCGCGGCTGGTTTCCTTGACTGCCTGGGCGTCGAGACCGACGCCGGCCAGCTGGACAAAATGCTTGCCGTTGGCGCTGGGGAGGTCCACCGGCCTGATATTATTTTCCTGGATGATCTGCCAGCACCGCGTGAGATCATTTACCGGGAGTCCCAGCTCGGTGGCGAAAACATTCATGGTCCCCAACGGCAGCAATCCAAGGGCGACGTTCTGGCCGGCGATGCCGTTCACGATTTCGTTGATCGTTCCATCGCCGCCCGCCGCGACGATTTTTTCGTAGCCCTCCTTCGCCGCGTGTCGTGCCAAGACTTCCGCTTCGCCGGGATGCGAGGTCGCGCACAAGGTCGCGCCGCGCGCCAGTTCGTCCACCCGGGCACGCCAACGATGGGCCCGCGCCCCGCGCGCGTTCGGGTTGAAAATGACGACCGTGTCTTTCAAGGCGGGCGAGGGCATCATGGCTTTGGTCTTTTCTTCAAACTGAGGCGGCGTAACGTTCCGGCGTGAAAAAAATCAACCGCGTTCTGCTCATCGTGCTCGGCACGATCGTGGGTTCGGCGGTCCTCATTTTGATTGGGGTCAACATCTATGTGCAGTCGCAAGGGACACAAGCCCGGATTCAGCAGGAACTCAGCCAGCGCCTCGGGACCACCCTGCAACTGCACCGCATCAGCGTGACGCCCTGGGCCGGATTGAAACTCAGCGGCATCACCATTCCGCAAAGTCAGCCGGGCGTGACCGCGAATTTTCTCACCGCCAAAACCTTCCAGCTCCGGATCAAGTTTGGGTCGCTCTTTTCGCAACGCCTCGTGATCAAGGAGATTTCCCTGATCGAGCCGAATGTGGTTTGGGCGCAGAACGCGGATGGGAAATGGCGTTTGCCTTCTTTGCCGCCAGAACCGGTCGCGACTGTTTCCGCTCCGAAAAAAAATTACCCGCCAGCTCCTGCGACCACCCCCGCCGCGGCGGACCCTCTTCCGCCCGTCGAGCAGAAAGAGAAAGCACCGAAAAAAGTGACAGTGGTCGAACCGGAAAATGCGCCTGCCTTCACTCCGGAAATTCAGCGGGTAAATTTGGAGCGAGGCCGTTTTCTCTTCTTGGACGAAAAGCTGAAGAATGTGGCCATGTTCGATGAGATCCGTTTTCGCTCGAATTTCCGGACAGCGACCGATCTGCGCGGGAATATCAGCATCGCGAAGACATCTCTGCGCGACCGGTTTTTTTTGGAGAACCTTCAATCGCCGCTTCGTTATGCGCCGGATGAACTCGATCTTTCTCAGATCAGGGCCAGAGCGGGTGGCGGCGAGATCACCGGCCGTTTTGTCCTTCTGCCGCAGACTGAAAACTCGCCATTCACTGTCAGCGTCCGCTTTCGTGACGTGCAGGCAGACCGGATCGTGACGGACGCGGGCGGTTCGCCCGGCACGATCACAGGCCGGCTGGAGGGTTTTCTCGATGCGAGCGGCACCACGGCCGATCCGAATGCGCTTTCCGGCGCGGGCGAAATCACGTTGCACGACGGACAGGTCCAGCAATACAGCCTGCTCGTCGCGCTCGGGCAATTGCTCCAGATCGAAGAGCTGCGCCAGCTTCACCTCGATCAGGCTCGGGTGAAGTATCACATCAATCCCGGCGTGTTCACGATCGACGAATTGATTTTCCGGTCGAAAAATATCCGGCTTTCCGCGGCGGGAACGGTTTCGTTCGATGGGAATCTCCAGTTAGAATCGCGACTGGCGGTGAACGACAAGACGCGCAATCAGCTCTTCCGCGCGATCCGCGACAATTTCCAGCCGATCAACGAGCCCGGATATTCCGGGGTGAGTTTCCAAGTCAGCGGGACGGTGGGGCGGCCCAAAACCAACTTGATGGACAAACTGATCGGGCGCGATCTGAAGGATCTCAGCAGCGTGATCACTGGCTTGATCGGCGGCGGAAAATCCGACAAAGCGAAAAAGAAAAAAGAGAAAGCAGCCGAAGAAGCAGCTTCCGCCGCGCAGCCATCCGCTTCACCCGTGCCGGCAGAAACTTCGCCGGTCACATCCCCGTCGGCGAGCGCCTCGCCATGAGAGTCATCGCGGGTGCGGCCGGCGGCATTCGGCTCGATGTCCCCAAGACCGAGGTCCGGCCGACGATGGACCGCGTGAAGGCCGCCATTTTTTCCAGTTTGGGCGATGAAGTGATCGGCGCGCGCGTGCTGGATCTGTTTGCCGGGACCGGTTCTCTGGGAATCGAAGCGCTCAGCCGCGGCGCCGCTTCGGTGTTGTTCGTGGAAGAGAATTTCGCGGCGGCGGCGGCGATCGAGCGCAACCTGGCGCGAACGAAACTCGAAGGTCGAGTGCGGAAACAGGATGTCTTTGCCTTTCTCCGTGGAGCAGGCACGCGCGATCGGTTCCAAATTATCTTTGCTGATCCGCCCTACGAAAAAACGAAATCGGGCGGCGAATTCACCCGCCTGCTCTTGGAAGACCCGCAGCTCGCGGAAATGATCGAGCCCTCCGGCATTTTTGTCCTGGAGAAACGGCCCACGGAAAAGATGCCGGCGCTTCCTTTGTGGGGCGTGACCCGCGCGCGAAAATACGGCTCCACCGAGGTTTTGTTTCTGCAGCGCACTAATGTTCTCCTCGCGCCGCGGGCCCTTTGAATGATCAGGCTTCTCTACAATCTTTTTTACCCGCTTGGTCTGCTCTTCTTTCTGCCGGGACAGCTTTCGAAATTGCTCCGCCGCGGAAATTACCGACACAAATTCGGGCAGCGCTTCGGCTTTTACGATCGCGAAGTGCGGGAGCGGCTGGCTGCGCGACGCTCCACCTGGATCCACGCCGTCAGCGTCGGCGAAGTCGCGATCGCGCTGAAACTGGCCGCCAAACTCCGAGAATTGGATCCGGATTTTTTTTGTGTCCTGACCACGACAACGACCACGGGGTTTCATGTCGCAACGCAGGAAGCGGGGGATGCGATGGAAGTGCTCTACAGCCCGCTCGATTTCTGGCCGATCATGCGCCGCGCCTTCGCCGTCATTCGGCCGCGCCGCGTTATCCTCGTCGAAGCCGAAGTCTGGCCGAATATGACGGCCGAAGCCAGCAATGCCGGTGTTCCGATCGCGCTGGTCAACGCGCGTTTGTCGAAACGATCCGAAGAACGCTTTCGGCGTTTCCATTTTCTGATCGGACCGACCTTCCGCTCGCTCGATCTCATCTGCGTGCAGGAAAACGAAGACGTAGAGCGATGGGTCGCGCTCGGGGTCGCGCCGGAGCGGATTCAAAAAGTAGGAAGCATCAAATACGATCCGGCCGAGATCAGGCTCAATCCGGACCTCCCGATGCAGGTGTTGCGCGCTTTCGGGATCGATGATGATCGCCCCATCCTTTTTGGCGGAAGCACTCATGCCGGCGAGGAAGAAATTCTCGCCGAAATTTTCCAGCGGCTTCGCGCGGATTTTCCCTCTTTCACTCTGATCATCGCCCCGCGGCACGTGGAGCGCGTCGCGGAAATCCGCACGCGGCTGCAACGGCTGGGCTTGAAGGTGGCCCTGCGGAGCGAGGCAGAAACAGACGGCGGAGCGACGATGGATTGTCTGCTGCTCGACAGCACTGGCGAGCTTCAGCATTGGTATGCCGTCGCCACGATTGTATTTGTCGGCAAGAGTCTCACTGCTCGCGGTGGGCAAAATCCAGTCGAACCGATTTTTGCCGGCAAACCGGTGCTATTCGGTCCGCACATGGAAAACTTTTCCGCTCTCGCGCAAGCGCTGGTGGCGAACGACGCGGCGGTGCAGGTGCGCGATCCCAATTCGCTGCACGAGAAGATCGCCTGGCTTCTGCGTGATCGGGCCGCGGCGTTACGGCTGGTCGGTAATGCTCAGGCGATTCTGGCCGCGCATGGCGGTGCCACCGCCCGCACCGCGGCGCTGGTCCTGGATTTGAAATCGACCGCGCGCACAGGACGCCAGGCGACCGGCAAATAACTTGCATCGCAGGGGCGCGCTTCTGATATTGCCCGGCTTTCCCTGACCCTATCGTCCAGTGGCCTAGGACACCGCCCTTTCACGGCGGTAACACGGGTTCGAATCCCGTTAGGGTCGCTTCTGCCAAAATGTTGCTGAGTAAGCGAGGTATGGTTGCGCCAAAGCGGCCGAGATGTATGAGATTTTGCCAGACGTTTCTCTGCCGCCAGCGCGGTTTGAAGATGCTGCGAAGCGTCCGTGATCCCCTCGTAGAGGAAGGACGGCCTAACGAATCCGATAAATCACACCCTGGGTTGTTCGCGCCACCGGTTCGTAACTCTCCAGCCACCGAGCCAAGACGGGAAATTGGCTCGCCGGGTATTGCGCTTCGGGACCGGCATAGAGATCGACGATGTAGAGTGGCGGGTGTTTGCGAAAATCCTGGTCGAGTGCCTCCCACGCGCCGGGCACAATCCACTTCCGAGTATCGACTCCAGGAAGATCGCCCCCGAAAATAAATCCGGTGAGGGGATAGGTCAGGACATAACGCGAAGCGGGACGGCGTTGCGCGTAGAGATAAAATGCCGACGCGCTCCGGCCCCAGACGAAAATCCTGTCGTTAGGCGCGGAATGTCCAGTGATGTAGCGTGCTGTCTCCGAGGGCTCGCGATGCCAGGCCAGGGATTCCCAATGCGAAATCGAGAACGCGAGCACCGCTACGCCGACCAGGATGGTAATTGGGGCCGGTCGCAGGAGCCATGAGCGTGGCTTGATTCTGCCGCACCAAATCTCAGCGAGGTAAGGCGCGGCCAGGAGGGCGAGCGGTGGCACCAGTTGAAGGTAATAATGCGGATAAAACCGCGCGCCCGCCGCGGTGCCGAGCATCGACGCGCCAACGAGTCCGAGGAGCACAATTCGCTCAGCTCTTTTGTCCACCCACAGACCGGGCTTGTCTCGAAGCGCCAAGGCCGCACCGATCACTAAGGGCAAACACGCCCCGATGAATGCGAGCGTGAAAAGAACACCCCTTTCCCAAAAAACGTGTGGAACGGCGTGGTGCGTTAACGTCCAGTAGTACGCTTCGGGCAAGATTCCTTGCTGCTGGAGAATGATCGCGACCAAGGCCAGGGCGCTGAAAAATCCTGCGGTGAGTATCAGTGCCTGAGTGATCGAGTCCCTCCACGTGAGTCGGCGGCTGCTGCGATAACTCGGCAGAAGCAGGTAGAACCCGATCGGTACCGCTGCGATCGCCGCTGGTTGTTTGAGCAGAAATCCCGCGCAGAGAAGCGCGCCCGCCGCGAAAAGTTCGGGACGCCATCGGGACTCGCTCTTTCCGAAAGCGATAGCCCATGCCCAAACCAGAGGAAAATTCATCAGGAGCTCGCCGTTGAAGGCGAGATTGTTCGCCGCGGCCCAGGGTTGGAAAACGCTGTAAAGGAGCGCGGCGATCAAACCGGTCTCGCGGTTGAACAGTCGCCGCCCGATGAGATAGAGGCCCGCCATTGTGCCCAGCGTCCAGAGTAGCGCGACGGCGTGCAGTGCCATCCAATTGTATTTTCCCGCGACCTTGAAGACCGCTGCATAAGTCCAAAACAGGAGCGGCGGCTTGCGCTCAATCGCGTCGAGATAAGGCCGGCCGCCATCGACGATCTCGTTCGCCACCACAGAGTAGACCGCTTCATCATCGATTGCCTGCGGGTGGAGCAACGACGGCAGCCGGGTCGCGACCGTGAGCAAAACGATCGCGGCGGCGGCGAACTGGAACTGTCGGACGCTACGGGTTAGCATGCCCACCCATGCGCATCGCCCTCGATTGCCGTCACTTCAACCGCCTCTCATGAATTCGTCTGGCCCAGCGATGGAGCAGCTCACCGTCATTGTTCCCACGCTCAACGAAGCGGACAACATCGAGCCGCTGCTTTCTCGAATATTCGAACAAGGCTCCCCGGCGTTTCAACTCGACGTCTTGTTTGTCGACGACGGTTCGACCGACAAAACCTGCGAACGTATTCTCCATTTCGGACAAACCAAACCCGTCCGTTTGTTGCAGCGCGAACGCCCGACCGGAGGCCTGGCCGGCGCGGTGCTGGCCGGTGCGGCCGCGACAAAATCGCGCTGGGTTCTGGTCATGGACGCGGATCTGAGCCATCCGCCGGAGCGGATCGGCGATCTCGTCGCGCCGCTTCTCGATGGCTCGCAAGATATGGTCATTGGCAGCCGCTACGTTCCGGGCGGACGGACGCCGGGCTGGCCCTGGTGGCGGCGATTCATGTCGCGGGTGGCCAGCCTGCTCGCGTGGCCGCTCTCTCGCCTGCACGATCCGCTCTCGGGGTTTTTTGCGACTGATCGAGCATCGCTCATCCAGTGCAAAGGGGATGCTTCCGGATTCAAGATCGCTCTAGAAGTGATCGTGACCGCCCCGCGCGACTTCCGAGTGAAAGAGATACCGATCGTCTTTCGCGACCGGGAGCGAGGCGAATCGAAGATACGTCTGGGAATCTTGGTCACCTATCTTTTCCGGCTCGTCGTCCTGCTCGGCCGGCGGATGGGGGCGCACCCCGGTCCCGACCGGTTGCCGACGCCCGCAAAAAGTCATTCGATTCCGAAGGCAGAGAGTTAGATTCGGCGGTCGGGGGATCAAAAACTGGCCTTTTTTATTATGGACGTTTCGGAGCGGCTTCCATATCTTACCGGGCTGCTCAATCGAATGACCATCCCGGCGATCGCTGTGTCGCCTTTCATTCGCGACGTCAAAACCTACGACCAGGCGTGTGAGCGCCGCACCTTCTCATGGATCTAGACAACGGAACTTCAGGGTCACAAAACGATGCTGCGCCGACGGTTGAGAACGATCCGGGCAAGTTCAGCTTGAGCGATTTCCTGGTTGGCGACAGCAAGGATCCGCTGAAACCGCCTCCGGCTTTCACCCGCTGGCATCATGTGGGCGAGTGGGCCATCGAATTGTACGAGCCGCAACTGCTCGGCCCGGCGGAAGCGCGGACCACGCTCAACTACAACGGCAAGCCGCACCCGGTCATCAACCTCTGCTCCTACAATTATCTCGGTCTGGCCAATCATCCGGAAGTCATCGCCGCCGCACACGAAGCGTTAAGGACGCACGGTCTCGGCGCGTGCGGTTCGCCCATGCTCTCGGGCATGACCGATCTTCATCGGGAATTGGAAAGGAAAATGGCGGAGTTCCTCGGCTACGAGGATGCGATGCTTTTCAACAGCGGTTTCGGCGGCGCGCTCGGGACGATCTCCGGTTTGCTGCGCAAGACCGACGTTGCCGTGATGGACAACCGTTCTCACCTCAGTCTGCGCGACGGCGCCGTGCTCGCGCGGACCCGGTCCGAACGCTTCGAGCACAACGACCCGGAATCACTCGATGCGGCCTTGAGCCGGCATAAAGGCAAACGCCATCTCGTCATCGTCGAAGGCATTTATTCGATGGACGGCGACTTTGGTGAATTGGCCGCGCTCATGGATGTGGCGGATGCGCACGAAGCGCAGGTCTTCGTCGATGAAGCGCATTCGATGCTCGCTTGCGGCGCGCATGGTCGCGGGGCGGTGGAACATTTCGGCGTCGAGAAACGAATCCGGATTCTCTACGGGACTTTCTCGAAAGCGTTCGGAGCGCTGGGCGGATTTGTGGCCGGGGCGAAGGAAACGCTCGATTACCTCCGTTTTTATTCGCATCCCTACGTCTATTCCTGCGCGCTCCCGCCGGTGGTCGTGGCGGCGATCCTGAAAGCGCTTGAGCTGGGAACAAGCCAGCCTGAGCTGCGCACCCGCCTCTGGGAAAACGCGGATTACTTCCATAAACAACTAACCGAGCTCGGCATCGATACCGGCAATTCAACCACCTACATCATGCCCCTCGTGATCGGAGATCGTGAGCGCATGTATCGACTGGGTCATGAGCTTCGCCATCGCGGTCTCTGGGTTGCCCCTGTCGATTATCCGGCCGTGCCGCAGGACAAAATTTGCTTCCGCGCTTGCGTGACGGCGAACCACACCCGCGCCGATCTGGATGAGGCGCTCAATATTCTCTCCGACACTCTCGTGCCCGCCCACTTGCCTCAGATGCAGGGTGTGCCTTGATCGTGCCGCGAAATTGGGCAGAATGAAGCGTATGCGTCAGCGTCACATCTCGGTCAAAAACGAATCGATCCGGATGTTCGAGAACGATTTCATCGAGCGTTTTTCGCACGTGCACCCGGCGACGCCGCTGGTGATTTTTCTACCGGTGATCGCCTTCATGCTGTATCTCGCGGTTGGGCAACGCGGGTTGTCGATCGGCGCGACGGCAGGTTTGTTCGCGCTTGGTCTCCTCATCTGGACCCTGGTCGAATACGCGATGCATCGCTACCTTTTTCATTACGGACCGAGAAGCCGTTGGGGGAAAAGACTCCACTTTCTCGTGCACGGCGTGCACCACGATCATCCGCAGGATGCCACCCGGCTGGTCGCGCCGCCAGCCTTCAGCCTTCCGGTTGCGTTGGTTTTTTACGGATTGTTTCTCGGCGTCTTTGGACGTCTGGCGCCCGCCCCGTTTGCGGGCTTTCTCTTCGGCTATCTCTGCTACGACATGATTCATTACGCGACCCACCATTTCTCGATGAAACGCGGGGTCGGACTTTGGCTAAAGCAGTATCACATGCGGCATCATTACAAAGACGACCACAACGGATATGGCGTCAGTTCTCCGCTGTGGGATTATGTTTTCCGGACGCGAAGCGGCGATGTAGTCGGCTCCCGCCACCTCACGCCATCTGATACGCACGCCGAATAGCGGAGAGGCAAAGCGCCGCTTCTTCAAACGAGGCCTGTGTAGTTTCCGGCGAACGAAACCTCGCCAGCACATCCGGCAACATCGCCGCGAACCAGTCGGCATGGTGCGAGCCGGCGGATAACGCGCTCTCGAATTGGATGGTCTCGGCGCCGGCCTTCAATGTGTCGTCGTTAATCGCAATCTCACCGCGCTCGCCGATCAATCGCATCGTGTTGCGCCGCACTTCTGCTCTCCAGGTAAGGAAAATCTTTGCCTGACCGCTCGGAAAAATAAGATTCAGCGTGGCCTCGTCTTCGACTTCGTTCGCAGAGGGTCGATGGAGCGATGCGCGGACCTCGAGCGGCTCCTCGCCAAACCAGTGATGTGCGAGATAGATCGCATGCCAGCCATGATCCATCAGCACGCCGCCGCCGGAGATCGCGGGATCGCGCCGCCAGTTCGGATGATCCGGGTCAGCGACAGCGCAATCCCGGACGCGCAAAGTTTCAATTTCGACTCCACGCAACGCTCCGATGACGCCGGCACCTAACATCTCGGTCGCTCGCCTAACGATTGGTGCGTATTTCCAATTATGGACCGGCACGACAGCTCGTCCGGCCGCGCGCGCCAGGCTCCGGACCTTTTCGAGCTCGACCAAGTCCAACAGAAGCGGCTTTTCGCAAAGCACGTTCCATCCTCGCGCAAGCGCATCGAGCATCGGCTCGCCGTGCAATGCCGGTGGCGTGCAAATATCGACGAAATCGATCTCAGCTCCGGCCGCCAATTCCTCGATCGTTGCGAAGGTCGCAACGCCCGACAGTGATTCGCGCGCTGCTTTTCGCCGCTCTTCGGTTCGATCGACCACCGCGACAATCTTCGCTTCTCGCGAATTCGCGTAGGCCGGCCAGTGCCCGTTCCGAGCGACTTCACCGAAACCGATTATCGCGCCTCTGAGCACACGCTTATTTCGCCTCAAGGCGTTCCAAGCCGCGATCTATAATGGCCAGCGCAGCATTCGCCTGTTCCGCCGAAAGAATCAGCGGCGAATGAACACGGACTCGCGGCGTGTAACTCATCATGATCAGGCCGTCGGCGAGACAGTCCTTGAAGAACGCGATGCATTTCTCTTTCGGCAGCAGTGTTTTCGTTGGTTGATCGGAAACCAGATCGAATCCGATCAGCAATCCCCGGCCGCGAACGTTGGCGATTGATCGACGCCGTTGACCAAGCGTCTCGAGGCCATCGCGCAGCAAACGTCCGACCGTCGCGGAGTTCTCGATGAGTTTGTCCGACAGGATTATTTGGATCGTGATCAACGCCGCCGCCGCCGCGAGCGGATTTCCGCCGTAACTGGATGACGAGGCGCTCGGCAACGAAAACGGTTTCGCCGCCATGATCCGTTCCGTCGAAACCAAGGCACTGACGGGAAATCCGGAGGCCATCCCTTTTCCCAGAGTCATGATATCGGGAATCACCTGGTCGTCGCTGCAACCGAACAATTCGCCGGTGCGTCCGAAGCCCGTGATCATTTCGTCCGCGATGAGCAGCGCGCCGTATTCGTGTGCGATTTCGTGCACGTCTCGCAAAAACCCGGCAGGCGGCACGATGTTGCCCGCGGTCCCTTGAATCGGCTCGATGATGATTGCGGCCGGCCGCCCGGCCACGTCGCGCTCAATGACGCGACGCAGCTCGGAGATCGCGTGCTGCCGGCATTCCGTTTCGGAGCCGTCGAATCGAGTCGGGTCCGCATAGGGAGCGATATGATGGCCCGCGGGCAAAGGTCCTACCAAAGTTTTCCAATCGACATCCGAGAGCGGCAGAACACCCGCGGTCTTGCCGTGAAAGCCACCGGTGAACCCGACGATGTCGGTTCGCTTCGTGTGCGAACGCGCCAGCCTAATCGCCGCTTCCACCGCCTCCGCGCCGCCGCTGAAGAATTGAGAGCGGTTAAGTTCGCCGGGCGTCAACTCCGCGATCAGCCTAACGAGTTCAGCGCGGGGTCGGGAGGTAAAGCTCCCGACACTGACCTTTTCGAGCTGGGCAGATAGCGCGGCGATGTATCTCGGATGGGCGTGGCCAAGACTCGCCACCGACACGCCTGCGTTCAGGTCGAGATAGGTGTTGCCGTCGAGATCGGTGAGCGTCGCTCCCTTGCCGTGATCAATCGCGAGCTTCGAGAGCAACGCGATGGTTTGAAGGCCGGGAGCGATGAATTGATGTTCTTCATCGAAGAGCGCTTCCGTGCGTGGTCGCAAATCGGTTTGAGTTTCAGTCGGCATGGACTCGCTTGGTAATGAAATCGGCTATGGCGTAGGCGGCCCGCTCGCGGCAGGGCGCGAACGAAGGCCAGTCGTTTAGATCAATTAAAGTCAGCTCGCCGGACGACGACACGATCACGTCGCCTCCGAAAATGTCGAGGCCCGCGGCGGACGCGGCTCGGCTGGCCAGGGTCTCCAGTTGCGAGAAATTGAAAGGGTATTTCTGGGCCTCACCGGAGTAGAACCAATGGAAGAATCCGCCGGCCGCGACGCCGTAGAATTTTATTTCGTCGCCCGCACGATGCGCCTGCACCGCGGCCATGTCGATTCCGCGTCGCGAGAATTCCTCAAGACCCGCATCCAGCCGTTTCCGCGAATCAACCCACTGCACATCCGCGGTGACGGAAGCGTGGACATCGCCGCGCTTCAGCCAGATTCCGCCAGGCAGATCGAGCGAGTGGAGATCGGCGCTTTCTTTTGTCCCGACCAAATGTGTTTGAGGAAACGAAACCCCAGCCGAAACCATCAAAGCCGGGAGCCGATCGCGATGAGTGTTTAGGGCGGCGCGGGGGCTGTTGATGATCCGGACTCCTTCGCGCTCCCACTCCGCCAGGTTTTCGAGCGCCGACCGTCCCTGGCACATGGAAAAAACGATCGCCGCGTTCGAGCGGTTGGTGCTCGCTTCGTCGAGGCTCAGGAGATCGACCGCGAATTCGCGTTCGCGGAGTCGATGCGCAATCTGATCCAGGAGCAGGACATCGTTCGATTGATGGCGGCCGGGCGAATATTGTTTTTCGCGATACAAACCGAGGAGCCGTTTCACAGTGACGCACTCCGGAGAAATGCTTCCGCAGTCCCGATGTCGGCGGGCCGATCTACGTCGATCGATTCCGCGATGGGAACGCCCGCGAGGTGATAGCCCCGATCGAGGAGACGCCCCAAAAAAGTTCGCAGCGCATCAATGCCGTCACGTCGGGCCGCTTGGGCTTCGCGGAGAATCGAGGCGCGAACGGCGTAGATTCCAGCCGTTGCGTATGACGACGGCGCCGCGGCGGCGCCGAGCGCGAGGATACGTGAATCTCCCGGCGCGATTCGAACCAACAGCGGCTTCTCGTCGTCTCCCGGCGAAGTGAGCGCGAGCATCACGGTGGCGTCTTCGTTCCGCCGGGCTTCGGCGATGAACCGGGCGTAGGTCTGTGCGCCGGCCACGGTATCGACCGTGGAAAGAAGAAACGGTCCCTCGTCTCCATCTGCCGCGAGCGTTTCGACGAGTCGAAGAAAACTATGCATCGAGGTAGGCGTGGTCTCGACGATCCAGCGTAACTTGAAGGGCCATTTCGCTGCGGCGACGTGATCCCGCACAGCGAGGGAATCCTCATTAATAATCACAACGACTTCCGTGGCGCCGGCGTCTGTCATCGAACTTAAAACATGCTCGATCAAAGTCCGGCCCCCGACTTTGGCGAGCGGTTTGAATTGCGATGTCGTCCGTAATCTTTCTCCACGGCCCGCAGCCAGGACGCCGGCCCTCAGTGAGAATTCGGGCTTCATACGAACGCCGGGAAGGCTGCGGAGAGGGCGGCAGGCAGGTCGGCCAGGCGGCGAAGGTGAAGATCGACGAGGGAAGGATCAGGACACTCGCGCAGCGTAGCGCCCTCGAGCCAGGCCGTCTTCATCCCGACCCTTTTCGCCGGCACCACGTCGCGATCAAACGAATCGCCCACCATCAGCATGGTTTCCGGATCGCCGCCGAGTTTTTCGGCGGCATGAAGAAAGATCGCAGGATCTGGCTTGAACAGTTTCACCCGTCGTGAGTCCACGATGACGGAAAGGAAGGGCGCATAACCAAAATCCTCGCAGAGTGTCTCGACGTTCCCGCAACCGTTTGAGACAACGCCCAACTCAAAACCGCGCTCGACCAGAGTCGCGAGCAGCCGCGCATTTTCGGCTGCAGCCTTCCGCACCGGCTCGATGAAACCGTCGACCAGGTGGCGTTGGAGCGCGCGATCCTCCAACCCGAGGTAGGCGAGCTGCCACCCCACATAAAGCTCGAGCATCTGGGCGAGGTTGGACGAAGCGATTGTTTCGTCCAGCGCCGACTTTCGCTCTGCGTCGTCGAACGCTTCTCGGATCGACTGGCGCAAAAGCTCGACGCCGAAACTTTGGTAGAGCGCGAAGAATCGATCCATCCAATGCAGCCCATCGCCGTCGAGGGTGCCGCCCATATCGAAAAGAATCGTGCGAATCATAAGTCGGCGAGAAATTTGCGGTCGGCGCTACGCTGCCAGAACCAGAGAGCGATTAACGCCAAATTCATCGGCAACAAGATAAAGGTAAGAAACAGGTCAACCCGATGCAGCCAGATTAATACACCAATGGCATACAACCCGGTATTTGATCCGAGTAAATTCCAACCGCGGACCGGTCGATAAAAACATTCGAGGTAACGCACTCGATCCTCCTCACGCACTTGGCCCGCAACCGAGCGCGCGGCCAGTGCGGCTTCGACTCCCACATGCTGGCCAATCAACCAGCGCTGCATCATCAGGTATCCAGAATAAAGCCACCTGATCCACGATGGGACTTTTGCCGGATCGTTCCCCGGCGCGCGCCCTTCCCCCGCCACCGTGACATAAGCAGTCCGATGATAGTCATACATCTGCGATTGGATCGCGTTCGCTATCCCGGCCAGCAGCATCCAGACAAGAATGGAACTACTGCCGCCTCGATGGATGATGCCCGTCGCGATCGCGAGGTAGACCGCTCCGCGCCGGAAGTAGTCACCCACGCCATCGATCACTCGGCCCAGTTCGGTCATCTGTCCGGTCATGCGCGCGAGTTGCCCATCGGCCGAGTCGATGATCTCGGAGAGAACGAGGAGTGCGAAGGAAAGCAGGCCGGGCCTTTCGTCGTAGAGCAAAGCACCGCCGGCGACGCCAATCATCGCGCCCACGACACTGAGATGCGTCGGCGTCATTCTGAGTGCGCGTGCTCCGCGGGCGATGATCCAGCCGCATGGCCGGAAAAAAAAGATGTCGGCCAGCTCCTCGATTTCAACGGCTTTGAAAGCGAGGCTTCGCACAAAAGCAGACTGCCCGTCACGAAAAGTCACAAGGCGGATGCTATTACTCGATTTCTCCACCGCCGCAATGTCAGTTCATCTTGATTCCGGGGAGCGCAGGCTGCCAGCCTGCCTGTGTCGGCAGCTTGCCGAGACGCTGTCCTTAGTTTGAGCGCCCGCGAAACAATGTTGGCTTCGCCAACTGTTGCCGGCAAGTTGCCGGCAACTGCAGGCTGGCAGCCTGCGCTCCCCAAGACAAGATTGTCCCGTGCCGGAAATTGAAATCACCCAAGCCTGTTCGCGTTCGGACCTCAATGCCTTCATTAAATTTCCTTGGCGGATTTACGCGAACGATCCGGTATGGGTGCCACCTCTCATCCTCGAGCGGAAGCAATTCCTCAACCGGAAGAAGCATCCGTTTTACGAGCATGGCGATGCCGCGCTTTTTTTGGCGCGCAGGAGCGGGGAAATTGTCGGGCGGATCATGGCCAGCGACGATCCGAAGTGCAACGCGCTCCACCAATCGAATCTCGGCTTCTTCGGGATGTTCGAGTCGATTGACGATCAACAAGTCGCGAACGCGTTGCTCGCCGCGGCGGCCGATTGGCTTCGTCAATTGGGTCGCGACGAGATCATTGGACCGATCGATTATTCGATCTTCGACCTTTGCGGCGTGCTCATCGAGGGATTTCAATTCCCGCCGATGCTCTTGACGGCACACAATCCTCCGTATTACCGCGGACTGATCGAGGGATGCGGATTCGAGAAGGAGATCGACCTTTATGCCTGGTGGTTTTCGAATCCCACCGAGGCCGCCAAACGGCTGCGGCGGCTGGCTGGCGCACTGGAGAAGCGGCGCGAGATCACCGTGCGCCAGGGAAATCTGCGGGACCTCGCTGGGGAAAGTCGGAAACTTCTCCAGATTTACGATCAGGCGTGGCAAAGCAATTGGGGCTTCGTGCAATTCACCGAAAGGGAATTCGAATTCATGACCAACGAGCTAAAGCCGATCCTCGTGCCCGAACTGGTCTGGCTGGCGGAAGCCAAAGGGGAACCGGTCGGGTTCATTCTGTGCGTGCCAGACATCAACGTCGCTCTACGAAGGATAAACGGTCGCCTCACGACATTTGGATTGCCGATCGGTCTGGCAAAACTCCTCTACTACAAAGGCCGCATCAAAACGGTGCGGCTGGTCGCACTCGGTGTGGTCCCGAAGTACCGGCGGCACGGCATCGCGGAAATGCTGGTCTTGCGCATCATTGAAGAGGCGATGATCAAAAGAGGCTTCATTGGCGAAGCCAGCCTGATTCTGGAAAACAACCACATGATGAATCGGTTTCTCAAGGCGATCGGGGCTGAAAAATACAAGACCTATCGGATTTTTCGACGCAGTCTTGAGAACAAGAGGCCGGATTGATGCCACCGATTCCCTCATTTCGCCGCGTCTTGATCGTCGCCGATGAATCGGCGGATTGGATGGTGGCGGGTTTGCGCCAGCTGGACCGTCTCGCGCTTTCCGTCGACGAATTTGCGGTCGAGAACCAGGAGACAGCGCCGGTGCTGGTCTGCATTTTGTGGCGCCCGGACCTCGATCAATCGCAAAGATGGACGCCGACGCAGGAGCGATTGACCAAGGTCGCATTCACGACCGAGTGCGATGGGCAACCATTCGACCTCGTTCTTGGCACACGACTCTTTCTCTATCGCAAGGCTGCTCGGCAATTACTGGAAGAGCCGGTCGCGTCTCCCGGAGAAATCGACTCCTGGGAAAGTTATTTTCATCAGGTGGAATCATTGCCCCGGTCGCGGGAAGGAGCGTGGGAATTCATCTGCGACGGCAGCCAGATCGATGAGATCGAGATCAGATTCCTGCGTGGCAGCGGCAAGTCCCAGGACGGTTTCGTCTCCCGGTATTTGAATCGTCCGATCTCGCGCGTGGTGACGCGGCTGCTGCTGAGATTTCCCACCACGCCGAACGCGTGGACCTTGTTCATCTTTCCCCTTCCGATCGTCGCTTCGCTCATTTTGCTCTCCGGCGATTATTGGTCGTATCTCTGGGGTCTCGTGCTCTTCCACGTCTTCAGTGTTCTGGATGGGTGCGATGGCGAGATCGCGCGCGCAAAATTTTTGGAGAGCGAACGCGGCCGCCGGCTCGATGATCTTTTCGATGTCTTGAGCAACATTCTGCTCGCGCTTGGGCTGGGCCTTGGGCTTTCCCGCCAGACGAATCTCGCTGGCCATCCCCATTGGTTGTACGCGATCGAAGGAGTAGTGACCGCGGTTTTGATTGCCGTGAATGAGTTTTACCTCGCGACGCGAAAACCACAGCCGAACGAGGTCAAATTAGAGCCATTAGGCGGCGCGCTGTATCCGCGTCATCGCGAATTGGTGGAGCGTTCGGGGATATTATTTTTCGGAGAGAGGTTCGCCTCCTGGCTGATCCAACTGACCAAGCGTGATGTCGCCATGCTTTTCTTTGTTTTCCTCGCGGCGATCGGAATGCCTTCGCTGATCTTACATCTGTTGTTTGTCGTGACGGCGATCAGCCTCGTGCTTGCTTTTCGAGCGCATTCGACGCGATCCACCTAGCGCTTCAGCCGCGTCGCTTCCTCTTCCGCCCGCGCCAGCATTTCCGGCGTATCGACGTCCTGCCACCAGGCCTCGCCTATATCGACGGCCAGCGCGTTTCCCTCCGCCGCCATCAGCCGTACGCCATCGGCCAGGCTGCAATCGTCATCTTTGAGGGAACGGCGCAGGTAATCGAAGATAATCTCCGGGCAGAGAAAAATTCCCGTGTCGATCGCGTCATAATTTTCCAGCTTCTTCCCGATCGCGACGATCAAGTTATCCTGCGTTCGCACTTTCATCGCGTCATCCAGATCGAAGATCGAATCGATTTTCCGGTCGACGGCCAGGTTCAAGCAAGAGACATCAGTCTGCGCCATCAACCGGTCGAGAATGGACGATTCAAAAAGATGATCGCCCATCGCGAGGAAGAACGGCGCTCTGACGTTTCCCGCCGCGGTGAGCAGCGACACTCCGTTTTGTTTTTGCCAGTTCGCATTCGAGATCGCGTGGAAGCGCATGTGCGGCCGAAGCAGCGGCGCCACCGCTGCGGCCAGTTCGTCTCCGTTTGGACCGACTACGGCGTGGACTGTCTTCACTCCGGCCTGGTCGAACGAGTCGATCGCGTAGGAAATGAGTGGGCGCCCCGCGATCGGGATAAGCGGTTTCGCAATAGTATCGGTTGAGCCGCGAAGGCGCGATCCGGTTCCTGCCATGAGAATGACCGCGTCGGTGACGTTCAATGGCCTAACCGGTAGTGATTTTTCAAGCCCCAGATGCGGACGCGTTGCGGCAGGAAACGAAAAATGAACGGGGCGACCACCGCCTGAAAGAAACCGCCTACCGTCACGCGCGCAGGTGGATTTCTCGAGTCAATCAACTGGGCAATTTGCCGCGCCACCAATTCCGGTTTGGGCGCGGCCTTGATGTTTCGATCGGCCACGCGCCAGACGCACTCCATTCGCGCGGCGTGCGGCCAATCGCCCATGGAGGTATTTGCGATCGCATCGTGGAGCTTGGTGTCGTGGATGTCGCCGGGCTGCACGTCAATGACGCGAATTTCTGATCCTTCGAGTTCCACTTGCATCGACATAGTGAAGGAAGCCATGGCAGCTTTCGCGGCATTGTAAGGACCCATGAATGGAACAGGCAACCGCGCGGCCAGCGACGTGACGTTGATGACGCGTCCACTGCCGTGCGCTCGCATCGAGGCCAAAGCGAGGCGGCAAAGCTCAATGTGCGCGAAGACGACTGTTTGAAATTGAGCATACAGCGTCTCTATCGAAAGAGATTCCGTGGGTCCGAAATAGCCGATGTCGCCGGCATTATTAATCACGACGTCGAAGTGACCGGCCTCACGGAGCGCGGCGCGGAAACTTTCGCCTAACGAGACGTTATCGCTGAGATCGAGCCGAACGGCGTGCATCCGCGGGAGCTGGGGGATTCGCGCGATATCACGCGAGGTCCCCCAGACTTCATCGCCGCGTTCGGCCAGCAACTTCGCGGTGGCGAGACCGATGCCCGAGCTGGCGCCAGTGATGAATATGCGTTTCATGCGCGAGTCTCGAAACGGCGGTGATTCAACCACGCTCCGCCGTAAACGAGAAGAAAGGCGCCGCTGGCGATCAGTTGACCGGTCACGCCTTCGATCATCATCAGGCAGGCGAGCGCGGGTGCGGTTGCGACCAACGCGGCCATCAACGGCCGACCGATATCGCCCCACGGATTCCGCCAGCGAAAAACCATTCGCAGGGCGCGATAGCGGAGAATTCCCTGGAGCACGTACGGAAGCAGAATGCCGAAGGCGGCGCCCGTCACGCCGAATCGGCTGATGAGCCAGAGGTTCGCCGTTAACGCGACGGCGCAGGTGATGATCGAGTTCAGCAAATTCAGCCGCGGCTTCTGCACCATGATCACCGTTTCGGCGAGGCTGACGAAGGCATTCGTGGCACACGCAATCGCCACGATCCCGAGCCACAAACCGCCTTGTCGAAACGCAGGACCATAGATTCCGAGAATGACGGAGCCGGCCAGCACCATGACCGCCACGATCGGCAGGAGAATCCAGAGCATCCATTGTGAGACGCGCGAGAAGGCGACGGCGGCGTGCTCCTGGTCGCCATCGACCGTCAGGCCGGCCACGATCGGCGCGAAGATCGGATTGAACGCTTGGTTGACTTTGCGCAGGCCGCCGGCGACTTCCACCGCCGCTCCGTAAATGCCAAGCGTGGTCAGCGTCACACCCGGTGCGCGCCCGACAAAACATCCCAGCATGACAACGTCGAGACGAACGATAATGGCGTTGAGCAAATCGTATGCGCTGATCGGCGCGGCGTAGGCGAGGAGACGGCGGCATTCCGTTGGATAGGAAAACGCCGAGGCGGGCGGCGTCGCGGAGCGAAAAAGCGACGCCGCGAGAAACAGCGCGACGAGACCTGACGCTCCCATCCCCACGATCACCGCGATCTCCGGCGCGAACGTGCTCAGCCCGAACCAAAGCGCGGCGAGAAATGCGAGCGTAGTCACGATCGTTTCCGTGATGCCGCGCGAGAAGATGTCGTGCCGCATCACTTTCATCCCGCGCGAGACGGCGGTGTCGATGCGATACAAAGCGACCACCGGCATCGCGCAAAACATGACCGAAAGCGCAGCCACCATTTGTGGATCAAGCCCGAGCCGGCTTCCGAAAAGGCGGATGAGCGCGATCGAGATAGCGGCGAGAATCACGCACTGCCCCACGCCGAGAAAAACGGCGAGCCGAAAAAGCGCACGGCTCCGGGCGCGATCGCCAGCCGCCTCCGCGCGCGCAATGAAAGTGATGATGGTGTCGTCGAGGCCGAAAATCCCGATCTTGCTCACGAGATCGGTCGTGGCCCACGCGACTGAGAAAACACCGAGCGCGGCCGGACCAAGCAGACGCGCGACCAGAAAGGTGAAGATGCCGCGAAAATTGGAGGCGAGCATCGCGATCAGATTCGTCCATGCGCCCCGCTTCAATTCCGCCCCGTGATCAACCGACGCGCCGCGCTCGAGAGTCCCAGGCGGCGTAATGGGCCGCAACATCGTCTCGGAAGTCGTCATGGAGCTTCGCGAACTAAAGCCGGCTTCATCGGCTGCCGCGCGGATGGCTTCCGACAATCTCGCCATCCTGCATTTCGTGAATCCAATCGCACGCCTCGGCGATTTCCGAATTGTGAGTCACCAGCAACAACGCCTTTCGTTCTTCCTGCACAATTCGTTGCAGGAGCTCGAAGGCGCGCCGCGAATTGGCGCTGTCAAGATTTCCGGTTGGCTCGTCCGCGAGAATGACGCTCGGGTTATTGGCGAGAGCGCGCGCCACGGCCACGCGCTGCTGTTCGCCGCCCGAGAGATGCCGGCTCGGCCGCTTCAATTTACTTCCGAGCCCCACGGCGTCGAGCAGGCGCGCGGAACGCTCCAACATTTCCGGCTCGCTCAAGGCGGCGAGGCGGCGCATCGGGATCATGACGTTTTCCTGGGCCGTGAAATCTTCGAGAAGAAAATGAAATTGAAAAATGAAACCGAGCAGCTCGTTTCGCTTTTTCGCCAGGGCGTCATCGACCAGGTGAGAAACCGCCTCGTTTTCAATCGTGACCGAGCCGCTATCGGCCTGATCGAGCAGACCGAGGATGTAGAGCAGCGTGCTTTTGCCGCAACCGGACGGACCGACGACCGCGTGGACTGTGCCGCGTTCGAGTTGAAGCGACACACCGCGCAAGGCGTGCACACGGGAATCTTCCTCGCCAAGATAGCGTTCGATCCCTTCGCAGCTGAGCGAAACTTCGGCGATCATGAATTTTAAGGTAGCTTCAGTCGCAACGGCAGTGAAACACTTTTGCTCTCTGCTCTTTGCTTCATGGAACCATCGCGCCCGCAATTAGTGATCCTGGCTGATCCGCCCGATGCCGTCCGCATCCTTTTCGGGATTTCGCTTTTGGAACGGCTGCTTCGCGTGGTCCAGCGGCTCGGGTTTCGCGAGGCGATCATCGTTTCGAATTCGCCGGAGGGAATTGCGGCCCATCTGGCGAAACCGTCATGGGCGCGAGCGGGCGTGGCGTTGAGTTTCCGTTCACGAATTGGAAATGCCGTGCGGGTAAACGAAGTGACGACCGGCGCCAACCGCACTCTGATTATCTCCGCCGGGTTTTATTACGACGCGCGGTTGTTGAAAGCGCTTGCCGAACAAAGTGCGACAACGCTGCTGATCGACTCCGCTCCGCCCGCGGAAAGTCTGGCGTTATGGAAAGGGGAGGGCGTTGATTTTCGCGCCGCCGCCTTGGTGGAGGGAGAATGGCTCGCGCGCCAGGATCATGCCGCAGCGTTGATGGACCAGCTTTCTTCCGATGCGGCCACCGGCCGGATTGCTACCTGCGACGCGACGCTCCAGCCGACTTATGTGATGGCGCTGCGCAAGCATGTGCGCCCGGTCTTCTTTCCAGCGCCATCAGCCGATCTCATCGACCTGGCCGAACGATTTCCGCGCGATGTCGCCCAGAACGGCGTGTTGGATTTCCCCGGGCTGCTCGATTCGCCGATTGAAGATTGGATGGTCGCGTATCTTTGCCGGACTTCGATCACGCCCAACCAGGTCACGCTCGTCACGATGCTGATCGGCCTGATCGTCACGGCGCTTTTCGCGACGGGGCATCTTTGGTTTGGCGTGGCGCTGGCCTACGCGATCGAAGTACTGGATGGGGTGGATGGAAAATTGGCCCGGACGAAAATCGAGACAACCGCCGCCGGCGAGTGGGAACACCTGACCGACTATCTCATCGAGCTATCGTGGTGGTCGGCGCTGGCGCTTCACTTTCACGCACAGCATCTGCGTTCCGCCTATTGGTTGCTTCTATTGATGGTCGCCTCCGACTGGGTTGATCGCCTGGCGAAACGCGCCGTGAAAACGAAGGTCGGGCGCAATTTGGATGACGTTTCGAATTTCGACCGGTTCGTCCGGTGCATCGGCGGACGGCGTAACATCAACATCTGGATTCTGATCGCGGCCCTGGCCCTCGGGAACGCGAAAGATGGATTCGTTCTGTTTTGCTGCTGGGGGGCGGCCACCGCCGCGGCGCATGTGATCCGCGCGTTGCAGATCCGTTTCCGGGGACCGGTCACGCTCGCTTAGGATTCACCTACACAGCGGCTGGCGCTGGTGGTTCGACAGGCGCCGGCGAACTCATTGCCTGCTTGATCAAACCGGGAACACGTCTCGCGCGCGAGACTATCTCCTTCGTCAGGACCGTCGCCGGCTTTTGCACCAGCAGCGACGTGCTGACCGCGCAATACACTCCGCACCCCACCTGGCACGACTTCTTGCGATTGTTCGCGTAAAGATCGTCCAGCGTGATGTCCATGATGTGCTTGTCTGTGTGCACCATGCTGCACACCCAGAATTTTCCCTGCGCGGAGACGAAGAAGAGTTTGTATCCGGCCATGCAAGTCCATTCGACCGGCTCATTGCGCAACAGGCTGCGCTGATAGTTCAGGATCGACTCATTGGTGTGAATTTTTTCGCCGCGCCGTTTCCGCTCGATCATGGAGTCGACAAATTCTTCCAGCTCTTCTTTCGAGCCGCGCTCGACCCGAAACCGGCTCAGAGGATCGGCGTGGACCAGACGCACCTCGGTCGGGATGCCGCGCGACAATCCCGTTTCCAACACCGCTTTTGATTCCGGCAGAGTGTCCGCGCAGATCACACCGGTGATGTGCAGGCTGATTTTCGAATCCTTGAAATAATCGAGCTTCGGCAAAATCGTCTTGAACGATTTCTTGGAGACTGCGCTCGGCGTCATGCGATCGACGCTGATCTGCATCACCTGGAGGCCGGCCTCTTCCAGTTCCTGTAGACGCTTTCGCGTAAGTAAGAAACCATTTGTCGTTAGGCTGGTAGCGAAACCGAGGTCGCGGCAGTAACGCACAACCTCAACCACGTCCGGGTGCATCAGCGGTTCGCCGCCGACCAGCGCGATGCGCATTGTCCCCAAATCGCGAATCTTGCGAATCCAGAGCTTCAGATCCTCCAGCTTCGGATGCGGCTTTGAGTTGTCGTATTCCGTGCAATAGGAGCAATCGAGATTGCACTTGTCGGTGAGATAGAGGCTACACTGCAGCGGCTTGCGATCGAAAATGCGCTTTCCAGATTCGAGCAGGTTGTAGCCGGAAAATTCGCGGCCGATTTTATCGAGCAAATTCATATCGTCCGAAAGGGGATATCGACTTTACGGGGCTTGGACGCCGCTGTCATCCCCGATTTAGGGCTTATCCCTACCGAACCAAGCTCAGCCGCCCGGCCGCCGCGCAGTCTCAACGCCGGCAGCGCCCTGTTGGGCACGGACAGTAAATAACGCACTGAAGAAGCCAACGAGACTTAGGGCCAACATGAAACCTATTAGAGCCAATAGAATTGGACCAGGTCGCATGGGCGGCACGAGCTGCGGGTCGAGGTTCACAAAGAGATCCATGTAGAATACACCCAGTGTGAAAGCCCAGGCGGCCAGCAACGTATAAACGTGTTCAGCCTTACGTGTTTTGTAGTACGCATAGAGCAGCAAAACCACCATGAGATAGTCGACGATCCAAAGCGGTGCGAACTGCCAATGCCCCCAACTGATAATGGTCTCACCAATCCCAAGGCCGATGGCAAATAACAGAGCTAGATATCGTGACACGACAAAGTGCATGCTTCCTCATAGCCAGCGAGAACAAGATTGTAAACCAAGCGGTAGAACCCAAAGGTGGACATAGAGGAACTCAGGCGCTCGAACCTCGCAACGTCTCGACCGGCGGGAGCAGCGCGGCCCGGCGCGCCGGAACGTAACTGGCGATAAACACGGCGATGATGGCGAGCATCGTGGCCCACAGATAATGCCACCAATTCCATGTCACCAGAAAGTGGTTCGCGTAAATCAATCCGCGGATCTGAATCGGGATGCAGGAAATGCCGTAGGTGAAAAGCGCGCCTAGCGCGCATCCAATTACCGAGCCGGCCACGGCGATCATCGCTCCCTGCCAGAGGAAAATCGAAGAGATGTCGCGGGCGCGATAACCCATCGAACGCAGGATGGCGATCTCTCTGATCTTCGAGAGCACCGACATCGTGAGGACGTTGAAGATGCCGAAGCCGGCCAGGAGAATGATCAACGAGACGGTGATCGCGGCCGACATCCTCAAGGTGAGAAACAATTGAAGGTTGGCCTCCTCCCGATCCTGCCAGCTTTGCGATTCGTGTTGGAAAAGCGTTTCGAAGGCCTGGGCCACTGCCGGCGCGCGGTCCGGATCGCGCAATTTGTAAACGATCATGGTAGCGGGAAAAGGCTTGTGCAACAGGGTCTGCGCGACCCGCAAATGCGAATAAACGCGCACGATATCGACCACGCCCACGCCACTGCGCGCGATGGCGGCGACGGCGAACCGACGGTATTCGCCGCCGGGCGAAAGCAGTTGGATGGCATCGCCCGCCGTTACTTGCAGCGCGTCGGCGAGGCGG
>QHBM01000127.1 GCA_003244145.1 Chthoniobacterales bacterium
GCATGACATCATCATCACGCTGCTCGGATCGATCCTGCTCGTGAGCGGAGTTTTTTATGCCGGCTTCCGCCGTTGGCTGCCGTTGATCGGGATGGGACTTTCGCTATTGCTCTGCTGCCTCGTCGCGCTCGCGGCCGGCCTTCTCATTTTCCATCAACTCAACATGGTCACGGTCGGCTTCTGCGCGATCCTGATCGGGCTCGGCGTCGATTTCGCGATCCTGGTGTTTGGTCGTTACCAACAGGCACGAGACGAGGGCAACGATTATCCGGGAGCGGTGAGCGAGGCGGTCTGGGGTCTGGGTAAGGCAATATTTTTCGGCGCACTCACGACCGCGGTCGGCTTCATGGCATTGATGCTGGCTGGATCGCAAGGGTTCACCCAACTCGGCGTGCTCATCGCGCTCGGCATTGCGTTCGCCGGCATTTTCATGCTGACGGTTTTCTTCCTTTTCCTGCCTCGCAAAAGTCCCCCGATGCGGGCCGACTGGATGTTCACGCTGGTAAAAAACTACGTGCGCTGGGCGGTGCGAACGCCCGGAAAGATGCTCTGGATTTCTACGCCGATCCTTGTCGTTCTGGCCATCGTCGCCGTTTCACCGAGGCCCGCCATGCTTTTCGACGTCAGCACGCATTCGATGGAGCCGAAACGAAGCGACGCCGGATACGCCCTCCAGACGATCATGGAAAAAATGCCGGCGCGCTGGGAACCAGTCATCGGAATGGTGAAGGCGGAGAACGCGCAGCAGTTGCACGATTACTGGCAAAAAGTCGAGCCGCGCTGGGCCGAGCTGCAAGCCGCCGGGAAAATAAAAGGCTTTTCGACACCAGCGGCGCTCGCGTTGTCGCCGGCCCGATTGCAAACAAACCGGCAAAAATTGCAGGCGATCGATTTTCCGGCCACGCGCGCCGCGCTCGAAACCGCTCTCACCGCCGAAGGTTTCAGCCGCGACAGTTTTGAATCCGGCTTCACGGTTCTCGATCAACTGCAAGCCGCTGCTTCTCTCTCGGCCCCGCTTCCGGATTGGCGCGCGGTGTTGCCGCAATCATCCGGCTGGTGGTTCCTGATCGATCGCTATTTCGCGCACGATCCGTTGCTGACTACCGGATTCGTCACCACCAACGAACCGGTCGCAACGCAGGAACAAAAAGAAATGCTGCATCGCGATCTTCCCGTCGCGGGAGTGCCGATGGTCCTTTCCGGCTGGAGCTTTACCCTCACCGATCTCGTGCCGTGGTCGCATCGGCAATTGATTCTGATTAGCGCGTTGATGGCGCTCTTCGATGCGACGCTGCTCGCACTCCTTTATCGCGACTGGCGTCTCTGGCTCATTCAAGTGGCAACGCTCGCGCTGGCCGTCTGCGCGATGATCGCCTCGATGAAACTGCTCCAGATCCCGCTGAATCTGCTCAACGTCCTGGCGTTTCGTCTCGTGCTCGCGATCGGAGTCGACTACGGCATCTACGTGCTCCTGGTCTGGCAAAAAGCGCGGCAGCTCGATCACGACGTCGCTGGAGTAGTCAAGCCGGTCATTCTGGCGGGCCTGACCGCGATCTGCGGCTTTGGTTCGCTCGGCGCCGCGAATAATCCCACGCTTGCGGGGCTGGGTTATGCATGCGCCATTGGCTTGTTTTGGAGCCTCGCCGCGACAATCTTTTTCACTTTACCCGCGGCGGCTGCGGCTGAACCGAAGTCCTGGCGCGAAGAATCTTTGCGGCCACGCGTCCAAGAACCTGAAAATGTTTAATACCTTTCTGCATCCACGCAAAACGGGGCGCCTCGTCCCGCTCTTCCTTTTCCTCTCCCTCTTCGCTCCCCTTCTCCAGGCCGAGCCGCTTTCGCCCGGCGATCTCAAAGCGCTCCTCGCCCGCATTCGGGAAAAGCGCGCGGCCGCGCCCCAGGTCCAGGCTGATTTCCAGGAAGAAAAAACCGTCCATCTGCTTAACAAACCGATCACCAGCTCGGGAAAGATCTGGTTCCAATCGCCGAACAAATTCCGGCGCGAAGCCAAAGGGAACGCTCCCAGCATCACGGTGAGCGACGGCCATCTGCTCTGGATCTATTATCCCAATTTCAAATCGGCCGAGAAATACTCGTTAGGCAAGCGCTCCCCGCTCGATGCCGGGATCTCCGCGATCACCGCGAGTTTGAATCTCGAAAACGTTGAGGCCACTTACCACATCACGGGCACGAAAGAAGCGGATGGTTACCAGCTCCAACTCCAGCCCCGCAACCCGTCGATGAAAAGATTTTTGCAGACCTTTAGCATCCGGATGAATAACGAATTTCAGGTGGTCCGCACCGACATGGTGCAGCCGAATGGCGATCGCATCGTGACGACCTACACGAATGAATCGCGCGCGTCGATCCCGACTTCGACGTTCGAATTCACTCCTCCGGCCGGGACCGAGATTACGACGCCACTTGGCAAATAGCCCTGCGCTTTTGTAATCGCGCTGGACGCGCCCGGAAGGCCTTGCTACAAGGAGCGCCTCCATGTGGCGGTTTCCCTCCATTGCATTGGCGGCAGGATTACTCCTCGCCGCGGCCACGATCCAGGCCGATCCCGCAACTGCGCCTGAGCCGGTCAGCGTCATTTCCCACATCAAGCGCGTTCCAGTCGAGTCCACCGCGCTTGCATCGGTCGGATACAGCAAGCATCTGCACGCTCTGGAGATCGAGTTCCGAAATGGCGCCATCTATCGCTACCTGGAAGTGGACCCGTCCGCGCATCGCGAGTTGATGAACGCAAAGTCCAAGGCGCGATATTATGATGAGAACATCCGGAAAAAATACCGATCGGTGCATGTGAGGCGTCAATCCGAGTGAAGCGCGCGATCCCTAAACCCGCCCGGCGCGAGATTTTCGTCCTCACGCCGGAGGAAAAGAAAACGCTCGGCTTTGTTCTCGTCGCTTTGGCTTTGGGACTCGTCACGATGCACTTTCGCGCCACACATCCGATTCCATCGCCGAAAACGGAAATGAATGCGACGCCATCGCCCGCTTCTACCCAAACACGCGGCAAGCCGAAACAGACGCGACGGGCGCAATGAGACCGGTGGGAACGGCACCCGTACCTTTTGCAAAGACAGCCGACACCTTCTCGTTGTATAAACATCGACGTTGGCTGCGTCCAAAACCTATGTCTCTTATCTTCGAACGCGTTCTTACTGACGGCATCGCGGCGGTCTCGTACCTGATCGGCGATGATGAAGAAGGCATTGCTGGGGTCATCGATCCGCGCCCGGATGTGGAAATCTATTTGGATCTGGCGCGAAAGAACGGCGTCTCCATCACCCACATTTTCGAGACGCACATTCACGCCGATCTGGTCAGCGGATCGCGTGAGCTGGCGGATCGCACCGGCCGCGCGAAGATTTATGCGAGCAGCGAAGGCGGCGCCGAGTACGGCTTCGAGCGCGAATCGGTCAAGGACGGCGATGAATTCAAATTCGGCGCGCTCATTCTCACCGCTCGCCACACGCCAGGTCACACCCCGGAACATGTGAGCTACGTCGCGGCCGACGAGGACCATCCCGAATCTCCCTGGGGCGTCTTCACCGGCGACTCACTCTTCGTCAACTCCGCCGGCCGCCCCGACCTTCTGGGCCGGGACGCAGACAAACTCGCCGCGCAACTTTACGACACGCTTTGGGATTTCTACGGCAAACTCGAAGACGGCGTGATCATCTATCCCTCGCATGGCAGTGGGTCACCCTGCGGCGCGGACATCGGCGACCGGCTCGAGAGCACGATGGGCTACGAAAAGCGCTTCAACCCCTATTACCAGCGCAATGAACGCCAGGCTTTCGTTGATTACGCGCTCTCCACTCCGCCGCCGGAGCCGACCTACTACAAACGGATGAAGAAGGTCAACGCCGCCGGGCCGGAAGTGCTCGGACGCCTGCCGATCATTCCTGCGCTCGCCCCCTCGGCTTTCAAACAAATGGTGGAGGAAAATAAATTTCAGCTCGTCGATACGCGCTCGATGCTCGCGTTTGGCGGTGGCCATATCGAAGGCGCGCTCAATATTGCCGCGTCCCCAATCCTCTCGATCTGGGCGGGTTGGCTGCTCGATCCGGAAACCTCGATTCTGCTCGTCCTCGAAAACGACGGCGACGTCGAAAAGGTTTCTCAATTTTTTGTGCGCACCGGCTACAGCAAATTCGCCGGTTACCTGGTGGGCGGAATGCGAGCCTGGCAAAACGCCGGCTACCCGCTGCGCGACCTGCCGCAGATGACGGTTCACGAAGTGCAAGCATCGCGAAACGGTTTGCAGCTCCTCGATGTGCGCGGCCCCGGCGAATGGAAAAACGGCCGCATTCCCGGCGCCACCCACATCTTTTTGCCACAACTGCAGAAACGTTCCGGCGAGCTGGACCAGCAGCGTCCGGTCGTCGTTTATTGCGCGACCGGATATCGCGCCAGCATCGCCGCGAGTGTGCTGCAAAAAGAAGGCTTCTCCGACGTGCGCAATTTGCCCGGAAGTTTCCACGCCTGGAAAGCCGCGAAATTGCCGGTAGAGAAATGACCGCTAGAGAAGGGCTTTGAACTCTTCGATGGTCAATCCGGCGTCGCGGACGATAGCCGCCATCGTATACGCATCGACCGGATTGTTACGCGGCACAACGACTTTGCGTCCACCTTTGGACATGAAGATGTGTTTCCCCTGACGATCGATCGTGAAACCGGATTTTTGCAGCGCATTCACCGCCCGCAGATGCCTAACCCCGGGGAGTTTCGGCATTACTTAGCCGTGACGACTTCCATCTCGCGAATTTCGCAATGAGTCTCTGGCTGACCGTAAAGCTCAACGTAGCCCTGAATCGCGTCCTGGATGTTTTCGAGAGCCTCGTCCACATTCGCACCCTGCGAATGACAACCGGGCAACTCAGGACAGCTGACCGACACCCCTTCGTCGTGGGCCAACAGGGTAACATGAAATTTTCGCTTCACGGAAATCAACGTACCCACCGAGGATCGAGCAGTCAATGATCCTGCGAAACGAACAACGATGAGTGCTCTTCCTAATTCCTCAAACGGACTGATTGTTCGCGAGCAGGAGCCGCTCAACTTGGAGATGCCGTTCGGCACGCTGGGTGGATTCACCACGCCTAACGAATCATTCTACGTCCGTTGTCACTTTCCGATTCCGGAGATCGCGGTCGCGGATTGGCGGCTCAGGATTGAAGGCGAAATCGAAAATGCTTTTGAGCTCACCTACGAAGAACTGCTCGAGATGGAACGGCGCACAATCCCGGCGACGCTGGAGTGCGCGGGCAACAATAGAATTTTCCTCGAGGCGAAAGTGAAGGGAGTGCAATGGGGACTCGGCGCCGTGGGTAACGCTTCGTGGACCGGCGTCCCGCTTTCGGCTGTGCTCGAACGGGCGAAAGTAAAGACCGCCGCGATCGAGGTCATTCTCGAAGGCACGGACGAGGGCGAGATCGCAAATCCACCGCGGCCCGCGGGAAAAATTTCCTACGCACGCAGTCTGCCGATGGCCAAGGCGCTCACTGACGTCCTGCTCGCCTACGAGATGAACGGCGAAAAACTTTCGGCCTCCCATGGTTTTCCGTTGCGAGCAATCGTTCCCGGTTGGTACGCGATGGCTTCGGTGAAATGGCTCAGGAGAATGATTGTCACGAGCGAACCGTTCGCCGGTTACTATCAATCGATTGATTACACTTTTTGGGAACGGCGAGGCACGTTGCCGACTCTCCTTCCGATTTCGGAGCAGCAGGTCAAGGCCGAAATCGCGCGCCCGGAAAATGGCGAGACCGTTCCCGCGGACGCGACTGTGCGGGTTCACGGCGCGGCCTGGAGCGGCGAAGCGGAGATCGCGAAGGTGGAGATCAGTTTCGATGCCGGCAGCAGTTGGCATCCGGCGAAACTTTCAGGCGAATCAGCGAAGAACGCCTGGCGCCTTTGGGAATACGAATGGCGCACGCCGGAAAAGGCAGACCGACAAACGATCATGGCCCGCGCGACCGATTCACGCGGCCGAGTGCAACCATTCAACCGCAACGCCGATCGCGGCACCTACATGATCAATCACGTCCTGCCGGTCGCAGTGGAAGTGGGCTGATTCGTTAGGCGCGAATTAGTTGGTTCCGGCGACAGCCGGAGCGCTCCCCTTCAAATACTTGTCGAGAAAATCGAGGATCGCTTTGTTCCCGCGAATCTCGTTCGCCTTTTTCGTGAACCCGTGGCCTTCGTTATCGAAGACAACATATTCCACGACGCCTTTCTTCTTCTTAATCGCGTCCACGATCTCGTCGGACTCCGGCTTGATCACGCGCGGGTCGTTCGCTCCCTGCAACACGATCAGCGGCTTCGTGATCTTGTCCGCGTGGAAAAGCGGCGAAATCTCGCGCAACATTTCGAGCTGCGTGTTCGGGTCGCCAATTTCCGCATAAAGTGATTTGCGCTGCGATTCCCAGTAGGGCGGGATGCTTTGCAAGGTCCTGACCCAGTTCGAAACGCCGAAGATGTCCACGCCGGCAGCGAATTCTTCCGGCTTAAAGGCGAGCGCGGCCAGGACCATATAGCCGCCGTAGGATCCGCCCATGATCCCGATCTTCTTTCCGTCCACATAATCGAGCGACTGCAGATATTTCTTCGCCTCGACACAGTCCCAGAGAGGCTCGCGGCCGTGCTTCTGATCGTCCGCTTTGTAAAACGTCTTTCCGTAGCCGCTCGATCCACGGTTGTTCACATCCAGGACCGCGTAACCGTGATTCACCAAATACTGCACGCTCGCGATGTAAGGCATGCGCGCCTGACCGCCCGGGCCGCCGTGCACCCGCACGATCGCGGGCACTTTCTTTTGCGCAGTAGCTCCAATCGGCTGGTAGAGAATCGCCGGAATCTCGGTTCCATCGAAAGATTTGTAACGAATGACGCGCGCATCAACGAGATCGGCGGCGTTGATTTCCGGGTTGAGGCTTTCGGTTAACTTGAGCGGCTTCGTGGCCCCGAAATCGTAAACGTAAAGGTTGGCCGGCGAGCGCGCGCCGTCGTGGTAGAAAGCCATTTTGGTTTCGCTATCCGAGATCCGGACGCCGGAGATATCGCCCTCCGGTAAGGGCGGCAGGGGCACGACCTTTCCCGTGGCTTCTTCGTAAACCTTAATTTTTGTGCGGGCGTCTTCATTCGTCGCGACGACTCGGTATTTGCCGTTCCGCGAAAAATAAAAGGCCGCCACATCCCATGGCGCTTTCTCGACCACTTCGCGCTTGCCGTTGCCAAGATCATAACGAGCCACGTACTTGAACTCGCCGCCTTCGTCCGAAAGGAAGTAGAGGAACTTCGAATTCACGTCGAAGACGGCAGGATTGTTGTCCACATCGCCCGTGTGCTGCGTGATGTTCTTCATCTCTTTCGTCGCAGTGCTGTAGAGATAAATATCCGAATCGCCGGTGGAATTACCCGGCTTGCCGAAAGCGAGAAACTTTTTGTCGTTGGAAATGTCGCCGAACTGAAAGCCGGTCTCGTCCTGGTAAATCAGAGTCGCCTTGAGATCGGCGATCGTCATTTCGAGGATGTCGAAGAATTTCGGATCGCGCGCGTTGCTCGCGAAGAAGAACGACTTCCGGTCGTGACTCCAGTCGAGAAAGTTAGCCTTCGTTTTCTCGCCCGGCGTCAGGTCGCGTTCGGTCCCATCGAGCTCACGAAGATAAATGTGACTGTTTTCGTTCCCGCCTTTGTCGTAAGCATAGAGGAAGCGATCGTCCGTCGGAAAATAAGAAACGGCGTAAGTGCTTTCCTTGGTGGAATTGGTCAACTGTTTCGGCTGCCCGCCCGCGACCGGCACGGAATAGACGTTGAAGATCCCGCTCTTGTTGCTGTGGAAGAGGATCGATTTTTCGTCGGCGGAGAATGTGCCGCCGCCGAGGCGGGTCGTGGCCATGAACTGCTCGATCGTGTATTGCTTCACGCCGCGAACTTCCGCCGGCTTCGGTGACGGATTCTTTTTCGTGTCTGGCGTCGCTTTCGTGAGCAACGCTTTATTCGATACATCTGGTTTTCGTTCCACTGGCGAGGTTTGCGCTCCCAGGTTTCCGGCAATCATGACGCTGCAGAGAAGTATGATGTTATTCAGATTCATTAGTTTTTTCCTCGGATGTGAAAAGGAGTAACCGCGTTACCGCGCGAAATCTACTCCATCTTGAAGAGCCGCACGATTTCCGGAGGAAACAGCGGCGTGGCGCCGTTGTGTGAAGCGACAAAAGCGCCGAGCCGGCAGGCATTCTCCAGGATCTTACGCTTATCCGTCCAGCGAGTGAGCCCGACCATAAGGCCGGCCATGAAAGCATCGCCGGCGCCCACGGTGTCTTTCACGACCACCTTGGGAGCGGGCGCGGTCACAAGATTTCCGCTGTCCCACATCGCCGCACCTTCCTCGGCCATGGTGACACAAATGTGCGAGGCGTTGGTAGCTTGCGCGATCGTTGCGCAGGCCGCGGCGATTGCGTCCGGGGTTCGCGGCGTCTCCGGTTTTTGTTCTCCCGTTCGCAACCAATGCGCGAGCTGGCCGACTTCTCCATCGTTCAGCTTCAGGACATGAGCACGCTTGGCCAGTTCGATCACCAGCGGGAAATCGGCGAAGGGTGGTCGCAGATTCACGTCGAAGAATTTCAACGGGCCCTTCACTTCCAGAAGGCGAGCGAGCTGGTCGAGGTTGTAGGGCGAGCGGCCGGCGAGCGACCCGTAGATCAATGCGCGCGCGTTCGAAACCGCTTCGACCGCTTCGTCGGGAACTCGGATCTCATCCCACGCCGCCGGCTGCACCAGTTCGTAGGTGGCGTTGCCCTTTGCATCCACGGTGACCAGGACTGTGCCGGTCTGGAGGCCGATCCGCGCTCGCGTGATAAACTGCGTGTTGACTCCCTTGTCCTGCGCCACTTTCAGAATCTCGTCGCCGAGCGCGTCCCGGCCGATACAGGAGATGAGCGACGCCGAGACTCCGATCTGCGCGAGATGGGCCGTCACATTGAAAGGCGCGCCGCCAGCGTGCCTTCCGCTGGGGAGACAATCCCAGAGAATTTCGCCGAAGGCATAGAAGTCGGTATGCATCAATCGTTCGCTGGTTCGTAAATGAAAATGAGGTCCTGATCCATTCCTTTCGGGTCGATCGAACGCTCGAAGACGAGCAGTTTCTCGGTTCCAATAAGGCAATGCTCCATGCCTGGTTTAAAATGAAACTTAGCGCCGGGCTTCAGCATTTCGACGGTGAGCGACCGGTCGTTAGGCCGCCGCCCCAGAATAAGGCCGGCGCCTTCCTGCACTTCGAGCCGCTCATCTTTTTGCTCGTGCATTTCCAGCGCGAGGTACCCGCCTTCGCGGATGACGAGAAATTTTTCAACGCGCGGTGCCTCGTGCAACGTGATAACGACACCGCCCCATCCGGTCTTGATCACGCTCTGGCTCCGGCGTTCGATCTGCTCGAGCAACTCAGCGAAACGCGCTGAGGTTTCGCCGACTCGATTGCGAAAATTAACTACCCACAATCGGCAGGCTTCGCGACAGTACTGGTTGAAAGTCTCTTCGGAATCGATCGGCGAAAGGAGGTCGAGCGCAGCCGCGAGCTCCGCCGCACGCGGATCGCGCGCGAGCGCCCCGTGATTCAACTCAAAGGAGGGAGACGCTCCCATGTTAGTGACCGCCCGTGGTTGATACCCCGCGCATGCTCTCTGCGCCGCTGAGCCTCGGCCACATGAATCCGTACGCGGCCACGACCGCGAAGCAGAACAGCGGCACAATAAAACCGCGGGAGAGATCGTATTTGTCGGCCACGGCTCCCATCACTTTGGGGAGAATGGCGCCGCCCATAATGGCCATGACAATAAAGGAGGACGCTTTCTTCGCCCGCTCGCCCAGTCCGAAAATTCCGAGAGCAAAAATCGTCGGGAACATAATCGACATGAAGAAATACGTGAGGAAAACGCAGACCACTGAAATCCAGCCGAGTTTAAGAAAAACAAGAAGGCAGAGGATGACGGCGGCCGCCGAATAAAGTCCGAGGATGGTATGCGCGGCGAACTTCTTCAGGATCGCCGAGCCCGTAAACCGGCCGATGAGAAAACAAAGGAAGCCTAACGACGCCAAGTTCGACGCCGCCTTGTTGCTAAAACCGAGCGCGCCGTTCGGGTGCGTCTCAAACCATCCTGATCCGGCGTAGGTGGTCTGCCACGCATCAGGAATCGGCGGCACCTGCGATGTCATGTAGTTAATGAAGAAGCTGAAGATACCCGCTTGCGCCGCGACGTAGAGAAACTGCGCGACCACCGACATGACGAAATGCGGATGCGTCCACATCGAATGCGACACGTTCGGCGCGCCCGGATCATCGAGATGATAGTCGTCCGCCATTTTGATGTCGGGCACGTTGGCAAAGTAAAAGACGATCGCGAGGACGATGACGATGACGCCAATGGCCGCGTACGGGATCCAGAGGTTCGCGCTCCCGGTGCTCTCACCCGCGGCGTTTTTCGAATAAAAGAAGAGGCCGCCCGCGACCGGGCCGAGAAGAAGGCCGATGCCGTTGGTGGACTGCGCGAGATTGATGCGAGTGGCCGCGTATTGCATCGGGCCGAGAACGGTGGTGTAGGGATTGGCGATCGTTTCCAGAAAGGTGAGGCCGGCGGCGATGATGCAAACGCCGAGCAAGAAGGCCCAGAACGAGGCGATGTGCGTAGCCGGGATGAACCAAAATCCGCCCACTGCGACCATCAACAGACCAGTGATGATGCCGCCTTTGTAACCGAGCTTGGTGGCCAGCCAGCCGGCCGGCAAAGCCATGAGGAAGTAACCGAGATAGTGCGCGAATTGGACCCACGCGGATTGCGCGAGATTCAGGTGCAGCTCCTCCTGAAAATGTTTGTCCATCACGTCGATCATCCCATTGCAAAATCCCCAAAGGGCAAACAGGAAGATGAGAAGGACGAAGACGAACAAGACGTTCCGGCCATCATCCAAAACGAACATGCTTTTCTTCGGCGCCAATCGCGGATCGAGCGGCGTGGGCCGGTGTTCGGAAGAAGGATTATCCATAGCGTGCGGTTCCGTTTCTAAAACGTGAAGCCCATTTGCGCGCCGATTACCAGCGCGTTTGGAATGTCACCAGTGCCACCGGGATCGATAACATATTGAATGTCCGGTTGGAAGTAGCTCCAGGGCGTGAGCTGAAAACGATGCGCGACCTCGATCACCTTCTCCGCTTCAGCCAAATGGCCGCCGGGCTTGCGCAGACTGCGCGCGTAATCGCGGCTGAGATCGCCGTAAATGAAATGCAGCATCGTGTGGTCGCGATCTCGCCCGGGAAAAAGACCTTTGTAATTGAGCCCGAGGTTCACCTGAAATGGTACGATCGCGATTTCGGATTGCGGATAATAACCGGAAGCAACAAAAGCGGTCAGCCCCTGGTCGCTGCCGGGCGCTTCCTGATAAATCATCTGATCGCCGTGCACGTAAAAGCCGTAGGAGCGATCTTCAAAGCCGCCGGCAAAGCGACGGTACCCCTCCCAGTCCGAATAAGTGAATCCAATCCAGTAGTGGCCGGGTAATCCTTTCATCACAGGCGCGGACGATTCCTTTCCAGTTGGCGCCGAAGAAACCGGGCTCATGAAAAACTGCGGCGACCAACCGATCTGGATGATCGCCGTGTAACCATCTCTACCTTCGATTCCCCAATTCAACCCGTTGTCGTCGTTTTCGAACATTCGCGACGAGGTTTGAAAAAGACCGAACTTGGCGTTGAACTCCGGCGTCGGATCGTAGAGCAGCGCCGCGGCCCAGACCGCGAAGGGATAGGCGGAAAAGCGCGTATCGAACAGGACGTTGCGAATGTCGCCATCGATCCCGTTGTTCACCGAATATCCGTAGAGCGGCGATCCGTTAAAATCGTCCGACGCGCTGAAACGGCCGAGCTTCGCTCTCAACCGGCCCTCAAGGAGTTTCTGCTCCAAAAAGACCTGGTAAAGAAATGGCCGTTGTCCGCCGACCGATTGTTGGGTGGAGAAAATGCTGCCGATGTATTTGGTCGTTAGGTCGTCGCCGTTGCGATTGATCCCGCTGACGACAAACAGACCGCCTCGCCAGCCCACGAGTTTCTCGAGATTGAACTTAAAGCCGAGCCACGCATCATCGACATAGGTCGCGTGCCGCGGATGAATGCCGCCGCGGACGTTGCCGCTAAAGATGCTGTTGTAGAAACCGAACACCTCCACGCCCTCGTTCTGCCAGCGGTCGCGGTAGCCCCACCAATCGCCGCTCAGGTGGTCGGCCTTATTGAAACCGCCCGGCTGGACCTGCACTTCCATCTCGGGCTGAAGGATCGTGCGGTTGGTGCGCGAAAGAGGAATCGCGTCCTGCGCGAAGGAAGTGCTTGCGGCCACAACTGTAATTGAAACAGCCGCAATGGTGGCTCGGCGAAGATTCTTCATTGTTGAAAAGAGGTCCCAAGATTTTCCATTACCTTCATTGCGGCGTTGTGACCAGGGATGCCGCTGACGGCGCCGCCGCGATGCGCGCTTGAACCGCAGAGGAACACGTTTTCAAATTCCGTTTCGGCTCCCCACGTGCCGGCTTGTTCTTTTGTCTGCGCGAATGGAAAGGTGGGCGCGTCCTGGAAAATGTTGCCGTGGAAAAGTCCGAGCGCTTCCTCGATGTCCACCGGACTTTTGCTTTCGATGCACAGGTCGCCGTTCCGCGCGACCGCGAGACAATCTTCCAGCGGCTCATCCAGCCATTGGTTCATGCTCTCGATAAATTTTCGTTCGGCGTTTCGCCGCATCGTGTCGTTGTCCTGTGCGAACAAACGCCAGGGCGTGTCGATCCCGAACAGCGTCATGGTGTGGAAGCCTTTTGCTCGCAGCTCTGGCGCCAGGATGCTGTCGTCCGTCAGAGTGTGGCAATAAACCTCGCACGGAAGTTTTTCCGGCAAGCGGCCTCGCGACGCTTGTTCGAAGCTCAGCTTCATTTCCTCGTACCCTTCCGAGCTATGGAACGTGCCGCAGAACGCTTCCGCGGATGGATAACGCGCCGCCTTCAATTTGGGGAGCCGGCGCAGAAGCATATTGATCTTGAAGACGGAGCCCTCGTCCGTTGCGTCCGGTCGGTACGGTTGGCCGAGGTATTTTGCGAGCACGTTCCGGCCGAAATTGACCAGGAGAAACCGCGCTTCCACCGTCTGCCGTTTTCCATCCACCTCGAACTCCACGCTGCTTTTTTGCCCCTCCACATTCAGCACGCAAAGATCGACGTTGGTTAAAAACTCGGCGCCACCTTTTCGCGCCGCCTCTTCCAATTCCTGCGCCACCGCACCCATGCCGCCGACCGGCACTTTCCATTCGCCGGTCTTATTACCGATGAGGTGATAAAGAAAACAGCGGTTCTGCAGCAGCGTCTCGTCCTCCGGATGAGTGAAGACGCCGATCTTCGCGTCCGTGAAAACGAGGCCACGGACCAAATCGTTTTGCAGATAACGCTCGATCGCGCGCCCGAGTGGTTCTTCCGCCAGGCTGCGCCACGCCTCGCGCGAAACATCATCGACATCGAATCGGCGCTTGAACTCGTCTTTCGCGATGAGCGGCTCCAGCATCGAGTCCCAGGAATGTTCGGCGAACGCGCGCGACAATCCGTAAAAGCGTTTCATCTGCTCGTGCTCGGTCCGGTTTCCGGTCAACTCGAACATCGATTCCGCGCTCGTCTCGTCCGACACGTTGCTCAGGAGCAAGCCATCGTGCCGGCCGTCCTTCACGTAAGGCGTGAACGATCCGGTCGCGCGCCGGCGCAGCTCCAGTTTCAACCCGAGATCGTGAATGATCTTCTCCGGAAACAGACTGACCAGGTAGGAGTAGCGCGACAGACGCGCATCGTAATCTGGAAAAACTTCCTGCGAAGTCGTCGCGCCGCCGATGTAATCGTTTTTTTCCAGCAGCAGCACGCTCAGCCCCGCGCGCGTCAGATAACTCGCCGCCACCAATCCATTATGCCCCGCCCCGAGAATGACGACGTCGTATTTCGATTTCACACTCGTCAACCTAATGCGGAGGTGCCTGCCAGCCTTAGCTTAGTGCGGAGGCTGATGTCCGTAGCTCAGCACGCGCGAAATTTTCCACGAGTCCCCCATTTTTCGCCAGACCATCGCGAATTCGAAAGTGCCGCATTCATCCTTGCCGTTCTCTTTATGGCAAAAGCGATGCAGCCCTAGCTCGATCGCTCCATGATCTTTCACCGGATAAACCTTGAGACTGCCGGGCACGAGATCTCTCCGAATATCGGGAGTGCTGGCGAACATTTTCTTAAAGCTATCCGCGCTCTGCTGGTAGTTGGTCAGGCCACTGGTGTCGTGATAAACTCCAGATCGTCGGTGAACAACGACATCAGGCGATCGGCGTCGTGGGCATTGAATGCAGCGAAAATGGCTGCGTCCATTTTAGCGATCGTGTCGAATAGCTCCCCGGACTTTTCGTTCGGGCTGGCCGCAGTCTTCTCCTCCGCGGCGAGGGAGGTGATCGAAATGAAAGTGCCGAGCAAGAGGGCAAACAGAGGGCGGCCACGTCGATTCATCAGGCGACGATGAACAAAAAGGCGGGGCTCAGCAAGCGCCGGAAAATGGGCTCGGCTGGCATGGGAGGTTCTGCAAAAATCGAGAGATGCGGGTCTTGATCGCGGACGATCAGAAAAGCGTAGGCACGTCGTTGGCCGAGCTCGTTCGCCTTTGCCATCACGAGGTGGTGGAGGTGGTCGGCTCCGGTTTGGAAGCGATCCATGCTTACAACCGGCACCGGCCGGATGTGGTCTTGATGGATTATCAGATGCCGAAACTCAACGGCGCGACGGCGTGCCGCAACATCGTGGCCAAGCATCCGGGCGCGCGCGTTATCCTCGTTTCCGGTTCGCCAAAGGAGATTGGTGGTTCCGGAGCGCTGACCGTGCTGGTGAAGCCTATCCGGTTAGACAAACTCTATGCGGTGTTGTACGACGCCGCGCAGCCACGGCCTAACGACTAATTTGATTTCGATTCGAGATACTTTGGCGGAATCGGTGCGCTCACGCTCTCCTGCTGCCAGTAAATGTTGACGATCCACCACCGCTGTCCGTCGTGAAAAAGCTGGATGCTGTTGATCCCGCGCATGAACGGCTCGGGATCGCTCGGATCATGCCGCGACTCATACGTGCTCCAGACTTGCGCGATGCTGCCGAACTGTTCCGTCCGCCGCGCAATCTCCATTTCGTAAAACCCAGTCGTTGCAAAGAACGGTTCTACCCGGGCGATAAACCCTTCTATGTCCAGAATCTGCGGCGCAGGCTCATCGTTCTCACCCGCTTTGCCAGTCGGAATCAAACGAGCGCCAGGAAAGTAGAACGAACGCTCGCGATCCCAGTCGCGCTTCCTCCCGGCCGGCCCGGAGATTCCATCGTAAGCTGCGGTAATGATGGCATCGATGGATGCGACATCGGCGGGATTCGCCGCGATGGATTCGGTTTTGTTTTTGTCCTGGCCTTCTTTCATCATCTGACTCCTTCTGTTTTGCGCGTCATGGCGCGGCTTGAATTCCACTGTCGGTCGCACGAGTCCCGGCGAGTCGTTTCCCGTAATTAATCGCGGGCAGTTCGATCCAGTGATAAACGACGCCGCTGACAAGAATCGTGACCAACAAAGTCGGGATGACGTATGAGACAAGCGGCCAATCGCGCCAGAGGCCGTCCTCCGCCGCGAGCCAGCAGACGAGCGGCGTTACAACGATGAGGTGAAACAGGTAGATCGAATAACTGATTTGTCCGAGCCATGCCACCGGTCTCCAGCGAACTCGCAGCCACGCTACCCAAACCCAGAAGAAGAGCGGCGCGACCACATAAGGCGAAAACCAATTGCGGCCTGGGTGAATAAGAAAGCGGAATTGCCGCGCTCCACCGATGGCCACGATCAAAACGGTCAGCGCCACCAGCGCCCAAATCCTGCGATTGTTCCGGACCAATTCACGAAAGCCTTTGGATTCATCGTAAACGATTCTGAAGTACGCGCCCCAAAACATGATGCCGAGATGCCGAGGCAGGTTCTTCCAAGCGGCCGAGACATCGTCCGGCACGACGCCCATTTGTTTCGCCCCTTTCACCGCGAACCACGCCAACGACAACGCCACGATTAATCCGGCGAGGAAGCGCGTGTTGTTAAGCAAGCCGATCCGCCAGATCAGCCAGCAGGCGAAATAAAAAACGAGCTCGGTGCCCAGCGTCCAGTAAAGGCCCATGATCGGCGGTTGCCCAAAAATATCCGGCACCATCGTGACGTTCGCGGCAATCATCGGCCATGGCGTTGGCCAGCCTTGCCACCACCAGATGAAGATGAGCCCGGCCAGCACCGAAACCCAATAGGCCGGAAACAATCGGAAGAACCGGCTGATGATAAAACGCCGTCCCGCATTTTCTCGCGGACCGCGCAACGTTCCGTAAATAACGAAGCCGCTGATGGCAAAAAACAAAACCACGCCGGTGATCGCGAGATCGAAATAGCGCGGCCAGGTCTGCGCGTGCGCGTCCCCACTTTGCCGCGCAAAAGGAAGAAATTTTTCCCACACATGCGCGCAGGCGACCATCAACGCGGCGATGGCCCGCAGCGCATCGATATGCGCAAGCCGATCGGCAGCGGGGCGTGAAGTCACAGAGCCGGTTTGTTGCCGTAATCACGGCGGCTTGACGAGTCTTTTCCTTTCCGGGCCGCACGCGTCGAGCGCAGTCGATGAGACTAGACGATCCAACCCTTACCCTGGTACTCCATGTAAGTCGCCGTCGTCTGCGCGACGTCGCGACCGAAGTAACGTTCTACGACCCGCAAGGCGAGATCGGTCCCGGAAGTTAAACCGCCCGCAGTCGAAATCTTTTCACCTTCGACGAACCGGACTCCGCGCTTCACCTGGATATCGGGATATTCCTTTTGCAGCTTGTCGAGGAATTCGTGGTGCGTGGTCGCGGCCTTGCCGGAAAGGAGACCGGCCTTCGCCAGCTTGAACGCGCCGGTGCAGACGGACATCGTCACATCCGCGCTCGGCGCCACTTTGCGCAGCCACTCGATCATTGCATCGGAGCCTTTTTGGGCCGGGATCACGACGACCTTCATCTCGGGCACGTTGGCGAAAGTGTAATGCGGCATGAGCTTCAGGCCGCTGCCGGAAATAACGACGTCCGACTTTTCCGAAACGGTGCACAAACGAAATGGCGGTTCCGTCGCATCCGGCAGCGAGACGCTTTCGAACACGCCCCACGGCCCGGAGAAGTCGATCACGTTCAGATTTTCCGAAATGAGGATTGCGACAGGAATGCTGCCGTGGGCTGGCGGCGTCAGTTTGGATTTTTCCGTGGCCAATCCTTTTACTTCCGAAGTGTTCGACTCGTTAGGCGCGGAGAACGCGCCGGTTGCGGGTAACGTGGCCATGGCGCTGCCGAGGGTCGCGGTGGCAGTGAGAAATCGTCGTCTATTCATAGAGTGCATTTGGTTGAGAGATGAAATATCAGTTGGCCCGGAGAGCGGTAATCGGGTTGACCAGCGTGGCACGCCGCGCGGGCATAAGGCACGCGACCACGGCGACACTCAGCAGCACGACAACGACCGCGATGAACGTCAGCGGATCGGTCGGAGAAACGCCGTAGAGCACCTCTTTCATCAACCGAACGAGAAACAACGCGCCGATCGTTCCTCCCGCGAGCCCGAGCAGAACCAGCGTGAGCCCTTGGCGAAGCACCATCTTCAAGACAGCGCCGCGGCTCGCTCCGAGCGCCATCCGAATGCCGATTTCCTGCGTACGTTGGTTGACGGAAAAGGCCAGGACGCCTCCTATTCCTGCGGCGGTGATGACGAGCGCCAATAGAGCGAACAGTCCGAGCAAGGTCGCGATTAACGTGGGTGAAGCGAGAGCGCGCGTGCGCACCTGCTCGAGCGTCTCGATCCGCGTAACGGGCTGTTGCGGATCGACGCGGCGAATGGCTTCGCGTAGTTCCTTGCGAAGCATTCCCGGCGCGCCATGGACCCGGACCATTAGCGAACCGGCGGTCAAGGCGTTGCCGGCGCGAAGTGGAAGATGGATTTCGTCCTGCGGCGGCGCGTCGATTTGCTGGCGCGCGTTGGCCACCACGCCAACGATCGTGGTCCACGTCGTGCCGTTGTCGAAAGTGATCCGCCGACCGACCGGATCTTCCGCCGGCCAGAAACGACTCGCGAGCGACTGGTTCACGATGGCGACCTGCGGCGCTTGTTGCGTATCGCCGCTCGTGAAAACACGCCCGCGCAGCAACGGCTGGCCAACTGTCTTGAAATAATCTTCGCTGCTGATCAGAACGAAGGCGGCTGCGGAAGGCGCGTTCGGCTGCACCTCACGGTGATCGATCGCAAACGTCGTCGGATTGTTTGCCAGACCGTTCAGCGGCACGCTGCCGGAAACCGCAATGGCTTCGACACCTGGCAGGCGCGCGATCTCGTTCATGTTGCGGTCCCAAAAATCGAGGCGCTTCTCGAAGTTGTCGTAGCGAGTAAAATTCAAACTCAAGTTCGCGGCCAGGACTCGATTCGTTTCCACGCCGGGATCGACCTGCTGCAATTGCAGAAGGCTGCGCGCGGCCAAAGCGGCGCCGACCAGCAGCGGGACGGAGATCGCGACCTGGCCAATGATGAGCATCCCGCGCAGGCGACCGCCGTGCGTGCCCGCGCCGCGCGCGCCGTCTTTGAGCGTACCGAAGATCGCGCCAGTTCCCGGCACCCTCGGCCACGAACCGAAAAGCAATCCGGTGAGCAACGAAACTGCCGCGGTGAAGAGCATCACTTGAGTGCTAATTCGGATTTCGTCAGCCCGCGGCAGAAACGCAGCCGCGTAAGCCGTGAGCGCATCCAATCCCCAAGCCGCGAGCG
>QHBM01000044.1 GCA_003244145.1 Chthoniobacterales bacterium
TCTCTGCCGAAAACTCACACTGCTGGCCGTATGTTCGCCGCGGATCGGAGCGGTTATTTCGGAGTTGTCGAGCTTCCTTGCGCAACGCGGGCATGACGTTAACGTGTTGAGTACCAGTCCGCTGCGCCGGGAGGAAGTCAGCGCAGCACAGAATGCCGACATTATCCTGACCGCCACTTATCACGGCTGTTTACCTGCTTTTCGGGCTGGGATCCTCGCCGGAAAGCCCCGGCGAACGTGGAGTTCGTTCCTTTTTCAGCGAGGCCGCCCCCTGGAGGAAATGTTCAGACGTGCCCGCATCTTTCTGTTCCCGTCTAAGGGAGAGACATTCGGAATCGCCCTTGTGGAGGCCATGGCTTCGGGGTGCGCGATCATCTCTTCGGTGCCGCTTCCGTTCGAAGGCATCCGAGTTGCGGCCGGGGATGCAAGGGGACTGCGCGACGCTATTCAAGAGCTTTGGAATGATCCGCTCAAGTGCAAAGAAATGGGGAAGCGCAATCACGCACTTGCTCAGGAATACTCCTGGAACAGGTACACTGATCGCGTGGTAGCTTGCCTGGACCAGGTTTGGCAGGAACGGTCTACAGAGCGATGAAGAGCGGCCTATTGCAGCGACGCGCTTCGACGCTAGCACTAGTAAGCGCGTTTTTCCTTCCTTCAGCATTTCCCCAAAATCCGTCACAGCAAAACCCTTGCGACGTTCTGAAACTGGCAAATAGCGCCTCACAGGGTTTCAAGGTCTATTCTCCCAATGGAAGCAGATTCGTCGTTAACAAAGAAGACTCAAATGGCGTCGCCCAGATTTACGCCGGGAACAACGAAAGCGCGAACATTACCTGTTTAACCTGCACACAGCGCCCAGGTGGTCCGAAGCCAAACCGTCAAAAGATGCAGCCGCGGTGGCACCCTTCGGGCCGATGGATTTTCCTCGCCGTGGAGCGAGATCGCTATTCTCCGCCTCCTCTTTTGGGACTAAGCCGGAAATATGTAGAAGGCCAACTGCAAAACGGCATATGGACAAACATGTATGCTTTGTCTTCCGATGGAACTCAATGGCGCCAATTAACCGATTTCCAATCCGGAAAGCCGGGAGTTCCAGACGGCTACACGGGGCCCGCATTTACGCCAGACGGCACAAGAGCCGTTTGGTCGCAGATTGTGGACGGCAACGTGTTCCGTTACACATTTGGCAAGTGGAAAGTAATGCTGGCGGATTTCGTCGAAAGGAACGGCGCACCGGAACTGGTGAACCCAAGAAATATAACGCCTGCGGGAATGGACTGGAACGAACCCGGTAATTTTAGTCCCGACAATGAGTCATTGCTGTTGAGTGGGTCGATTCAAAAGCACGCCGAGGGAATGGATCAATATGTCCTCAATATCAACACCGGTGCGCTGACCAATCTCACCAACTCGCCTACCGTGTGGGACGAACACGGCCGCTTTTCCCCGGACGGGACAAAGATCGTTTTCATGAGCTCGTATCCTTACCGCCGTGAACCAAATTCGTCCAAGGTCCTTTCAATCAAAACCGAATTTATGTTGATGGACCGCAACGGCTCGCTGACACAGCTCACGCATTTCAGAGAGAAAGGCTACCCTGAGTATTCGACAAAAGGGGGTATTGCAGCTAATCCGGAGTGGAGCGCCGACGGCAGGTCCATCAGCTTGAGACGGCTCTTCTTTCCGACATACGAAGATTGGGAAATCACGTTTCGAGGAGCATGCGGACGAAGCAGTCCTCAGTGAATCGTCCCGAGAGCGCCGTTGCTATTGATCGCGATGCCATTTTCCTTGCACCTGGCTCTAATTACAGCAACCTTTTGGATTTCTCGGGTTTTCTCCAAATCGACCAATACGGTTTACGGGTTCTGTCACAAACAGGATAGCTAAGTACACCGTTTCATAAATACGCCATGGAGTGACGTATTGTGACGGCAATCCGGGCGCCCGTTCCGGGTAAACGGAACAAAGAGCCGTATTTTTAACATGCCGACAAGGCCACCCCAAGCTTAAGCGGAATTTTGCTGAAACCATTTAGCTCTTCAGGACACCAGCTTGCATGGAACCCCTCGACTCGCTCGCACTGGCATTGCCGGAATTCCGGAAAATTCGAAAAGATGCGCTCCGCAGAGGAGCGCTGGACCCGATGGGCTTGCGGTACCGCATCCTCGAATACGACAGGTCAGGCGGTGGTTTGATCGGTATTCGCGCTGGCGATCTGGGATTTCGGGAAGCGGTCGAAAAAACGGCGGGCCTGGATAGAAACAAATTCCGGTTCTCATTTTTGTATGGAGCCGGTGGGCTTCCTGCAGTAGCTGTTTGCTTCATCGCCGCGGCTCGCACGCTCAGACAGCCCATTCGCGCGGCGGCAGCGGAAAAGGCGATTAGTGGATATACGACACCAATTTGCGGTGTTCCACGAATTCTCGCGGAGAGCCGCCCCGAGACGGTGATCTGGCCGCTGTGCCCACTAGGTGGGCGGTCATGCAAACCGCACGGAGAACAGTTCTTACTGCCGCAAGACAGTGTAGCGGCTGATGGAATAACCAAGGACGCCGCCCAGGAACACGTCCGAGACAAAATGTCCGGAAAGCGTGACCCTAGAAAACCCAACCAATGCAGCCATGCCGTAAGATGCATATGGAACCCAGCGATGATTGCCGTATCGGCGGGCGGTCACGGTAGCAACCGAAAACGCCGCTATGGTGTGACCGGAGGGGAAACTCCCAATACCCCGTAGCGCGAAGCCGGATTTCTGGAACCATGTGTTTGCAAAATCGCCTCGCGGCGGCACCCCAAGCGGAGTTGCGCGTCTGTCGATGTCCTTTATAACCGTGGCCACGAGTTCGCATTGCCTCACCTAATTTGTTACCGGCAGCAGAGCCGTTGCCTCACGGGAATGTTACCCAATGTAGGTTAACAGGACCACAATCGGTCGCCTGCTGCGCAGGCTGGGACGTTAAATCGAGTTCTTTGATCCGACACTTGCCTCCGTTACTCCGGCAAGCAGAGTTTGCGACGACTACCTGCTGGGTAACATTTCTCGTTGAGGCAACACGGGCCCGGTAATTCTAATTGTCGCCAATCACATTGAATGCTTGTCACGAAAGTAGCACGCGGGGGATCCCATCGCATGCTGGGGAGCAGCGTTTGCGTAAGGATAAGCTCCCAGCGCTCCCGCCGAGGGGGTGCTTAAACAAACGGACCAGCTCAACCAGAAGACGAGAGAAATGGTCCGAAAATTAACGATTCAACCTGAGGGGCTTGACAAAGTCGCTCCAATCTGAAGGACGCTCGCGGGTCCAGTGTTGAAGATGACACCGAACTGAGCGGTCCCGAAAACCGCACCCGGGTTATTGAAGTTCACGCGATATACGATGTTAAAGCCTTCAAAACGCAGGTGAAGGGATATTTTCGCGGAAAATAGTGTTCTTTGAACAGCGACGGGCAATTCTGGAGAGCCGGACCGCGAGTGTTCCCGGCTCGGTTGCCGAACTGAAAGGATTTCTTAGCGCTAATAGACATCCAATCGCGTCCGCGCGGCCATCAAGCGAGATCTCCCCCGATATCGCGCTCTCCCCCCTGTTTTCCCACTCCCGACCCGCTCTCCCATTTTGGTGCTTCTTTCCCGCCCAAAGCCCCGCAGGCCGCACTTTGATCACATCAACGACCGGATGGAAGGTAGAAAAACATCACGAAAGATCACGTTTTCGACGACCCGGCAATTTTGAGCCAGCTTACCGTAGTTACACCTGCCGAGTGTTTGCTGCTAGCCTAGGCCAGCACCTATCCGTTCACTACTTCCCCGCCGTTCGGATGCAGCACCTGTCCGGACATGTAAGACGAATCGTCGGAGGCCAAGAAAACGTAGCAGGGCGCGACCTCTTCCGGCTGGCCGGGCCGCTTCATCGGCACGTTCTCCCCGAATTTCTCAACCTTCTCTTTCGGAAATGTCGAAGGGATGAGCGGAGTCCAAATCGGCCCGGGGGCAACGCCGTTCACGCGAATTCCCTTTTCGGCGAGGCTCATGGAAAGAGAGCGAGTGAACGCAATGATTGCGCCTTTCGTGGAGCTATAATCCAATAGCTTCGAGCTGCCCTTATACGCCGTGACGGATGTCGTGTTGACGATCGCGCTGTCCTTCTTCAGGTGCTTGAGCGCGGCTTTCGTCATAAAAAAGTACGAGAAAATGTTCGTCCGGAAAGAGCATTTTCCAATTGAAAGATGAGCCTGAACGAGGGTGAAATCGTGCGCTCTGGTCTCCTTTGTTTCGATTTGTTGATTTTGTTAACGCAAGGAATTCGAGGCAGAGGGAAAGTGGGAATCCTGTTTTCGGATTTCCACTTTTCTCCTGCCTGCGCCCGCGCGGAACTGCGGGAATGTGGAAATCGCGACGGCGATTTCCAAGTGCGGTGGAAAAAGACGGGAAACCTGGTTTTGGTTTTCCTTCGTTTTCCACCCCACGGCATTTTCGCAGTTCTTTCGCTCTCACGCGCTTCTCCTCTCGGGTTCGATTTGGCCAAACAGTTTGCGCTTCGCCTCCTGCATTCTCCGGGCGCATTCGGTATCGCTCACCGCGCCCGCAATCCTCCCCAGCGCCTCCAGACTCTGGCCCGCTTTCAGATACTTGGGCGCTTCCGGTATACCTTGCAACACCTCCCATGGCGTCGCATATCGCCGGTAAATACGCTTCTGTTTTCCCTTCTCTCCCGTCACCAGTTCCGGTTGTCCGCTGGGCCGATGAAAGTTCAAGTAACGGTTGAAGTGCCGCTCGTAAAAATCTTCCATCTTCCCGGCATGTTCCGCCGCAATGTGGCCGTATCCGATATGCTTGCGAATCACGGCTCCGTTCTTCGCCTCCACCAGTCCGTTGTCGTTCGAGCGCCGCGGTCGCGACTTGGTCTGTTCAATCAACAGCTTGTTCAGCAGCTTCGCCACCGTCCCATTGATGAACTCGCTGCCGTTGTCCGAGTGAAAACCCCGAATCGTGAACGGAAACTGCTCCAGCATCGCCTCCAGCACCGGCATTAGCCACGCTTCGCTGATGAATGCCGTGGCTCCGACGATTTGCCATTGCGTGACCTCGTCCACCGCGTTGACGTGATACAGCCCTTTCTGGCCCTCCCGGTCGCCCTGATGCACGGTGTCCACACGCAGGTATCCGGGTTGGCCTTCCGGCTTCGGGCACCGCCGTTCTCCGATGGGAATGCAAATGCCGTGCGTCGCCTCGAAGCGCACTCGCCGTTGGCGGTACGCGCGCGTCTTGCGCAGATTATACAGATGGCCGGTGGAAATCGTGGACAGCCGCTCATATTCGCATTTGCCGTACTGTTGAAACTCGCGCTCCAGGATGCGCTTCGTCGCCGGCCCGCTGAGCGTCTCGTGCGCTTCGTCCACGGTCGCCAGCAGCGCGATGTCGGCATTCGTGAAGCGGCGCGCGAACCCATGCCGGCGGTACTTCGCCGGTTTTACTTCCCCGCAACCTCGATACCGGCCGATCAGGCGCGTCACCTGCGCCCGGCTGAGCCCGGTCATCCGCACCGCGTACTGCCGCAGCAAACCACGCACCGGACGCCTCTGTCGAAAGTACTCTTGATGGCACAGCATCTGCGTCACCCACCCATAAATCTCATCCCGGTTCTGCCCCGCGAACTGAACCTCCCCGGTAGCCTCCAACAACGTCCGAATCTGCTCCAGGTTCAGCTTCTCTCCCGCTTGCATGCGTATGATCAATCCCCAGCATGCGCGACCTTTCCCCGTTCAGGCTCATCTTGTGTTGGAAACAAACTTCAACTTCAGGCTCATCTTGCATTGGACAAGACTGAAAGTTCTCTCGAGTTGCTCCGCCGTGATATCCTCAATGCTCTCTTGCGGGTGCTGCTCGGCGGCGTTGTTCACCAAAACGTCGAGCTTGCCCAATTCGTTCACGGTCTGTTCGACCGCCTTCCGGCAAAACTCTTCCCCACCGGCGTCTCCGGCGATCAAAAGGCAGCGGCCTCGCTTTTCTTCTACCAGCCGCTTGGTTTCCTCCGCGTCGTCGTGTTCGTTGAGGTATACGATGGCGATGTCGGCGCCTTCTTTCGCGAAGGCGATCGCTACAGCGCGCCCAATTCCGCTATCGCCGCCCGTAATTATGGCAGCTTTGCCTTCCAGCTTCCCGCTCCCGCGATGTTTCGAATCTTGGGAGACGGGCTTACGATCCATCTCCGATTCGTGTCCCGGACGATTTGGTTGCGAATGTTCTTGAGGCATGAGCCGAAGTTAGCAAATCGGGCACGTGCGCGATGTAAGGTCGCGCACACGCGTGTGTTCCGGAGTGAACCGGCCGCCAGTGTAGGGGGATTGGACGTGCCAGGAAGAGAGGCGCGCCGGGTTGTCACTGTTCCCTTTTTTTCTTCTCCCGAAACTTCTCCTCTCCCGTTTCGATCAACTTCCAAGCGCGCTTGGGGCCAAACCGTCCAAGCGGCTTGAAACACCTTTCCCTTAATCTGGTTGTACGAAACGAAGAAGTGCTCCATCTCGTCGACCAGCTTGGGGCTGATATCTTCGAGCGACTTTAAGTCAGCATGCAGATGGGCGTGCACCGCAACGGCAATTAGCCGGTCGTTGCGCTTCGTTTCCCCATTCTCGGTCTGATCAGCCTCGATCACGCCAATCGCTCTCGCCGTAACGAGACAACCCACACACGTAGGTGCATCCATTAGAACGACGATATCGAGCGGATCGCCGTCCTCCCCTAGCGTTGAGGGAATAAATCCGAACTCGAACGGAAAGACGGCACCTTCTGGCAGCACGCCGCCAAGTTTGAATATTCCGTGTTTCTCATCGAAGTTGAATTTATTGCGGCTGCCCTTGGGCGTCTCGACGATTACGTTCAAATCGCCCGTTTCCGAATCGGTCGTCTCCATTTCATGGATCGACGGGCTCTGGTGCAAACTCGCGGAGTCTCGGATAATCGCGGAATGACTTCAGCGGCATCCGTTGCCGATCTGTTCA